>CAZZBP010000040.1:0-18973 GCA_964652755.1 uncultured Dehalococcoidia bacterium
GCAAAGGGTCTTCGATGAAAAAAGGATTGAACTCCTCCATGAGCTTGCACATTTGGACAACATGGGGCAGTTCGAGTTGTGTGTGTACGTCGAAACAGATTTGGATATCGGGTCCTACCGCTTCTCGGACCTCACCCATAAGCTCGACAGCCAACCGCATCGACTTATCCGGCTCGATTATTGAAATGCCTCCGGATTCAAAGCTTCCCCAGGGATCAGGCTGACCCCAGCGCACGAATTTCCAACCTTCGCCCACGGCTCTTTTGCTGCCTTCGACGATCTGTTCCTTATCTGTTCCCCTTATATGTGGGTAGCAAACCACTTTCTCACGTACCTGGCCGCCAAGCAGCTTGTAGGTGGGCATATTCACTGACTTGCCCTTGATGTCCCAAAGTGCGATATCGATGGCGCTGATGGCACAGCAATACACCTTGTCAGCAGGGAAATAGCCTGACCTGAACATCTCCTGCCAGAGTCGCTCCGTGTCCCAAGGGTCAGCACCAATCACCAACTCGCCTAGGTGATCAACCGCATTTGCTATGGCCCGGCCCCAGTTGCTGATACCGACTTCTCCAAGGCCATGGATGCCAGCGTCCGTATCGACTCGCACGGTGTAGTAGACTCTACCCTCGTTGTCTTGGACCGGGAGATTCGTGATCTTCCTAACTTTCATTCTTACACTCCCAATTAACCTTAATGGAGGATTTTAATATCATGTGAACCGACTTTGGATCCGGACAGCATCTAGCTACAATTAAAATGTGAACGTTGTTAAAAGTTGCGAAACTTTGAAATTAGGAGCCACTAGAGTGTAGCAATGGGACGGGATTTCTGCTTATTTGGAGACCGACGCTATAACAACTGAGCTACGTTCCATCGAAGGTAAAACTAGTCATATCCTGTATCAAATTAACCAGCCCATATAGCACTGGACCCCCGTCCGCGGTTCGCCAGCACCGTCCGGGTGGCTGACACCCCTTTATAGGCCCCAATACTAATATTTGTTCATCACGGCTCACTTAGGGCTCTAGGACAGGTTTCTCTCCGATCGGTACAGGAGGCCCCCCTAATGGTAGGCAAAATTTACGATTGTGTAAAACAGCGGAATCAAGCTCGCCATCGTTCAAAGGCATGTCAGCTATATCGCAACCCATAATATGTTCTTTAGAAGAAAGATTGCTCCATTACGGGTGTGACGGTAAAGTCTCCGGTTTTCTTACATTGTCCAATTGTTTTCTCAATATCTGAATAATATTCAGCTTCTACCAAAAGAAAAAAGATATGTTCTGAGGGACAAATTTTGAAGAATTTTATGTCAACATTATTTTTTTTCGGCATTAGTCCTAATTTGCTTCCATAATGACGTCATTTCATCGTTTCGATTAGGAGCGCCAAAACAATTTTCGGCAGAATGGGTGTGTGTGATGTGGTAAGTCGACAAATCAATACTCCTTTTACGCTCTTATATTTCCCATATTCAAGAAATTCAAAGTTTTTGTACAAAGGTGACAACAACAGTTCACACAGTGACAAATTGGCCACCAACTACAATTCTAAATCTGTAGATTTTTTCGGTCGAATCTGACATTTATTTTTTGACAGCAACGTTGACAGCAACCTGTGCGAATTAGAGCGAACGAAGACGGTTTTATCTGCACAAGTTTCGAACCTAGATAAGGCAATGCATGCCTGTATTGGTCGATCTTCGGAACCGGGTGTCGGGGGTTCGAATCCCTCCAGGAGCTCCACTCTATTCTAGTCACGAAATGACAGGTTTTAAACAGGTTTAATTTCCAGTTAAACTAAACTGAATTCTTGATTTTATAACAGTTTTGATAAGTTAATAGAGTTTCACTTCCTCAATTGTTTTTGTATCAATCTCATGCAGCCCAAAGCGCCGGCTACGCTGCTCATTAATATCCTTCCCTATTAGATTTTAGTATGGAGTCATTTTCTGGAGCCAAGCTTCAGACAAAGGCTTTAAGCATCCCAATATCGACGTGAGTGTATTAATTTTATTAACAGTAATACTTGAAAGCGCTGTTCACCTACATACCTGGAAAGGTATCTTTGAATCTAGAATGCTTTGGTCACGAAAACTGGTTGAGTCCATGCTTTTGTGCCGGCTGAGTTAATTACAGTAGCTCTTACATAAGTTTCTTTTCCGGTTAATTTATAATTCGCTGTGAGTCCGCTAACCTGTGCGAGTAAATTCCCATCTACACTTGTAAACATCGTTGTGTAAATAAGGTCCCGTTCTTGTTCTATCTCAATAGATATACCTTGTTGGGATATCTCCAATCTATTGAGGTTAACACCTGTTGAAGCGTAGAAATTGCCAGTTGCAAGAGCCTCCAATATTGATTCCTTATTTAAGGCAGTAGATTGGACCATTACCCAACCTCTTCCTGGATTAGAGTGAGATGGTGAAAAATCCTTGTAATTATGTGAATCGTCTGTTGCAACACCAAAAATCGGCTTGCCTTCACTCAACACTTTGTCCCATATCTCTTCTGAACTATGGCGGCCCGGACCGCCATATAAGTTCGCGAACGGATGCCCGTTGAAGATCTCAAGTAAGCTGGCCCCACTCACCTGACTAATTGCATCATGGACATATGACCATTTGTAATTTGAAAGAATAAAGTACGCTATGCCCCCCGCTTCTACTATCGCTTTGATATTGGATTGAAGAGTGGATACGACATCTCCTGAGTCAATTGGTTCTACTAAACGGTTGACTCCGATTCCGTTTATATGGACGGCAATTGATCCTCCCGCTAGATTTACGCTCACTTCCTCCCCTGGAATCATTAGAGGTCTCTTTAGTCTGCGTATACCAGATTGATAGTCCAGAATTGTGACGTGATTGTGATCACTAAGTACGAGAAAGTCGTAATTGTGTTTTCTATACCAACTGACAACTTTCTGTGGCTCTTCATCTCCGTCAGATTCTGTTGTATGAGTATGAATATTGCCTTTATACCATTGTAAGTCGATCATGTTAATTCAACTCCATAGGAGACTTCGAAGCCAGGCTGTCACCGCTTGAACGTCCAAAGGATGTGTTTCAACAACACTAGGAATCAATTGTATTTTCATAGGGCTTAATTGATTTTTAGTGTCGTCATATATATAGCAAAGTACCTACCCTAGATCTGCTTCAACGTTTGTTGCAGACGAAAGTTCAATTTGCCCATATTTTTATGAAGGGGTAGTTGGTTCTATGACTCGAACTTCCGTTTTGGCAATATGGACCTGAGGTTGATCGCCCAGGGCAATACGTTCGGGTGATGAATAGTACTCGGCCTCCTTATTCTGAATCTCTCCTATGCTGTCGAAGCTTCGTACCCATATGAACTCTGTGCGGTCTATATTGACCCAGGAGGCCTCAACGGATATGCCGTATTTCTCATGGTTGGGCTTTAGATGTTCATGAAACAACTTGAGCCATGAATCCATCATCCCTCGGTTGATAGTGTATATACGTAATTGTGAGACCACGGTTTCTTCTCCTTATGTTCATTATGGGTGAATTATACTTTCCTTCTTACTTTTTGATGAGAGTTGGTACCCACTATCATTAGAGTGTCTTGCTGTAGCAATTTTGTTTCACGGATTAGTTTGGCTAGTTGATAGGAACTGTTTCTCGAATAGGGAAGTGAACCGAAGAGCGTTGCTTATGCCGTGTTTTTGATTGCCTCAGATAAATCACAATTTTTGCCGCCTTTTCATTATTGGGGGACGGTGGTGCTACAGCGCACTAAATAATTCAGGAGTGACACTAGAGCATAGTTGTCATAGAGTGGCTTATGCTCGTCATAAGTGCGATTGGGGTTTAATACTGACCAGAGTTCGATAACTTGTAAGACTTGACTAAGTGCAATCACTAGACGATGAAAAGGCTTAGGAGGCGTATATTATGATAATTGATTCACAAGTCCATTCTTATCAGAGGGATAGTTCGACCCGACCATGGTTAGGGTTCTTGCGGGGACCAGAAGAGGTCACTGGTGATGACATGGTCGAAGCAATGGATAAAGTAGGTGTAGACGGAGCTCTACTAGTCTCACCATTTAGCTTGTATGGCTATGATGCCAGTTATGCCCTTCAGGTATTCGCAACACATCCAAGTCGTTTCAGATTGATAAAACCTTTTGATCCGCAAGATGAATCAATCGAAGACAAAATAGCCTCGTGGGCGGAGAAACCTGGCGTGGTAGGTGCGCGGCTTATGCTTCGGCCCCCGTCATTCGAGGCTGATGATCCGGGCCTCAACAGAATGATTGCTGCTGGCGCTCAAGCCGGCATTCCGATAAACGTAATGTGTTCAGGTAATTTGAAAGTTTTTCATGATCTCGCTATCCGCAATCCGAACACACAGTTAGTAGTGGATCATTTAGGTTTAAACCAACCTCACGTTCCGCCCGTACCCTCAGACCCGTTTTCTGACTTAGCTGATGTAATTTCGCTAGCAGACTGCGACAATGTTGCTATAAAGATCTCCGGAGCATGTACTCTATCTCATCAGCCATTTCCGTATACTGACATATGGCAGCCTCTAACTGAGATATTTCAGGCGTTCGGACTTGAAAGATGCCTTTGGGGAACTGATTGGACTAGGGCGGTAGATTTATTGACTTATGAACAAGGTGTTGAGGCTTTTCGAGTTTCAGATTCTCTTTCTGCTGCCGAACGTTCCGAACTCATGGGCGGTAGTCTTATGAAGATCTATGATTGGTCTTACGACATAAATCAATAAATATTATATTTTGACTGAGACAGTAATAAAATTTACCAGTGTGACATTCTGACTATCTGCTAACCCGAAGAGTCTTTGTTCCGCTTAAATTTACGAAACCCAGCTACAAAATGTCTTACTCATACTTCCAACTTAACATTCCACAAATATCGTTTGGAGAAACCATGGAAATTACTGTTTTTGAATGTGCTCACCAGATCGTCATTTGCAGAACCGGAAAGTTTTAAAGATAGGGAAGGTTCAGATCAGAAATTTGTATAGACTGGAACAACAGCATTTGAGAAAGGAGCAGATCGTGGCAATTATGAATAGGCGAAGCAAATGTCTGGTGCACCAAGCTATTCTCGCTCGATTAGAGACAGCAACGTAGGGCTAGCTAAAGTAATGGAGAATGGTGTCGCTCAATAATTATTCACCAAAAGTCTTTGGAGGAAATAGTGTATATCGACGAGCGAGTTAGAAATTCTATGGAACTATACAAAAGGGCAGGGGAACTTATCCCGGGAAAAACTCAGTTAGTCAGCCGTCGTGCAAGCCAATTTGCGGAAGGTGTGAGCCCTGTTTATGCAAAGCATGCCATTGGATCCAGATTCTTCGATGTTGATGATAACGAATATATCGATTGGAATAACTGTGTCAGCGCCATAATTCTTGGGCATGCAGATCCTGAGGTTAGCCAAGCAGTTAAAACTCAGATCGACAAAGGCAGTTTGTTCACCGTCAATAGCCCTCTTGAGATTGAACTGGCTGAGTTATTAGTTGAGCAGATTCCAAGTGCAGAAATGGTTCGCTACTGTAAAGGTGGTGGTGAAGCCTGCGCAATATCGATTAAGATCGCTCGAGGTACGACTGGACGCGACAAGATACTTTTCTGTGGCTACCACGGTTGGCATGATTGGTATCAGTCGGTGAATTATTTGGCTGACCCCCGTACGGGTGAATTCCCGATCATAGGAATTGAACCTATTGGCGTCCCGAAAGCACTTGCAGGTACCGCCCTACCTTTTGAATACGGCGACATAGCTAACTTGGAGGAATTATTTAACCAAAACAAGGGAGAAATTGCGGCCGTAATGATGGAACCGTTGCGGTCGGAAATACCTCCTGAAGGATATTTAGAGCAAGTAAAGAAGATTGCGCATGCAAATGGGGCTCTACTGATCTTTGATGAAGTATCAAGTGGCTGGCGCACTCGAATTGGCGGGATTCAAGAATACGTAGGCGTTACCCCCGATATGTCAGTCTTTGCCAAGGCCATAAGTAACGGATTTCCTATGGGCGTTGTCGTAGGTTCGAAAGAATCGATGGAACTGGCCGACCGTATGTTTATTTCAAGCTCCTACTGGAGTGATAACGCGGGTCTCGCGGCCTCCCTCACCACAATACGACAGCTATTGGTAAGAGACTCAGTTACCCAATTTGAAGAAATTGGGGCAAAGATGAGGTCGGCCATAAAAGAAGCTGTAGATTCGGCGGGGCTTCCTGCCGAAGTGCGTGGTTGGCATTTCAGATGTACTGTCGATTTTTCCCTTCCCGACGAATCGTTGAGGCAAGGAGTAAATACTTTGTTCATACAAGAAATGGCTCGTCAAGGGATACATACATTAAACAGTTTCATGCCGACTCTTTCACACACCGATAAAGATATCCAGCAAACGGCAGAAGCAGCAGGAAAGGCATTCACCGTTATTATGCGTGCCATGGAAGAAGGAATCGACAAGTTTCTAGATGCTGATCCTCGGCGAGAACCGTTCCGAAGATTTGTTACTTAGTGGGATGCTGAAATTCTGAGAACTCCGTCCCTTTACTACGGCATTGTTTAACAAATGTGCGATTGGCGGTGTTGATTTTTGCCTAGCGTTCATTCACATTGGGTTGGTAGATAAAACGATGTTCTACCTGAACACGTTGTGGAGGATACTTTTCAGATCTGACAGACTATTTGGCCCGATGCTTCTAACTTATTTTCATCAGGGGATAATAAGAAAGATTCCATATGCGAGTTTTGACTAAGAAGAATACATTTATCTTGATTCCTGCCGCGACGGTTTTTCTTTTGTTGATCTTCATATTTAGGGAGCGGGTTTTGCTAGATAAATATTTCGTATATTTTCCCGATCCTAACTTGACACATTCCCCTTCAAATATTGGACTCGATTATGAAGACGTGTACTTCACCACAGAAGATGGTTACAAACTGCACGGGTGGTTTATACCCGGAAAGGGTGATTTCACATTCGTTTGGTTCCACGGCAACGCTGGAAACATCGGTGATAGATTGGATTATATTGAACTTCTCCACCACAATGTTGAGGCTAGCATATTAATATTCGACTATCGCGGATATGGGTTGAGTGAGGGGGTTCCATCGGAACCTGGATTGCATTTAGACGGCCATGCTGCGATACATTTCTTGACTAACCATATTTACACTGAAGGTAACGCAGAAAACATCATACTCCTCGGCCGTTCATTAGGAAGTGCAGTGGCTATCAAGTTGGCCTCATTATACGATGTTCGGTCATTAGTGATCGAAGCTCCTTTTCCTTCGATTACTGCCTTGGCAAAGCATAATTATCCTTACCTGCCCGAAGCGCTTTTTAACAGAGTGCTTAAAGCCCGTTTTGATTCACAACTTGCTATGCAAAGCCTTCGCGTGCCGTTAATGGTAATTCATGGTGATCAAGATTCTATTGTCCCGATCAAGATGGGTAAAGCACTTTATGAGTCAGCCGATGTACCGAAGTATTTTTACTCGGTTGATGGAGCAGATCATAATGATACATACATCATCGCGGGCGTTGATTATTTTGAACAAATTAGATCTTTTATAGAGAAAATGCCAACCGAAAAGTAGTTGATAACGCAGCAATATTACTTGCCCGGTCTGTTAGTAAATCAAAGAATTCTGGGTAATAGCATAATTCGAGCTATGAAGCCCAGGTGATCAGCGGGCTGATCGTTCAAACTGGCCAAAGTCATTTGTCGGATGTTTGCGTATTTCTCTAATAAAATAAGACAATTGTAACGCTACTATGCGCTATTGATAGCATGCTTTTTATAAGGACAGGAAACTCAATGTATTGGAAGCAGACCGAAGAGATGGATGAGGTATTATCAAAACGTATTCATGGCGGCATAGGAAAAATAAAACGAAGAAATTTGTTCGGCAAGCTTAGCAAACTGCCGATCAAGTCTGAAATTTGGGAGCTGGCAGAAGGGGTTAGTGAAGGCGAACATAGTCATGAAGGGGACCATCCCCTTGAGGAAATCTATTATTTTTTGGCGGGTCAAGGGTTGATGGTCATCGACGGAGAGGAAATTCCAGTTCGCCAAGGAGATGCGATTATGGTGTCCCCCGAAACTAGGCGTGGCTTGGCGAACACAGGTCATAGCCTGTTGAAATTAATAATAATATGGGGAGAATCTGGAAAGAACCATGTTTAGTCACTAGGGGTCCAAACTAGAATGAATCAGGGCATCTGCCTCAAATCACCTAGAACTACTCCTGGTCCATTGTGACTTTTTCCAAGAGGATACATTCAAAGAGATATCTTTTGTAGTTAATTCGGTAGAAGATCAAAGTGCTACTTTGCGGGTTTTGTGTGTGACTTTCGACCTGAACAAGTTAGTTAGATTATGTAGAGAATAACGGGCGCGTCCTATTAACTATGTAGACGAGCGACAACATTACAGGTACCTCTACCAGCACCCCAACCACAGTTGCCAAAGCCGCTCCCGAGTGGAGCCCAAATAAAGAAATCGCAACCGCAACAGCGAGTTCAAAAAAGTTTGAGGTACCAATAAGACAAGCTGGTGCCGCTATATCGTGGCGTAGTTTCAAAAGTTTTGATGTTACATAACCGACAGCAAATATTCCGTAGGTTTGTAGAAGCAGAGGAATCGCGATCAAAATTATGATTTGAGGTTTGCTTAAAATGACCTCAGCCTGAAATCCAAATAATAAAATAACTGTTAACAGTAAACCGAGCATTGACATCGGTTTGATTATCATCAGGAATTTCTGAAGCTTTTCTTCGTTCTTAGAATCGATAAGCTGATACCTTGTCAAAATTCCGGCAATTAGGGGAATTACGACATAGAGGACAACGGACATAATGAGAGTTTCCCAAGGAATTTCAATACTTGCTATGCCTAGTAGAAATCCTGCAATTGGCGCGAAAGCAAATATCATGATTATGTCGTTTATGGACACTTGAATCAGGGTATAGTTCGGATTCCCTCTTGTCAGTTGGCTCCATACAAACACCATGGCGGTGCAGGGAGCCACTCCAAGAAGAATCATTCCTGCTATGTATTCAGTCGCGGTGGATGGTTCTACCAAGTCTTTGAACAGAATCCTAAAGAAAAACCAAGCTAAAAAAGCCATGGTAAACGGTTTGATCAACCAGTTAACAGTCAAGGTTACGATCAACCCTTTTGGACTCCTACCAACGTCCCTAATTGATGAGAAATCTATCTGTGACATCATCGGGTAGACCATCACCCAAATGCAGATGGCAATAACGATATTTACGTGAGCCCATTGAAGGGTCGCTGCGAAACGAAATACTTCCGGTATCCAATTGCCAATCAATACTCCTGTCGCTATGCAGAGTGCTATCCATAGGGATAGATATTTTTGAAAAACTCCCATATAAGGTCCTTATCAGAAACTCAAATAATTGATCTGATCATTAAATTTAATGGGCCGGTAATCAAACAAAATGGAGAACTCGTTCTTTCTAGAGCCGGTGTGTATCCTGAACATTGTGATTTACCTAGAATTAACCCAATTTAACCCGTACAACGAGGGTATCAGCCGATTAGGGGTTTTTATTTAGAAATTTTTACCATATCGTCAAGGTTTTAATAAGATAAGTCTTGATTGGAGCGGACGTTTTTGCTAATTTGAGTTAGTATGGGCGCCGTATATATGCCGTAAGAGATAACTCAAGATTGAGGAGGAACTCAACATGAAAGCTGTTGTTTACAAGAATCCTTTTGAGGTTGCAGTAGAAAATGTAGATGATCCCACTATTAAACATCCCAATGACGTGATAGTTAGGATCACCTCAAGTTGCATATGTGGGTCTGATCTTCACATGTATGAGGGAAGAACTGCGGCTGAACCAGGAATTATTTTTGGTCACGAAAACATGGGTGTAATCGAGGAACTTGGCTCTGCTGTGAAAACTTTGTCCGTTGGTGACAGAGTAGTGATGCCTTTTAATGTGGCTTGTGGATTTTGCAAAAATTGTCAGCGCGGATTTACTGGTTTCTGTACGACAGTAAATCCCGGTTTCGCTGGGGGTGCATATGGGTATGTTGCGATGGGACCGTGGCCAGGTGGCCAGGCTGAGTACTTACAGGTCCCGTTTGCCGATTTTAACTGTTTGACTTTGCCAAAAGGAAAGGATTTTGAGGCTGACTTTGCACTACTTGCAGATATTTTCCCCACTGGTTATCACGGTGCAGAGTTAGCAGACGTGAGCCCCGGAGAGAGCGTTGCAGTATTCGGAGCCGGACCAGTAGGCCTAATGGCGGCATACAGTTCGGGTATCAGAGGAGCAGCTGAAGTATTTTGTATCGATCACGTTCAAGAACGTTTAGACAAGGCGGAAAGTATCGGAGCTATTCCCATAAATTTCGATAGGGGTGACCCGGTTGAACAGATCAGGGACATTAGAAGCGATACTGGCGTCGATAAAGGTATCGATGCTGTAGGTTATCAGGCAGCCGCGCAGGGTTCGTCGGCTGCTGGAGGCGAACAAGAAGAGATTCCAAACGTTGTTCTAAATCAGATGATTGAGGTGGTGAAGCCGACAGGAGCCTTGGGTATACCGGGCCTTTATGTGCCCTCTGACCCAGGCGGAGTGAACGAATCAGCGAAATCCGGATCACTGCTTCTCAGTTTTGGACGTTTGTTTGAGAAAGGTCTGAGACTGGGAACAGGACAATGTAATGTAAAGAAATACAACGCGTATTTGCGAGATTTAATTATTGCTGGTAAAGCGAATCCTAGTTTTGTGGTCTCTCACGAAATTTCTATTGATGAGGCTCCAGAAGCCTACCAAAAGTTTGATCAAAGAGTAGAGGGCTATACGAAAGTAATCCTTCAGCCATAACACGGGTGGACACAGTCCACCCGTGTTATGGCTGATGTTAGGTATATGGGCCTATGAAACTGCGCTATGTAATGATGAAAAGTGATGAGTAACGGAACCGTATATGTGGCCGAATGGCTTATCGGAGGGAGAATTAACGTCAAAAGCTAGAAGTTTTTCAAGAGGATCTGTAATGGGAAGGTATAGTACAAGACTTTGTGCAATCACAGTAGAACAGATCCCCTGAGCTTTCTGAAACTACTGTAAAAGGAAATAGTGCGCAGAACAATGGGATTCTAACAATCAACTCCGACTATCCTAATCAGATACCTTATGGCTACATTGGAATCTTAAGTTTGGCTTGATATCTGGTTGTGTGCTTCAATGGCTTCTTTCAATAAAGTTTCGTTATCACTACCTGTAAACAGAATATGTCCCATCTTGCGTCCCGGCCTCACAGATTCTTTCCCATAGAAATAGAACCTTGCGTAATCATTTCCCATTAAAGTGTTAGCAACGTGCGGTTTTAATAGGGTCATCGCTTCTTGACCCAAAATATTGAGAAGAACAGAGTCTCCGTTTCTTATCGGGTTAATCAGTGGGAGATCGCAAAGTGTGCGAACTTGAAGCTCATATTGCGAAACCGAAAAAGAGTCAAAGGTGTGATGCCCGGAGTTGTGGGGCCTTGGAGCTATCTCATTCACTATTAGGGTTCCATTATTGAGTAAGAACATCTCAACGCAGAAAACGCCCGGATCACCTATGCTTTGGACAACTTCATGAGCCAGTCGTTGTGCGGATTCGGCCAGACTTTTTTCAATTCGCCCTGGCGAAATACTGATACGCAAAATACCGTTTTCGTGAATGTTTTCTGTAGGAGGATAAGTAACGTAATTCTGATCGCTGCCAATGGAAACAACGACAGAAAGTTCCATCACGAAAGGAACTATTTGTTCTACTACCCACGGGCCATCTCCTGTAATCACGTCCAGAACAGGCTTTATGCTTTCCTTATCTGAAATTCGCCATTGCCCGTGGCCGTCATATCCCTCGGTCGCAGTCTTAACTATCCAGGGAAGGGGTAAACTTAAATCATTGAGTTCCAACTTTGAAAGCACGACTTCATAATCTGCAACAGTGAATCCTTGGTCCTTTAGAAAGCTTTTCTCAAAAGTCCGATCCTGTGCCAATCGCAGACTTCTGCTACCGGGCCGTACTCTTAATTCCTGTTCTAGAATCTCCACAAGAGATGCTGGGATATTTTCCCATTCCAAGGAAACACAATCCACCAAACGGGTAAATTGCTTTATAGTCTCCTCATCATCGAACCCCCCGTCGAAAGCAATGGACGCGAACCTTTTTGCAGGCGCGTTGTGAGAAGGATCCCACACACATACCTTGTAACCCAATCGCAAGGCTGCTTCCGCAAAAAATCCACCTAATTGTCCTCCACCTAGCATTCCTAATGTGCTACCCGGAAGAATTGTTTTCTGGCCCTTCACTTTTAAATAGATCCTTTAGACGCTGGATCAGCGAGAACTGTTTCCGTCAGGTTTTTTCGCCACTGGCGTAATCTGTCGCGTAATAAATCATTGTGAGTGGCTATTATTTCAGCAGCCAAGATAGCCCCATTCTCTGCTCCGCCGATCGCGACAGTAGCGACAGGAACACCCCTGGGCATCTGTACGATAGAAAGAAGTGAGTCCATCCCTTTGAGGTTTTCTAAGGGAACTGGAACGCCTATCACGGGTAGAATTGTCTTGGCTGCCAGCATACCGGGAAGATGAGCCGCGCCTCCTGCACCCGCGATAATAACTTTTATGCCTCTCTCTTCTGCAGTCTCTGAATATTCAAATAACCAATCTGGAGTGCGATGGGCTGAAACCACTCTGAGTTCACTCGGTATAACGAGTTCATCTAATATTTTGACTGATTTCTTGAGTATCGGAAAGTCCGATGTGCTGCCGCCTAGCACACCTACTATCGGAGATACATCCGTATTGTGACTAGTCACTAGGGCCTCCTCAGATAAACTAATAAGTAAGATTCAGATGATAAATTCTCATTTAGCTAAATGTTTTATTACTGGCTGTATCTATATTTATGCCTCTAGTTTCTTGGCGTTGATGAAATCTTCAAAGCTTTGAGAATCTCTTCCAAGCATTTGATTCACTATGCTTCTATGCCTGTAGGCAGACCAATATAGAGAATCCAGGTTTATGGCCTCGGTTAGATCATTGAGAGCTTTTTCAAGCTCTCCGATATCTGAGTAGGCAAGACCCCTATTATGGAAAGCATCCTTGTACTCAGGATCTAAATCAATAGCTTTTGAAAAATGTGTAATAGCTTCATCAAATTTCCCTAAACATAGCTTCGCAACCCCTATGTTATTCCAGGTTAACGCATGTCCCGGCCTTTGAGAGGCGGCCAATTCGTAATTCTTAAGAGCTTCTGTATGCTTCCCAGCATTAGCCAGGATATTTCCCTGGGCAAAAACTGAAGTCCAATCGACATCGTCCATTAACTGGTCTCCCGAAACTAACGCCTAGTTAAATCGCCCTTCCAAGCGAAAACCGTTTCGTAAATTTGGTGTGTTGGCTATTCATATGTTAACCGCTAGTGTCACCCTATTGTAAGATTGATGAGTCATGAAAGAAATTAAGGTTGAAGATTTGCACAATCAGATTCGGGAATTGCCGGGAGGGCCTGATTCCTCAATGGCTTACTATGCGAGGAAAGAATCGTTAATAGATAGCATTCGTAATTTGTTGAGCGGAGCTGGATTCGCAGCCGCTGATTATCCTGTTATAGAGCCCACCGAACTATTTGTAAGAAAGTCTGGTGGAGGCATCACCGGACATCTTTATTCCTTCATTGACCCTGGCGGAAATAAGGTAAGCCTTAGGCCTGAATTTACTTCTTCCGTCATCAGGGAGTATTTGAAAGAACCAATGAATATAGAAAATGTCGTGAAGCGTCAATATTCAGGTCCCGTGTTTCGATACAACGATGGTTCCACAGGGAATACTCTCAGACAGTTCACTCAGCAGGGTTGTGAAATTATCGGTGCGAGCACCGCAGACTTCGATGCGGAGATTCTTAGACTATCACTTGCCGCGCTCTCTGAAGCGGGTATCAAATCGCTTATAGTGAGGCTTGGCAATGTAGGCGCAATAAGAAAACTTCTTGAAAGTTATGGTTTGAGTGAAGCTATCTGCTTATAGATTTTTTCTTATGTCTGGAAATTAAGTCAGTACCCAGATAGATTAAATGACATATTGTCCCACGCTGTTAGGTTGGGGCTTGTGAAAGAAAACAAGCAACGTTCTGACTCAACAGGAGAATATGGTTCAAAAGCGGAGTCGATGGAATTAATCCAATCTCTTATGGCTGAAACTCTTTCCGGAAACACTGGAAGAAGATCTAGGGCGGAAATAATAGATAGATTGTTAAAGAAAAATTCAGAAGTAGTTGGCGTTGATGTTTTGGAATCCGCACTTAAGGACCTTTCCGAATTTCTCAATCGAATGGCGGGAGACTATAAATCGATTGAGGGGAAGCCAACTAGTAACGTTGTCGATTTAGAACAGATGAAGTATGTGAGTGAATTAATAAACGGTGTTGGCGATATCGGAGGCCTGGAAGTGGGGTTTGAACTAGACTTCGCATCTCAACGGGGTCTAACGTATTACACAGGGTTTATTTTTGACCTTATCGTAGGTACGGTGTCTGGCCCCATATCGTTAGGCGGAGGAGGTAGATACGATGGGCTTGTACGGTCGCTAGGAGGCGATAAGGATGTTGGTGCTGTAGGATTCGCAGTAAATGTAGATTCGACTATTAGATACCAGGAGACAGTAGGTTAGATTTCAGTGGTAACTATAGGTTCTGATGCTGTACTGAAGATCGCCATTCCGAGTGATGGCGCTTTATACGAACCCACTCTTCTGTTTCTTGATGCATGTGGATTGCGAGTAAATCAGGAAAATCGTAGGAGATACACTGCAAGCATTCCGTTTTTAAAAGGAATTTCAGTGATTTTCCAGAGAAGCGCGGATATCACGGATAAAATTGAAGAAGGTAGTGCAGATCTGGGAATCCTAGGCCACGACAGATATTTGGAACTTAGGAAAGAAGATAGGCTTACTAAAGTCGTGATGAGAAATCTTGGTTTCGGAGCCTGCTCTCTCGCTCTTGGGATTCCTGACTCTTGGATAGATGTTAGTTCAATAGCAGATTTAGCCGACCTAGCTGCAGAATTTCACGACAAAGGAGAAAGTTTGAGGATAGCCACGAAATCGCCTCGGTTGGTAGAGGGATTTTTACTTTCCAACGGGATAAGCCACTTTTCTTTGGTGCAGTCGAGCGGGACTTTGGAAGTAGCTCCAGCGATGGGTTTCGCAGACATAATTGCGGATATTACTTCTTCAGGTACGACAATGAGGGAAAACCATCTAAAAACTATTCAGGGTGGAACAGTAATCGAATCAGAAGCGTGCCTTATTGGGAATAAGAATACGATTATAGGAGATTCCAGGAAGTCGGTACTAGCCAACAGATTTACTGAAATAATTCAGGCACATATGAATTCAGAGGAATATTTTCTTGTGACCGCTAATATTCAGAGTGAATGCGTTGATGAATTAGCGAGGGACATATTAAAACGCTCAGTTGTGGAAGGCCTTATAGGTCCGACAATTTCTAAAGTTTACTCTAAGGATTCGGTAGATTGGTATGCTGTTACCATTGTGGTTGACCGGAGCGGCCTTATGGAATCAGTTCGAAGTCTCAGAGAAATGGGTGCCGTAAGCATGACAGTTACCCAACCAAACTATGTGTTCCAGTCAGTAAGTGATAATTCCAGCCGACTCATTTAGCTAGAGTCGTGCCAAACCTGCCCACACACATCCATTTCTCCCTACGGGCATCAGAGGATATATTAGGTTTAGATATTGAAGGGAACTTGCCTGCTTATCTCTTTGGGTCGACGGTGCCGGATATCCGAGCGATAACAAAGAAAGATAGATCCGTCTATCACTTTGTCTCTTTGGATTTTTCTGAGGTGGGAGAGGGGTCAGAGAATCTGACACGCGAATATCCTTCCTGGTTAGATCTCTCAAATACAAGTGAGGAATCTAGGGCATTTATTGCAGGCTACGTCTCTCATTTGATTTTGGACGAGACTTGGATAACGAAAATGTTTAGGCCATATTTTGAAAATTCACATTTGTTTCCACGCCGATTTCAGGCCTTAGTTATGGACAGGGCGATGCAATTGGAACTTGATAGAGCGTACTGGGGGTCTATGAAACCGTATTTGGCTGACATCCAGAAGTATCGGGTAGGTCTAGATATAGATTTTTTGAACGGCGAGCCCTTGAGAAGTTGGAGGGATTGGATATTAAGGCTTCTCGGAGCGGATTTTTCGTGGGACAGGCTTCTGTTTATGGCAAAAAGAATTGCCAAGGGAGAGGATTCACATCCGGCGATTGCGTATGCTGAGGAATTCATTTCTGATCCTGAGCAGCGGATTGAAGATATGCTGAACGGTTTGCCCAAGGGGATTCTTCATGACTTTGAGGAATTGGCCACAACCAATATAGTTAATTCTGTTAACAGGTTTATTAAATGAGGTTGACTAGTGACATAGATGAAGCCAGAAGGATTCTTCTACAAAATAGACGTCTGGATTTAGGTGATTCTGTCGGGTTGGTGTCAGATTCAGCACAAAATGTTTTTGGCCGGTCAATGACACTTGTCGAATACGTTCAAAGAATAATTGATGATGTTAGAGATGGCGGTGATTCTGCGATACAAAATCTCAATGAGAAAATTGATGGCTACCGCCAAAAATCGCTTGTTGTTTCCCAAGAAGATATTGAAGCAGCGTATTACAGGATCGATTCAAGTCTCAGAGAAGCCCTAGAGTTTTCCGCGCAAAGAATAAGGGAATACCATGAATTATGCAGGATCGAAGACTGGAATGATGAATCTAAAGGATACGGCCAAAGATTTATCCCAGTACATTCAGCCGCATCATACGTTCCTGGAGGTACAGCTAAATATCCTTCCACTGTTCTGATGACTTCGATACCAGCGCGAATAGCTGGCGTTAGACAAATATCTATCACATGTCCGAGCGACCAAGGTAGGAATCCCCCAGACTCTGTTTTGGCTGCTGCATACATTGCAGAAGTTGATTGCGTTTACGCGATCGGAGGAGCGCAATCAATCGCTGCTTTAGCGTACGGTACAGAAACTGTGAATGCTGTGGACATAATTTGTGGCCCCGGGAACTTATTTGTTACATTGGCAAAGAAATTGGTTTATGGGGATGTCGGGATAGACGGACTTTATGGGCCTACTGAAACTCTGATTCTGGCAGACAGATCAGCAAACCCAGTCATATGCGCAGCGGACCTACTTGCGCAAGCAGAACATGACATTCTTGCGAAGCCGGTGCTAATCACAACGTCAGCATCATTTGCAAAAGAAGTTAGTCATCAGATAGAAAAGACTCTTAATCGAATGAGTAGATCTGAAATCGCGGGCCGATCGATCCATGAACAAGGTGTGGTGGTCGTAGTAGAAGATTTGAGAACCGGAATAGACATTTCAAATGAATTTGCACCAGAGCACTTAAGTATAGTCACGGATGATCCCGACTCCTTAGTTCCTTATGTTAGAAATGCAGGAATGGTGTTTTTAGGGGAATTTTCACATGAGGTTCTTGGTGACTACGGGGCTGGGCCAAGTCATGTTATGCCTACCGCAGGGACCGCTAGATTCAATTCTGGATTAGGGTTGCATAGCTTTCTTAAATTCGTTCCAGTTGTAAATCTGAGTCGAAAGGATGCCTTTAAAATAACAGAGGCTGCCTCCGTTATTTCTCGTGAAGAGGGATTAACTGGTCATGCCGAGGCGGCGGAGATACGGCGTGAGCTCCGTTAGGAATGGATAAACACAGAGAGATTGTGAAATGACTTTGAAAAATATCGAAAGTCTTGTCCGTGCACATTTGGTCGACGTAGAGACCTACGATGCGATGGATGCGCCAGAGACGCTTGCAAAAAAGGCTGGTATTTCAGAAGACCAGATTATCAAGTTAAATGGCAATGAAAATCCTTACGGTGGATCGCCTGAGGCAGTTGCGGCTGTGGCGCAAGTGCCTCTACATATTTATCCTGACCCCAACCAGTTAAGGATGAGGGAAGCCCTTGCCACTTACACAGATGCTCGGCCGGAGAACATAGTTGTAGGAGCTGGGGCTGATGAGTTGATAGATCTATTGTTCCGTCTCTTTATATCACCGGGTGACAGGATTTTAGATTTTGAACCAACATTTGGTATGTATAGTTTTTGCGCTAGGGTCTCAGGGGCAGAGGTCGAATACGTTCAACGCGACTCAAGATTTCAAATAGATGTTTCTCGGGTCACAGAAAAAATCACCAAGAATACTAAACTTATATTTGTCACATCTCCTAATAATCCCACCGGAAATATTGTAGATGAAGATCAGGTTTTACAACTTCTCGAAACAGGTCTTGTAATTGTGGTGGATGAAGCTTACTTCGAGTTTTCGCAGACCACAGTTCAACACTTAGTTGAGAAATTTGAGAATTTGATAATTCTCAGAACATTGAGTAAATGGGCAGGATTAGCAGGCTTAAGGGTTGGTTACGGAATGATGCACTCTAATGTTGCTAAGTACCTTAGGGGGATTAAACCGCCTTATAACGTAAACGTTGCAGGGGAAGCGGCCTTGATTGCTTCCTTGAAAGATTCTGAGTATCTTTTGGCGAATGTTGAAAAAATAATTCACGAAAGGGAACGAATGTTTAGTATCTTAGAGGGCATTTCGGGCGTTAAACCCTGGCCATCGAAAGGAAACTACATCCTATGCGAATTCGGGGAAAATGAGTCTGAAAGGGTATATCAGGAACTTGCATCGAAAGGTATATTCGTAAGGAATTTTCCTTCGAGTCGTCTTCGTGATTGTTTTAGGATAGCTGTAGGTAGACCTGAGGAAACCAACGCTCTAATTAAGGCCTTGAAGGAAATAATATAGATAGAGGTAATGTTAACTATACTGATCCTTCCGCAG
>CAZZBP010000040.1:18983-19326 GCA_964652755.1 uncultured Dehalococcoidia bacterium
ATATAATACACTTTAATTGTCCAAAAGCATTGAATATAGGTAATAGACGACTTGAAGGAATTAATATAGATAATTCAAATAAGGTTGCTTATATGAAGAGAGTTTCACAGTCAGATAGAGAAACCCAGGAAACAAAAATTTCAGTGTCGGTTTGTTTAGATGGCAGTGGGGAATACGAAATACGGACCGGAAACGGTATGTTTGATCATCTGCTAGCACAAATAGCTAGGCATGGTCTAATAGATCTCACTATTCTTGCTGAGGGTGATATGCAGGTGGGCTGGCATCATATAGTGGAAGACTCGGCAATTGTCTTGTGTAAAGCCTTTAAAGAGGCCGTCTC
>CAZZBP010000041.1:0-7905 GCA_964652755.1 uncultured Dehalococcoidia bacterium
AAAGCATGTCTGATACTTCTATGTTTGATCTGACTGGAAAGGAATCGGTTGTATCTGGAGCCGCTAGTGGGATGGGACGAGCTATGGCGTTATCCCTAGCGTCAGCAGAGTCTGACATGTTATTGGTTGATCTCAACCTATCGAGAGCCTGGTAACAGGTCGATTTCTTATATGCAAGGAATCTGGCAAGAGGATGCTTGTTCAGGAAAAGGTTTGATCGTAAACATTTTTTCGATAGGAGGTGTGAGTTCTATTGGAAGGGGACAGATCGCCTACTTTGCTGCAATGGGAGCTGTCGTTCAAATGGTAATAGGTCTGGCGATTGAATGGGCCAGCAGAGGCGTACGTGTGAATGCAATACTTCCCGCACATGTATTAAACTCAGGGCTTTCAGAAAGGAAAGAGAAAACTCCCGAAGTTCTTGACACCTTCCTTCGAGGTATACCGGTGGGTAGAATTGGGCAAGCAGATGATAGAAGGGGACTTTTTGCTTTACTGGCATCAAATGCGTCGGCATGGACCACAGGAACGTTAATTCCTATGGATGGTGGCAATCTCGCCCCGAACGCTGGAGGTTCTTATCCCGACTTTTAAGCCGCAATTGGACTGAAATAATTATTGATCAACGTATTTGGAGGACATAGATGATTACAAAGTTTGATAGCTTATTTGCCGGCCACATCGACATGGACAACATTGGATACGGGGGTGACCCTGTAAATGATCGCGTTTTTGATAATGAATCCCTATCCGGGGTATTTGACAAAACTACCGCTATAGCAAAAACGATGGATGGGCTAGGCTACGATACATTGTGGTTGGCTGAGCATCATTTCCAACCCGAGGGTTATGAATGTCTGCCCAATGTTTTGATGCTTGCCGTACACCTCGCTCACCTGACCAGCGATATAAGGCTCGGCTGCGGGTTCAATATCGCCCCCATGTGGCATCCATTGCGATTAGCTGAGGATTATGCCACTGCCGACATACTTACTGGCGGGAGGGTGGTCTTCGGAGTTGGGAGGGGATATCACACCAGGGAGGTGGAGACGTTCGGTTCTCCGCTTCTGGATCAGCCGGCAAACAGGAATCTTTTTGAGGAACAAGTAGACATCGTTTTTAAAGCATTTGAAAAGGAGTCTTTTTCACATAAAGGTGATAATTACTCTATCCCTCCCAGTGTACCCTACAGGGGATACACGCTAGAAGAGATAACACTTGTGCCCAGGCCATTGAAGCGGCCTGTTGAATGTTGGCAACCAATACAGAGTGCAACTCCCCGTTGGCTCGAGTTCATGGCAAAGCATGGTATGAATGGAATCATTGGCGGAGGCAGTTCGGAGGGAGGGGCAATGGACAAAGCAGTGCTGGGCTTTAAGGATGCGTATGGTCGGGCCGGTGTGGAACTAGAAGCTGGCGAAAAACTTTCGATAGGTTTTCACTATCGCATAGCCGACACGCAAGAGAAGGCTATGAGTGAAGTTGCTGGTATGTACGAGGAAAACCTCAAAATGTTTGGTCCCTTAAGGCTTGTTCAGGCCCTATCCGATGAACAAATAGAGGTGATGTCAGATGCCAAATTGGCTCCGACAGCAGACTTACCAAGAGTGGAAGATGCAGTAGAGGCAGGGGGTGTTCTTGCCGGTCCGCCGGAGCTAATTATCGAACAGTTAAAGAATCTTGAGAAAAAATATCCGGGTCTAGAAAGAATTAGTGTGAGTCATCCCATGGGAACGCCTCAAACTGTTTTGACAGAGCAACTGCAGCAGTTTGCTGAGGAGGTAATTCCAGCGTTTAAGAAAGAGGAAAAAACACCCAATTTAGTAACCTAGAAGGGTTTGTGATTGCTGTACAATCTGGCATCGGTTTTTATGATGGTGGCCTTCCAATCGCCGGTATTAGGATTAATAAGGAATGAGTAACCTGAAAGGCATTTGAGATCCTCCCCGGCGCTTCTCTGTGAGGCAGTCAAACCTGGAATTCATCTTTGGGTATATTCACCATTGGGGCTCTTAGGGAGCGTTTGGTTAAAAGGCCGGCTTAGGCGTCAAAGCGATTCCATGTTGGAGTAATGAGGACTTCATTGATTGTCACGTGTGGAGGTTGCTTTGCGATGTACAATATCAGCTCACCAAGATCGTCTGATTGTAGGATTCTCGCTTGATCCTCGGCACTTACCGGCACGGGTCGTAGGTCAAGAATCGGCGTAGCTACTTCGCCTGGGCACACAGCAGTGGCCCTAATTCCATTGTTTCTTTCTTCAAGAAGTAAGCTCGCGGTCAAGGCGTTCATGGCGTGCTTGGCAGAGGTGTAGGCGGGGCCTGTGAGTTTTCCAACACCCTTCGCGGCCATGGAAGATATGTTTATGACTAGGCCTCCACCCTGACTTCGCATAGTTGGCAAAACTGCCTGGCAACAATAAAAAGCACCATTTAGGTCGATGTTAATCACTCTGTCCCAATCCTCTGCGGCGACGTTGTGCCAATTCCTGTCTCTTACATTGATTCCAGCACTGAAGACACCTATATCTATTCGACCATGCTCTTCGAGAATCATATCCGTGACTTCCTTCACGTCATCCTTGTTAGACACGTCAAGTGGTTTTATGGATACCCCAGATCCGATTGCTTCGGCTACGTTCTTCAATACATCTCTTCGGCGGCCTGAAAGTACCACTTTGCATCCAGATTCGGCCAGTTTGATGGCTGCACTTTCACCAATACCTGTGCCTGCTCCTGTTATCCAAGCTACCTGTCCGTCTAGATTCTGAAGCAATGTGATCCTCCTGATTTGTATGATCTTCTATTTAGTTTGGCTATTTCGACTACACTGAACATAGTGCTCCACCGATACGAAAATCCGGGTAACTTTTTAGCGTGGGCACGTAGCCACCCTGATTACTCATCCTAACCCACCGCTTTGGCAAAACCAGCATGCTGCTCTTTCGGAATGACTTTTTCAGAGAAGGCTTCTAACCGCCTAGCTAGGCATATCGATTTTAATCTCCTTAATAAGGGTCTTCGTTAGTAAAGACCAAGCTACCTGCTGCCATGAACATACCGCCAACTCCTTGGCAGAAGGAAACCTTCACGTCAGGAACCTGGTGTGATGCCTCACCTCTCACCTGGCGAATTGATTCCTGTATAGCAAACATCCCGTACATGCCAGTGTGTGTGTAAGAAAGCCCACCACCATTTGTGTTCATAGGAAGACTCCCGCCTGGCGATGTGTTTCCTTCTTCTATAAAAGCGCCTGCTTCACCTCGCCCCACGAATCCCAGGTCTTCCAATCCGTAGATCGGCAGGTGAGCAAAGGCGTCGTATACCATGAGGTGGTCTATATCGCTGTGGCTGACACCGGATTCCTCGAACGCTTTCTTGCTTGCCGTTTTGAACGCGGCAGAAGTTGTCATGTCGTACATCTGGCTAATCACTGGGGTTTCCACAGATTCACCGGTTCCCATTACATATACTGGATTCTTTGGAAAATTTTTGGCACGTTCGGCGCTTGTGATTACAAGCGCTCCTCCACCATCTGTGACAAGACAACATTCAAGAAGATGGAACGGGTAGCAGATCATTCTACTGGCAAATACGTCTTCCGTTGTTATCAAGTCTCGATACATAGCCCGAGGAACCTTGTTTGACCATTTTCTCTGAGCGACCGCCACTGATGCCAGTTGTTCGTGGGATGTTCCTGTCTCTTTCATGTACCTTAATACCCCCATTCCAAACTGTGTGGTAGGGCCGGCGACTCCATAGGGGGACTCAAACTGTCCTGGAAATGAGCTATCTCTTCGGCCACCGGCCATGGCGGAAACATCACCGATTCTTCCCGATTGTTCACCTACTCTGCTACGGCCGCTTTGGGCCATAGAAACCAATACTGTATTGCATAGCCCACTGGCAATTGCGGCTGCCGCGTGCCTGACATGAACAAGGAAAGAAGTACCTCCAACCTGTGTATTGTCTATCCATTTGGGCACTATGCCCAGATAATGCGCAAGTGCCGCAGGGCTCATAGTAGTGGCTATTCCATCGATTTCGCTCTTTTCTATACCGCAGTCCTTAACGGCGTTCATTGCGGCGTCGACATGAAGTTGAAACTCTGTTTTATCTGGGATTTGGCCCAGTTCCGTTGTCTCGGATGCTCCAACGATCGCTGTTTTGTATCTGAGGGAATCCAATTTCACTCTCCCTTTCTTTTATGGTGTATTAGAAATCAGCTGGTTCTTCAGGACACCGCAGGTTTCCATTTCGGGATCGACATTTCATCTGCAATATCCTCGAACACCACTTCAAGAGGCATGTCGAGAATCAAGTTTTCCGGGGTGTTTTCTACTTCAACAATGTTCGTCATCATTCTCGGTCCTTCCTCCAGTTGCACTATGGCTATGGCGTAAGGGGCGTCGTCTTCAAATCCGGGGGGAGGCCTGTGATTAATCATGTATGAATAAAGAAAACCCCTTCCGGATGTCTTGAACCATTCGAGGTTTTCTGAAAGACAAGTAGGACAGACCATCCTGGGATAAAAGAACGGGTCTCCACAGTCGGAGCATTTCTGGATCCAAAGCTCATGGTGGCGGGCTTTCTCCCAGAAAAAATCTGACTCAGGAGTAGCAACTGGAACTGGTTTTCTGTAGACCTCTTCTGCCATATTTAACCTCTTTTTTGATGAAGGTTTCAAATTAGTGAGTTCAATACTTGCAATGGGCATTGTATTAATGTCTTCTAAAAAAGGTCAAAGAAAACCGGGTACCTGATTACGATCGCGTGTATGACGTGGTTAGGGAGCTATGTTGCCGGTTGTACCAGTTCAATCAGAACCTTATCGGGCCCCTCTATATATGCAAGTTTCGTGCCTCCCGGTATTTCCGTGATCGGAAGAACGATGGGCACGCCGGAGTCTTGGAATTTCTGTATGTCTGCTTCTATATCACCAGTGTCGAATCCAAAATGTTCCAACCCGAGGCGGTTCAGTTCTGCTGGTATGGTTTCGGCTGAACTACCTGATGGTTGTGACGATATATTCAGCCTAACAGGACCTCCTGCATTCATGCTTACAGTTATTGTTCCGGGCATGACTTCTCTTGCTGATATGACTTTTGCGTTGAAAAATTCCTCATACCATGCTGCAGTTGAATGCGGGTCCTGTGCCCTGATATGGATATGATTTATTGAATACCCCATATTTTTACTCCTTAGAACTCACTTCAGATATTTATTGAAGCGCTGACATTATGAGCAGATAACTAATAAATTACCTCTCTACTGACAAGTTCGTCGTATCTCTTTTTTTGGTATCCGAGCAGGTCTTTTGCAATCAGTTCGTTATGCTGGCCAAATAAAGGTGTCGGGGCATATTCCAATTGATCTATTTCCCCCATCCTTAAAGGAAGACCTGCAACTATTCGGGGACCTACCTCATCATGATCGATATCTACAAGGAACTCCCTTTCCATCACATGAGGGTTAGAGACCAGATCGAATACGTTCATAACCGGGCCAGCTGAGACTCCGGCTTCTTGTAGAGACTTCATCAAATCAAGCGGTGATGCAGTTTTAGTCCACTGAGATATTAGTTTATCAAGCTCATCTTCATTTAATTTCCTGCCATTCTCGGTAGAAAAAAGTGGATTGGATATCCATTCTTCATGGCCGGATACCCTACATAGTGTTTTCCATTCCTCTTCACTGGTCACGGAAATGGCCGCCCATTGGTCAAATCCTGAACATGGGTAGACGTTGTGAGGGGCAAATTTGGCGTGTCTGTTACCTATTCTTTGGTGTTGAACTCCGTTCATAGACCAGTCCATAAACGCCTCGGGTAAAAGACTGCTGACGCATTCCGCCATAGAGAATTCGATGAATTGTCCTTCTCCTGTTTTTCCCCTGTGACGGAGAGCTGCGAGGATGCTGAAAACCATCATCGTCCCTACCAAATAATCTGGCCAGTTCCCACCCATATTCATAGGTGGGCCTCCTTGGTAGCCACTTATGTACGGGAGTCCCGCGTACGAGGAGACGTTAGGCCCAAACCCAGATGCCAGTCGTTGGGGGCCTTCCACCCCGAGCGTCGAGCCTGACAGCATCACAATGTCAGGCCGGTGTACTACCAAGTCCCTATACCCACATCCTAGATTGTTCATAACATCTGTTGCAAAATTTTCTATTACGACGTCTGATATGGCTACTAACTCTTTGAATAAATGTAATCCTTCTTTCGTCTTAAGGTTGACTGTGAACCCATTCTTACTAAAGTTCAGATTGTTGTAATTGGAGTTTCTGTTGATGCCTGGCGTGCCGTCTGCTCCACCATGGGCTGCTTTTCTTAGGAGGTCAAGGCTTGCCATTGACTCTACCTCGATCACTTCTGCTCCTAGGGTGCCAAGCCATGCACCGCAGTGGGGGACGGACAGAATCCAACCCATATCTAGTACTCGAACGCCTTCGAGTGGCCGAGCTCCTTTAGTTTTCTGAAGGGGTTCAGTATTTATGGTCGGTGGAAAGCCAATATCTTTGATGATTTCATCAGCATGTTGATTAAGCAATGGAGCTGGGCTATCCAAGCGCCACGGGGTTTTGGACATCCTTATTGGAGGTCCAGGCTGAGTTACTTTCCCAGCTTTGGGATGATTTTGGTCCACGAAAAAATCCCTTGCTACGTATTGGGGAGATTTCATGACTTCCTTTGTTGAGTAAACCGGAAAACATGCTATACCTTTACCAGACAACCTTTCGTATAGTTCGTTTTTGGTAAAGGAGTTCATCCAGGCCATTACACCGGCCTCAATCTCCTCGACAGAACCTCTTCTTCCCTCTAGGGTATCGAAGTCAGCGTTTATTGCCCACGTTGGATTTCCCATTTCCTCAACCAATAATTTCCACCAGTGGTCGGCAACTATCGACATGGATACATGCCCGTCTTTGCACGGCCATATCCAAGTAAAGAAAGACTTAAGACGGCTGTCTGGTAGTGATGCGACATCGTACGAAAAGGTAGCAAAATTGCCACGAATATGATTCATAGCACTGTCCATTGCCGCTATGTCAACTTTTTGCCCTCTACCGTATCGATCCCTATAGAAAATACCTATCATAGAGGCTGTCGCTGCTGTCCAGCCCGCGAAATACTCCACGTTATATCCGCCACTCTTAAGTGGAGGCTGCGATGCTAAGTCAGTCACGGTAAATGCCGGGGTTTCGTATCCGAGCCCCCCCATGTGCCAGAGGACGAGCTCCTCGCCGCTGTAATCCTTATAGGGTCCAGAATGGCCAAAAGGGGTGACGTAAGTCGCGATCGTCTGATTGTTCAGCTTCCTGATGTCGGTGAAGGATAGATGTTTCTTTTCTGCTTCTAAAGGTTTTAGATCCGTTATAAATAGGTCTGATTCAGAGATAAGATGACGTAGTTGGTCGGAATCTTGTTTTTTTGTTAGATCTAAAACTAGGCTGCGTTTGTTCGCGTTCAAGTAAAGAAACTGGAAGCTTTTTTCTGGATCCTCTCTTCCTCCAGGGTATGGTCCGTGAAATCTGCTCGGATGCCCTTCAGGTGGTTCTATGAGAATGACGTCAGCACCAAAATCCGCCAGAGATTTTCCACACATAGAGGCCGATCTTCATCTACTGTATTCGATAACTTTTATACCTTCTAAAGAGTTCAAGTCAGTACTTTCCTACGTTCTTTGGTTGTTTCACCTTTCGGATTGAAATATTTGGGGTGCCCGTTGTTGCAACCTGTTGCAAGCAGGGTTATACCTAAACAAATTGAATTTGGCAATGGAGGATTCCTTAATGGTACAAGTTGGAGCGGATAGTCGAACATATTCGGTGGATTATGACTGTCTTCAGCATCTATAACCTACAAACCATCGGATGCTGCTTGAAGGCCGATAGGCCTAGGGCC
>CAZZBP010000041.1:7915-18868 GCA_964652755.1 uncultured Dehalococcoidia bacterium
ATAAAAAGGTTTGTTGCGTAGTTCAGTTGAGAGGTATTTGCCGATATGAAACGCCAGAGTCCGGCACAAGTTCGACGGCAGTAACCGAACCCGGTCTGCCTCCTATACCCATTGGACACCCCGAATATACGGCGGTAACACCACCCTGCGATACGTCGGTATGTACATCCCAGTGCCCGAGAGCGAGATAGTCGCACTTTAGGGAAGAAATGTCCTCAGGATAGATCAATGAGGATCGTCCGCTGCCTGTGTTTTTCTCCTCAAAATGTCCGTGCGCCATGGAGACCAGCCATTTTCCTGGAGCTGCATCAGTCATGCCTTCAACAGGCCTGAACGAAGGACTATGCTCAACCATCGCCTTGCCCCAAAAGTCGATGTGTTCGAACGAAATCAATTGTCCTGTAGGTTCACGAAAGACATATAAGTTGTCAGGGATACTGTCAAATATGGCCCGGCTGTAAATCGATGTCTCATTCATCAAGTCGTGATTTCCAGGAAGCAAGATCGACGGGACTTGCGCACGGGAAATCTCGGCAAGAAAATGGCGGATTACCTCGTCGTTTATTCGCTGGTTATCAAATATATCACCTGAAAGTAGCAAATAATCTGCTTTTTCATCGTACACGGTCCCTACAACTTTCTGGAGTGCTGGAATAGAAACAGGATGTCCGTGGGGGTCACCCAGATGAATGTCGGACGTGTGGATCAGACGCAAGTTTAGACTCGGTAATGATGTTCGAGTCACGAGTATAGGTGCCCCAGGTTAGAGACTTTGCTCTTTACAGACGTCCTGATCGTAGAGTATGTGCCCTGTGTACTCTTTTTGTTGCTCGCAGATCCAAACTCCGGCTTTGCCCATTTCATCCGCCGCTTCGAACTCCAGACTTGGGTTGTCAGGATCGTTCTCTGCCCAGATGTTTCCAGGAGTCTTGATTCTGCCCTGTGGGGAAAGTACATTCACCTTGATATTGTCTCCTTGAAGTTCCCTAGCAAGACCCTGTGAAAATCTTTCCAGTCCGGATTTCACCATCCCGTAAAAGCTTCCTTCCCTCCGGGTCGGAGTGGTGTCATATGGTCCTGGTCCAGGAAACACCCCGGCCACAGAGGATACGTTGATAATGTCTCCTCCTCCCGCTTCCTTGAGATGAGGCAGGGCGTATTTCATTAGCAGTAGTGGGCCTCTCAGGTCTATCTGCCATATCAGATCCAAGTGCCTGTCCTGTACTGTTTCCAGGCTGCCTGGGACGAGAATGGCCGCATTGTTTACTATAATGTCGAGGGATCCTAGATCTTCAACAGCCTGTGCGACCCCGTTAGTGATGCTCTCTGGATCACGCATGTTCATCTGAACGGCCGTGGCTTCTCCACCATCTGATCGAATAGATTCTGTAACCGAGTGGATAGTACCCGGAAGTCTTTTGTCGGTCACTTCTACAGTTCTCGCAGCTATAGCAACCTTAGCCCCCGCCCGTGCGAAATGTTTCGCCATATATTCGCCGATTCCTCTGCTTGACCCTGTAACCAGGGCCACTCTACCTTCCAGACTTCCCATTTTGCATAGCTCCCAGTATTTGATTCTTTTGAAGTAGTGACTTGGTGAATATTAACGAAATTTGTGCTTATCGGCTATCCGCGTGTCACAGTTTACGTTGACTCAGGCAGATGTACTCCGAACGATGTATAACAAATAATTTTTAGGTTTCTTGTACCTTCGGCGTCATGCTACTATCAGGTTTCGATCGAAAATTGCTGATTGGGTTAAAGAGGCGAGTATGAAGGCTGTAATATGCGCGGAACTCTTCGATGGTACAGGGGCTGAGATTAAAAAAGATTGGACCCTGTTAGTGGATCAGGGAAATATCGTGGCCGTGGGGCCTGTCAGCGACGTGGAGAATCCCGATGATGCCGAGGTGGTCGACTCGGGTGCCTTGACTGTCCTACCTGGATTGATCGACTGTCATGACCATTTAGCTTCTTTTGGTTATGAAACTGCAAGTAGATGGGGACTGACCGAACAGAGAACACACCGCGATATGCGCATAGCTTCTGTTCTGAAGCAAACATTAGAAACCGGTTACACCACTATCAGGGATGCAGGGGGACTTGCAGCGGGATTCAGGGATGCTGTCGATGAAGGATTAGTCCCCGGTCCGAGGTTGCTCGTATCTCTCGGCATTATCTCCCCAACTGGTGGAATTGGGGAACACATAAGTCCATCAGGTTACGGGACACCATTTCCTGAGGATCCGAGTGTTCCCTCCGGTGTGGCTAATGGGTCGCACGAAATGAGGGCAAAAGTGCGAGAAATGGTCAGGTCTGGGGCTGACGTTATCAAGTTTGCTGCCACTGGCGGAGCCAGTTCAAGAGGTGGGCTTGAACCCAAGGATATGCTGATAAGTGAGGAAGAGATAGGAGCGCTTGTGGACGAGGCCCACAAACTTGGTAGAAAAGTAATGTGTCATGCACTCGGTGGTCCAGGTCTCAGGGCCAGCATTGAGGCTGGAGTGGACTCAATTGAACACGGAACGTTCTTGCATGAAGACCCCGAGTTATTAACATTGATGGCTCGAACTAATATTTTCTTTGCTCCTACATTCTCTGTTTACAAATATCATGCGGAAAGAGGGACCCCTCACGGGCGCAGGAGGTCTGCCGATCTCAGAGATGATCATGTATCTAGTCTTCTGGCTGCGATGGAAGCCGGCGTGAAAGTAGTTTCCGGAACAGATGCGGGAGGATGGGTGCATGGTAACAATGCTGAGGAAATAGTTTGCCTAGTGGATGCCGGTATGACCTCCGTCCAGGCAATTATGGCCGCTACTAAAACGGCAGCAGAATGTATAGGTCGCGAAAAAGATCTTGGTACCCTAGAGGAAGGTAAAAAGGCAGATCTAATTTTTGTTGACGGGTCCCCTTTGGTTGATGTGGCGGGTTTGGAACACGGAAGGACAGTGTCCTTGGTTATGAAGGAAGGGATTGTGGTCTATGACGAAAGAGGAGATTGAGTAAAGACCAAGATTGAAATGCGTATGAAAAGGTTAGTTTAAGTTGATTGCTGCGGATCCGCAGGGTAGTTTTTCAACCACCATCTGGCTATTTCATCCCTTCTAGCAAACCAAACATCCGGCTTATCGGTCACATAATTCAGAAACTGCTTTAGAACACTCGCCCTCGAAGGGCGGCCTGCGATCCTGCAGTGAAGTCCGATATTCATTAACTTAGGGTTCTCAAGCCCCTCTTCATAGAGAAGATCGAAAGTGTTTGTTAGGGTCTCAAGGAAGTCTGAAGGACGGTTCATGCCTCCCCTCCAGAACCGGGTATCGTTGACCTCCAGCGAATAAGGCACCACTAACCAGGGTTCCCCTTCAACCATTTCATAATAGGGAATGTCGTCACTATACGAGTTTGAGTCGTAGATAAACTCGCCATTGGAGGCAACCAGCTTTCTCGTATTTTCACTCGGGGCATATCTTGTGTACCAACCGACCGGTTTCACCCCGGTTGTCTTCTCCAAGGATTCGATAGTTCTACGAATTGCCTCTCTTTCTGCCTCTATATCCATCAGGTAATACTCTTCCCAACGGTACCCGTGCCCCACAACTTCGTGCCCCCCCTTGATTATTTCCCGTCCCACATCATGGTTACGCTCCAATGCCAACGCACAACAGAAAAAAGAGGCTTTGATGGAAAAATCATTCAGTATACTCATCAGCCGCCATATACCAACTCTACTGCCGTACTCAAAGAATGATTCGTTTGCCAGATCTCTCTGGCCTCCTGGGACTGGTGAAGGAACCTCATTGTTTACTTCGTGCTTTGCATCACCATCCATTGTGGAATACTCAGATCCTTCTTCGTAGTTCACAACTACCGAGATAGCGATGCGGGCTCCCCGGGGCCATTTAACTCGTGGAGGATTCTTTCCGTACCCCGTAAAATTCCTGGAATTCATATGAGTTTCGAAGCAATTTCCTCAAGTTGAGATAGGGCCACCGTCTCTTCAACGCTCTCGATAGAAACGACTGCGCGATTAGCACCTGCGGATTCAAAGTCTTTTAACAACTCCCGGTCTGCTGCTACTCCATAGACAGTTATTCCTATCTCAGCTGGATCCCTTCCTGCTTCTGAGGCAAGACTATCGATGGTTTTTCTTCCATTCTCGATGTCTTGAGGAGTTATCCTGTTTGGCATCCAGGCGTCGCCCCACTCAACAATACGCCGGAACACGTTCTTAGCGTGTCCCCCGAGATAGATTGGTGGGTGTGGGCGTTGAACGGGCATAGGAAAAGAATATACTGGAGGGAAGTCATAGTACTTGCCATGGTATTCGCTTTCCACGGTTGTCCACAGTTCTTTCATGGCCATAACCGCTTCTCTTGTCTGGGTCCAGCGATGGGCGAAGTCGCCTCCCATGATATCGGTTTCCTCTTTCAGCCACCCTGCTCCAATTCCAAAGAGAAACCGTCCCTTCGAATACATGTCAAGGGTAGCTACTTCATTTGCCAAAATAAGCGGATTGCGTTCAGGTACAAGGCAGATCCCGGTTCCGAGTAGAAGATTTTCAGTTACTGCTGAAGCCCGTCCGAGAGCTACAAATGGATCGGCTGTATCCGCGTATTTCTTGGGAATTTTTCCGTCAGCTGATCCTGGCCAAGGTGTCTTTGAATTCACCGGCAAAATTGGATGTTCGGCAAGCCACAGAGAATCGTATCCCAGTTGTTCTGCCTTTCTTGCCAGTATCGCTATGTCAACTGAATAGTCCGTTGGGAAGGTCGAGATTCCTACGTTAATCAAATCATGCTCCTGTGTACCAGCTGCTAGTTCATTTCAAGTATCTGTCTGACGATGGCCCAGATGATACAAGGAAAGTATTACTCAACCAAACTTCGCCGGTTACAAATGGCCATTCAATAATAAAGGAGCGCTAATTCATGGTGAGGATATGCTAGAAGAAACCAACTCAGAAACAGTGTCGAAGTTACGAGTTAGCCATCTTCAAGAATTTTTCAATTGCCTTGATGTGATCATCGGGAAACTTCATACCGCTGTTCATAGTGTTTACTGAAAGATGAGTGGCGCCCAGTCGTTTCCAGCCGACAATCTCTTCCTCGACTTCAGAATCTGACAACCCTTTTAGAGTTACCCAGCTTTCAATACCTATGTCGGTGATGCTTCTGTTCGCTTTCTCTAGGTAGCCTGTCAACTTCTCGATCATTTCTCTTCTAGAGTCGTCCGGTCTGCCTACCGGCATCCAGCCATCTCCAATTTCTGCAACCCTTTTGAGTACGGGGTCAGATGTTCCTCCAAACCAGATGGGTATTGATTTTTCCGGCGGCAAGGGATTTAACCCGGCATCTGTAATCTTATGGTATCTGCCCTCGTACGTGAGGAGCTCTTCAGACCATAGTGCTTTAAGGAGTTCGATTTGTTCTTCTGAACGCCTTCCCCTGTTACTGAAGTCCTCACCAAGTGCCTCATATTCGACGGGGTTCCAGCCTATGCCGATACCGAGACGCAGTCTCCCACCTGAGAGGAGATCGACCGTTGCCGCCTGTTTTGCAACCAGGGCTGTCTGTCTCTGGGGAAGAATGATGATTCCGGTTGTAAGTTCTATTTTCTGAGTCATACCGGCAATGTGCCCGAAAAGGACCAATGGCTCGTAAAACGAGTCGGTGTGCCGGTAAGCGCCCGACCACCCTGGTCTACTTTCCGCGTTGGCACCAAGCACATGGTCGAATGCAAGGATATGATCGAAACCAAGTGATTCTACCGATTGCGCGTATTCCTTGATAGCGCCTGGATCCGTTCCTGACTCAGTCTGTGGAAACACTGCTCCTATACGCATCGAAACTCCTTCTCTTGATTTTATGTTTGAGCTTTGGCTGATCGATTTTGAATGTAGTTTCTGCGAGTGCCCTGATCGTGAGTTTTATGATCTCCCTGTGTAGATTGTTGATTCCAACTCAGAAGATTTGTATATGGACAGGGCGACGTCGAGAACCTTCGTTGAGAAATCTATATCCATGTCTGGATGCTTGCCATTAACGATCGAATCTATGAAACTTCTGGCAGCCCCTTTGAAACCTTCGATCCAATCTGAAGGCACATTATATGAGATGGTTTCGTTTCCTTTGACCAGGATCACAGGGGGCATGTCTAGCATCTCGCCAGTACATCTCGTTACCCATATCGCCCCTCTGGGTCCCATGATCTCAAAGAACTCGTCAATGGGATAGTACTTTGTTCTGATCGGCATCTCCTGAGCGCTGGAATAGTCCAAGGTAATCAGGCAGTCTCGATCCCTGACCTTCAAGACTGCTGCGCTTGGAGTATTGTCAAGGTAGTCATCATTATGTGTGACTATACTGGTTACTTTTTCAATATCACCAACCCATGACATAGCTGTTGCGTATTTATGCCAGGCATCGTCATAGAGCATACCTCCGGGGTTGAGTTCAGTGTCTCTTCGCCAGACATAGGTATCGGTTTCCACAGGGATTCTTGTCTCGGCCATTCCTCCCCTGATTGTCCTTATTCTGACGAGGGAGGGTTCACCAATTTCGTCCGACATCATCAGTTCCTTTGCCTTTACTATAGGAGGGTAGTAAAGGAAATTCTCAGTAACCCTGAAGATGCGATCACTTTCGGCAACTACTTCCGATATTCGTGCTGCTTCTTCCATGCTGGTAGCAAGCGGCTTCTGGCAAGAGATATGTTTTCCGCCCTGGAGACCCATTATTATCTGGTCCGCGTGAAGATAGGTTGGGGTGAGGAGTTCGACAGCGTCGATTTCGGGGTTAGCTACGATCTCTCCGTAGTCAGTACATATCATGGGGGAAATTCCCCATTGGCGAGCTTTGGATTCTGCCCTTTCTGAAACAGGGTCACACAGCGCAACTATCTCACAATCAGGATGTTCGATATATCCGGGGACGTTAAGTTGCGAAATTGTACCGCAACCTACTATTGCTAACCTGACCTTAGTCATGCTTGTGGAAACTATGTGTTCCTAATGGTAGTCCGTTAACCGGCCACTGCGTCGTGTTCGTACCACTCGGCAGGCTCTTCCCCGGGTTCCGGGAGAATCTCGCCGTCTTCCATGGTCCATGATGCCGGCGCTTCACTAATGTGACCACTGACATCACTCCTGGGCACAGAGACTATTTCAGAGAATCGATTTACCAATCCGTCCAGTATCTGGGCGCGGACTTCGGGGGGTCTACCCGCTCGGTTCCCGCCGGCGATAAAGAAAGGAGTGTCGTATTCCAGAACGCCGGTCCCGTGTGTGTCGGATACGAGGCTACCTTTTTCAACTTCGAGGAAAGCCACGTGGACGAAGTTTCGCGGGGCTGCGGAAATCCCACAGTGCACATCGGTAAATGCAGTAGCTATCTCACTCCTTTGATCATAACTGAGAGATCCTTTCGGGATCAGGCATCTGTAATAAGGCATTTGGTCCTCCTGTTTCTTTGTAACCTATCCTGCCCAGCTGATGTCTCTCGCGGACACAATGAGCTCATCCTGTTTTGTTCCGGTGATTCTGCACCATTCATCCCCTATACATCTCATAAGTTTTGATCTGGTATCTTTATCACAGCCATCAGGTATCTTTCCCCTCACGAGAGATGTAGTTGACGGATGGCCTCCCCGGAATCCGAAACCCTTTGGGATAGAGACCCAACTAACACTGACAGGCCCCTGACCTATTCCGAGAATCTCCAGGCAACAGCTTTCAATAGTATTGGCAAGTTCGTTCCTCAGTGTACTAGGGACATAGCCTTCTTGTACTGTACATTGGAATTCAATCATCTCTTCTAAACTCCGAACCCAAGTCTATGACTTATTTTTTCGAGTGTATATTAACTGTTGTCCATTACTTTGTAACGAACGACGGCGGCTACCTCTGAATAGCGGACTAGTCGTCTGAAGAGTCGTCAAAGCGAACCTCCACGCCCCCGGCTCTCTCTTCCTGGAGCAATAAGCTTATACGGGAATCCATCTCTCCCCAGCCGCGGTTGACCGCAGATGTTAGCTCATTGTAGGCGTGTCCCGCAGCAGTCATGGGTACATCGTATTCTCGTCCCAGCTCCAAGGTTAGGGCAACGTCTTTTCGTGCTAATCTGAGGGCAAAATTTGGGGGGTCAAATAATCCCCTAAAGTAGGTTTCAGGTAGCGTAACGTTCAGAAGATTTCCTCGTCCCACGCTTCCGTTCCGGATACATTCGACTAGTGTTTCCGGATCTACACCTGCCTTGACCCCAAGAGTAAGACACTCTGATAGGATCATCTGCATCCCGTATCCAACGGAGTTGTGCATCAGTTTGCAGATGCTGCCGGACCCAACATCTCCAGTGTGGGTTACTCGGTCACCAAATGATTCCAGTAGAGGTCGGAGTTTTTCAAAAACTGTTTTGTCACCACCGACCATAACCGCTAGTCTGCCGTGTTTAGCTCCGCGGACTCCACCGCTAACAGGGGCGTCCATGACCGTGACCCCTTTTTTTTCGAATACCCCAGCAAGTCTTCTTATCAAAGTAGGAGAGCTTGTACTGAGATCTAACCAGACCGATCCAGATTTTATTCCGTTGAGTAGTCCCTCATCTCCCGTAGCAACGGCCTCTACCTCGGTAGGCCCGGGTAAGGAGGTAAAAATCACGTCAGATACCTCTGCCAATTCCTTAGGGCTTCCAGCCCATTCTGCTCCATACTCGAGCAGCTGTGTGGCGGTGTCCCAGTTAAGGTCATGGACAACCATTTTGTAGCCGCCTCTTGCAATATTCATTGACATCCCGCCGCCCATATTTCCCAGTCCGATGAATCCAATCGTTGTGTCAGTCATTAAAATACCCCCGTGGCTTTCATTTCGATTATTCTATTGTCTGGTCACGCCCGTTTTTGTCCGAGAATGTTTGAAAACATAGCTTTTAGGTGGGCCGTTTACAAGAGCGGCAGAGGATATCAGGTAACGGATGGTTCTCGTGGTGACGGGAACTCGTAAGCAAAATATATAGCAAATTATCCAGTATCAATGTGAAGGTGGACCATGCAGGAAAAAATCAACGTAGGGAACGTCGAAATAATAGCGCTGCTCGATATGATTCCGCCCCCCAGGTCACCCGCAGACTTTTTCCCGGGGCCTTCAGCGTCGGAGTGGGAAAAATACGAGGAAGATGTACTTGTGGATGGCATGATTCAACTTTACTACGGATGCTTTCTAGTTCGGTCGGGTCGGAAAAATATTTTGGTAGATACAGGAATTGGACCGGGACCACATCCAAGCAGGGACAATCGAAAGGGCAATCTCATGTCTGACCTCGGCCGAGTTGGTGTTGATGCAAGTGCGATAGATATTGTCATTCACAGTCATCTGCATGTAGATCATGTTGGTTGGAATCTCGATCTCTTAAACGATCCGCCTACCCCGTTCTTTCCGAATGCTCGATATCTTGTGCCTTCCGTCGATTGGAATCATTTCAGGAAACCCGAAAATCTCGTCAACGCGCCCTGGGTGGAAGAGAACGTCATACCTTTGCAGAAGCTGTCTCTCATGGACCTGTTTGATGATGGATTCAACGTCACTGACGAGATTACTGCTCTGATCACACCTGGCCATACACCTGGCCACATGGTTTTTCTTCTCGACTCTGCAGGTGAAAAGGGTGCCATTATCGGTGACGCGATACACAGCAAGGTTCAAATCCAGGAACCGGCTTGGTGCGCAGGAGTAGATACAGATAAAGCAGCCAGTGAAAATAGTCGTAGGGAGCTGATAAAAAGAGCTGTTTCAGGAGGTTATATCCTAGCGGCAGGTCATTTCGATCCGGAAGAGCATTTCGGAAGAATACAGGAAGACAATGGACGTTATCATTGGCGACGAGCCTGAGGATAATTCAAATGATACCTGGTGGCGTGAATAATCAAGTGGAGGAACACAATGGGAAGATTGGAAGGTAAGGTTGCCCTTATATCCGGTGGAGCCAAGGGACAGGGTGAGGTTGAGGCGAAACTGTTTGTGAGTGAAGGAGCCAAGGTGGTTTTCGGCGATATACTCGATGAGGAAGGTAAGAAGGTCGAGAGTGAAATTGCGGACCTAGGAGGGGATGCTATCTACCTACATCTTGACGTGACGGTGGAAAGCGATTGGGAGTCTGTTGTTCGGGTTGCTGAGGATAGGTATGGACGTCTCGACATTCTTGTAAATAATGCGGGTATCTCTCTCAGGCATAATGGACTGGATCTCACAGGCGAGGAATGGGATAAGACCATGGAGGTGAATGCAAAAGGGGTGTTTCTCGGCACTAAATATTCGATTCCTGCAATGCAAAGATCTGGCGGGGGATCCATCATAAATATTTCTTCTATAGCAGGAATCGCCGGCCGGCCACTCGCATCACCTGCATATGCTGCTTCAAAGGGCGCTGTGAGGGTATTTACCAAGTCCACTGCGGGAAGATTCGCAGTGGATGGAATAAGGGCGAATTCAATTCATCCCGGGCCCATAGACACGGATATGATTCGTGCTGTAACGAACTCTGTCCAACCGGAAAGCAGAGTAGGGGAAATTCCCCTCGGACGCCTGGGACAGCCTGAAGATGTGGCCTACGGCGTATTGTTCCTAGCTTCTGACGAATCCTCCTTCATAACAGCCAGTGAACTGGTTATTGATGGTGGTGTAACGGGGGTACGTCCGTAAACACTGTTCAGTCGTAAAATTGAGGTGAAAATAGAAATATATGAGCGTCCTGAAAGTCATGAGGATAGAACATTATCGTCCGTAATGATATAAATCGGGCTGCCGACTCGTTCGAAGGGATTTCTACAGGGAGGTGTGCCTTTTGCTTGAAACAAGCTCCACTGTGCAACAAGACGGTCCTCTAAAAGGCCTGAGAGTTCTCGACTGGACGATTTGGCAGTTCGGACCGGTCAGCACTTCTATGATGGGGGATATGGGCG
>CAZZBP010000042.1:0-18843 GCA_964652755.1 uncultured Dehalococcoidia bacterium
ACTAGAGGAACAGAAACGACCTCTTTAATCAAGGAAAGCCTGCCAAAGTCAAGTTCCGGTTCACGGAGATATTTACCGTGAACGTTCCCAATGCATATCGCCAGTGCATCCAATCCCGTCGCTATACAAAACTCAGAAGCCTTCTCTGGGTTAGTATAGCGGGCTTCGTATTCGGGAATTGTAAGGCCGTCCTCGGTACTCGAAAGCCTGCCTAGCTCTCCCTCTACAAATCCTCCTACTGAATGTACATTCTTTACACATTGCCTCGTAAAAATTACATTCCTATCAAATCTAAGTGACGATCCATCGGCCATCACAGACCTAATCCCAACAGTTAGAGAAGCTTTTATCGCATCTTCAGAGTCGCTATGGTCCAAATGGACTGAAACCAAAACAGTGGCTTCTCTAGCAGCCGCCAAACATAGTGCAGTCAAAGTTTGGCTACCTGTCAAAATCGACGCAGGATGTATCTGTATGATTACAGGGAGCTGCTCCTGTTCAGCAGCTCGGACTACCGCCTTAGCTCCTTCAAGGTTGTATACATTAAAAGCGCCCACTGCAAACTCACCCTCAACAGCCTGATCGAGAATTTCCTGAGTACCAGCTAACACTTCGAACCTAAGCCCCCACATCCGATGGATCCATTTTACGAACCACATCTGCAATAGCATCCGGGTCGCCAACATTACCTGGAAATAGTATGAATCTCATTCCTGGATATTTCGCTTCAGGACCCATCTGAAGAACTAATATGCCCGGAAAAATTTGACCTGGAACCAGTGCTCTCTTCATGTTCAGTGCATTTTTTATCACGTTTGACGAGGTCATTCCTCCCTTGGACACGAGATAGCGCGGCTTTACCGAAAGGCCAGCAACTACAGCTGACATAGCATCAGTTACTACAGCACCAATCCTCAAATACTCTTCAGGCGATTCGCCTGTCACAAGTTCTCTACTGGTGTAAACAGTTACGTCTTCTGAACGCAACAGGTGTTCGTCAACCTGATTAATTATGGAACGTATCAATCCCGGAGCGCCATCTATAACCTTGAATACGTCAATCTCTATTCCATTCATCCCAGGAATATCCAAAACCTGTTCCAACTGCAAGGTACTGCCTCTGACGTGAGATCCTACCAATATCAGAGCCCCTCCTTCGTCGGAACTAGCTATCTCGTCCCTGGACAACAGCTGTTGATCACCTTGTCCGATCCTTGACCGAACAAAGGAAGCAGATGTCCTAAGGAGGAACTTTTTCCCTAATCGTTCGGCTCTCAGAACGGCAAGAGCAACCACATCAAGATCACGCATATCAGCGGCATTTACAATACAGATCTCACCTTTTCTAAGCTCTTCTAGAAGGGTTTGTACTTTACTTGGGCCTCCAAGCCTAATGTCTTCGATTGAAATCGTTGAGATATCCGCTGCTTTTACTCTGCCTCCATATTTTTCTTCCATCCACTCTGTAAGATTAGAAGACTCATAGCCGAAGGCTGTGTCCTTAGCAAAAGGAGTTTCGGCTACGGGCACTAAGCTATGACCTTCTCTCGCATACTGCACATTCCCTACCGTGTAACGGCCACCTTCGATAAAGAATGGTATGAATATAAGTCCGTCATACCCAATACCAGGATTAAGGGCTCTTGCAAGAGCCTCAACCTCTGAAGGAAAATGGCCTCGGAGGGTGGAATCAGATCTTGATATCACGCTGATCGGCTTGCCCAATTCTGATGAGGCCAGCAAGATATTTCTACCAACCTCAGCGTTAATCTTAATTGCCTCGGTCTGAGTTACCGATCGGCTATTAGTTAGAATAAAAGTTGCGCGCTGGCTTGTACGGAACTCGGATAGTAATACTTCCTTCGACCAATCTGTAAGAAGTGCCACATCATGGACTGTTTGCGGACCAGTAGGATCATCATCTAGCACAAACAGCCTAGACGGATTAGCTGCAATCTCTTTATTGATTTCTGGCAGCACGTCTCGTTGCCAGATGGGCGGAAGAGCTTCGATTGTCTCCCATAAAGGTAGTGTTTTTAAAAAGCTCACGCGGGCTCGAACATGGGTAGGGCTATAGCACCTTCACCCTGATCGTGCCAATTCAACTTAACCCTCATACCGCAACTGACGCCTGTTATAGGATCATCTACATTCACTATATTCGTCATAATCCTGAACCCCTCATCCAGGTCAACGTATGCCAACGCGTAGGGCCCCAAATCTTTGAAAGCTGGGTGCCTGCTTTGCATAATAACGCTATAGGTATAAACGGTTCCCTCTCCACTAGAAGTATGCCACGTAGTCTCTAGTCCACCGCATGTGTTGCAATGACCCCTCGGATAAAAAATAACCCCTGCGCACGAATCACAGGTTTGATACGTAAGCTTCCTATCCTTCGTCGCATCCCAAAACGGTTGCGTGTCCGGCTCCGGGAATCTGGGCTGCGGCCTAAGTGGTGTTTCTTGTGTCATTTACAGGTGCTCCCTTATTAATTAGTCCGATGACAGAATAGTTGCCGAAGTAGAATGTCTAGATCCGAGCGAACCTCCATTACCAACCGCTACAGCTAGCTCTGCATTCTCAACTTGTGATGTTGATTCACCTCTCAATTGCCTCACCGATTCCAGTATTAGGAATATACCCCTCTCTCCTGGGTGATTCGACGATAGCCCACCACCGTCTGTATTTAAGGCTGGTCCGCCAGATTCATCAAATTTCAGAATCCCTGAACTTACATAGTCTCCACCCTCTCCCTTTTTGCAAAATCCGAGATCCTCAATCATGCACATAACAGTAATAGAAAAGGAGTCATAGGCCATGAGCACATCAATATCACCTGGTGACACCCCCGCATCAGCAAAAGCTCTAGGGCCTGATTGAGCCCCCGCACTTACGGTGATATCTCCTCCGTTTTCTCTATATTTGGTGGCTTCACCTCCCCCTATTATCCAAACGGGTTTTTTCCTACAATCCGCCGCAATTTCTTTAGATGCAATCACTACCGCCCCACCACCATCCGAGACCATGCAACACTCAAGCAAATGAAGAGGCCACGCTATGAGGCGCGAGTCAAGAACGTCCTGTGTTGTGATCTCATTTACCCCTACAAACTCTAAGTCAGTCATTGCCTTGACTGCCTCAGGATTCCTCATTGCATGATATCTGGTAGCTACGGATATGTTCGCAAATTGCTCATCAGTGGTACCGTACTGATGCATGTGACGCGCTTTCACCATTCCATAATTGGATATCAGGGTCATTCCCCATGGGTCTTCCATATTATTGAACGGAGTTGGCGCTCCCAATCCTGTTGCACCCCCGGTACCAATCGCCCGCCTATCAGAGTGAGCGGTTGACCCATAAGTGAGCAGGGCAACATTGGCCTTACCCGCAGCGATCATAGTGGCAGCATGGTTTGCCTGAAACTCGTATGAAGAGCCACCTACAGAAGTCGTGTCTATTAATCTCGGTTTGAGCCCGAGATACTCGGAAATCCCGAGCCCCCCGATATTTTGATGTGTACCGGTGTCATATATTGCGTCCACGTCTTTCCAAGATAATCCTGCATCAGCGAGCGCCTTAGAAGCCGAATTCGCCTTGATTTGTAATGCGCTTACGCCTGGGGCTACCCTCAGAGGGTATTCGTGAATTCCTACTACTGCCGCTTCACGACTTTGGGACATGTTGTGCTCCTTTCTCGACGGGAGATCTTGACCTGTATTTTTGATGAGGGATGGATGAGAAATTAGCACAGGGCACTCCAAGCGTCAATTGCGCCTAATATTCTTCTTGTCCTTCGCTGATATAACCTTGGTTAAGGATTGCTCCAAGGTAAGCTCTCTTATAGGCTTTTCATCTGATGATCAACACGCACAAAAACTCTGAGGAACCTCATAATTCACAGATGTTTTGCACAAACTGTGGCAAAATATTAGTTGAATCAGACCACCCCTTTTGTCACCACTGTGGCGTTCAGTTCCTTGAGGAGAGAACGATTCCCGCTGACAGGGCGTTCATATTGGCCGCCGTATACGGAAAAAACGGTTGGATCCGATGGATTATGTGCTCCGTTTCCGTGGTAATAATGTGGCAACTTGTCGGTGCGCTGCCCCTAGCTGCAGTATGCGGTTTTCTTTCCCGTTTCGGATTGTGGGAATTCAACTGCTCTATAGATTCCTTAAATATCAGTGGTCCTTCTCATGTTCCTGGATTCATACTGACTATGGCGTCTCCTCTCATCGGGGCCGTCAGTTTGTGGTTTCTTTCGGCATTAATACACGAAAAAAAACTACTTCCAATTATCACTGGCAGATTACGATTCGATTACGAACGGTTTGCTTTCGCCATGCTTATCGTGTTCGTATTATCTTCAATTTCATTGGCTGTTGAACTTAAGCTCAACACTGCGGAAGCGATGGGTGGCGAATTGACCCGTAATCCAGTGACTTTTGATTACGTAATTCTTGCAATATTTGTCGTAATCCTTGTACCAATACAGGCTGGAATGGAGGAGGTCTTTTTCCGCGGGTACTTACTTCAAGGATTGTCACTGGTGTCTCGATCTAAAAAGTTCCTGCTCATATCGACTTCGTTGATATTCGCAGCAGTCCATTTAGCAAATCCAGAGCCCTGGGAATATGGCGTACTCCCTTACATGTTAGCAATCCTGTCTCTAGGAGCTTTTATGGGAATAATCACATTGGTGGACGGTGGGTTAGAGTTAGCAATCGGCTTCCATACAATGAATAACATTTGGTCGTTCCTGGTTGTGGGATTAGAGAATAGCGTGATGCCTACGCCATCACTATACGTACTAAAGGTGGAAAGCTTAGAAATCGGAGCAGTTTTGATCCCAGGTATTTTCCAATTTGTCATACTCTTTGGTATATTTGGATTGCGATACGGATGGTTTAGACGGAGAAACCAACCTCACAGGGCTTGATCCTCAACCCTTCTAGATATACATTTCCCCGATGCGTCTCGGGCTAATAACAGACACACACCTTCCTGGTAGGATACGGTCGATGGACGAGTTGGGCCCCCTTCCAGGTGAATTTCTTTCCAGCGTTGATATTATTCTTCACGGTGGCGACTTAACTTCTCCCATAGTTTTAGATTGGTGTGAGCAATTCGCTCCAGTAATTTGCTCCACGGGTAATAATGACCCAATTCCAGATCCACGTATGGATGACACACAAATACTAGAAGCTGAGGGCTGGACAGTAGGTATGATCCACAGCATGGAGGGGCAATTCCGTCCCGTGACAGACTTACAGAAACTTTTCCCGAAAAAAGTCGAAATAATGGTGTCTGGGCATACGCATCAGGAACGGCTGGAGTACAGGGACGGTATTGTATTAGTAAATTCGGGAAGTATTACTTTCCCTCATCACAAAGAAGTGAGACTCGGAACAGTAGGTCTATTAACAATAAACCCTGGAAGGGTTACAGCAGAGGTATTCCCCATTGGGGAAACGCAGGGAAGCCCTAATCCAGGGAACAGGCTATACCTAGAGATTGAAAACGGAGAGGTGCTTAAGACCGAGGGGCCTGTAATGCTGTCCACATCCCGTGAATCCAAATAGTAAACGAAAGGCCCGCACTGGCCCAATCTCCTGAACCTGACTCTCCGAAGGATCTAACGAAAAGTCTCCTTCTTCCAACACAAATTACTCTAACTAGTAATGACAATCCTGATGCGATTGGGTAAGTCTTTCAGAATAGTATCAAGGCCGGAATCTATTTCACCAAACGAGAATGAGGAAGGACCCAATGTAGAAAAAGAGCAGTCAGATTATTTCAATTTGTTCCTCTGAAATCTCCCCATTGAAATCAATCATATAAAACCGAACATCTGGCAGTCCCTTATTTTCCAGAGAAACAAGTATGTAGCAGAAGTCCACCCACCCAGAATCTACAGCCATTCGAGTGTCGGTTTCAGAAGGATAGGCAGCACTGTGGGTATGAGAGTGGTAAAACGCCTGTAGTTCAATTCCTCTACAATCGGAATCACGCATGGCTTTTAACATCTCTTGAGGATCCATGACATATCGATAAGGACTCGGGGTGGAATTCCTAATTCGGTACAGTTTTGACACTTCGCTATCCCTGCCTGCAAGGATGCCGCAACATTCATCAGGATCATCTTGAAGCGAATGGGAAACCATCTCGTCGATATATTCCTGCGGGATACGGATCAACCTCTCCTCCTCAGCAAAAGGCCCCTAATCATATCCTTAATGATTGCTAATATTCCCCTATGTCTTTTTCGAAGTCTGTCCTCATCACACTGAGCACATGTGCAGGCAGGGGGATGATCGTAATGCCAGTTTGCTCTTCCCATTAGAAAGATTTACCTAAAACTTACTAGTTTCCATTTTCTGAATACCTACCTCGTACAGTGTCAAAGGTTACACGATGTAAGTACAAAAGATTAGGCGTTTAATACATCAGGGTTCACCGGGGTTCAGCCCGACCCTGGAAATTGAGTTGCCGCCATGCTTCGTAAGCGATAACAGAAACCGAATTAGCAATATTTAGGCTACGACTACCAGGCATCATGGGAACAAGAAGTATTTTGTTTTCGGGAAAGCATGACAACATATCGTCAGGAAGCCCTACGGACTCAGGGCCGAATAGAAAGGCGTCATCCTCCCTGTATTCGACCTCAGTATAAGAGGTTTTTGCCCTCGAGGAAGTAGCAAACAACCTACGTTCCGGAAACATCTCAATGTACTGGTCGAACCGATCATATTCAGTAACTATTGCAAGATCCCTATAGTCAAGGGCAGCTCTACGCAAACGGGATTCAGTCATTTCAAATCCGAGAGGCCGGATAAGGTGAAGTTCTGCACCTATATTCGCGCACAGCCTGATTATATTCCCCGTGTTATAGGGGATCTCAGGTTTGAAAAGAACCACGTGAAAACAAGACTTAGACATAAGCACTATTATATTATTCGAACACCTGACTACTCCACCTAACATATTTCTTAGAAAAAGGATTAGTTCAACCGTATCCGACAGATTGGTTTGAACTTTTCCAAGTTAATCACCTTAATCTTTGTGCTCTGTGACAACTCAACCGAGATTGTGGCAAAATGGGCGTCGGCCTAAAACAATCACAGAGTAATTTGAGCTACAAGGCCGACTTTAGTTATTTAGATTAGACCAAATACTAATTCCGTAAAAAAAGCAGGAGGATAACAATGGCGAATTACCTGGACGGTAAAGTGGCAATAGTCACGGGATCCGGCAGGGGTATTGGTGCAGGGGTCGCGAAAGCTCTTGCCGGTGAGGGAGCGAAGGTCATCGTAAATGATATCGGTGCAGCCCTCGATGGCGAGGGCACCTCCAACACACCAGCTGAGCAGGTTGTTGACGAAATCAAGAGCTCTGGTGGAGAGGCCCTTCCCGATTACACCGACATTTCCACTATGGAAGGTGGAGAAAGCGTTGTACAGACTGCTGTCGATAACTACGGACAACTGGACATCGTTGTAACTGTAGCAGGCATTCTCCGTGACCGAATGATATTCAATATGACTGAAGAGGAATGGGATGACGTTATAAGGGTTCATCTCAAGGGGACCTTCACTGTTTGCAAACATGCTGCGATCTTGTACAGGCAGCAAAGAAGCGGGAGGATCGTAACGTTCGCTTCAGAATCAGGGCTTTTCGGCAATACAGGACAGGGCAACTACGCCGCAGCGAAATCTGGCATCGCCGGTTTTACGAAAGTCGCGGCTAAAGACCTTGGCAGATACGGTGCGACGGCAAATTCGATCTGTCCAAGGGCAAATACGCGCATGACTCAATCGGTTCCCGACGCCGCCAGACAGCTAAGGGCAGACAGACCGAAGGATCGCGAAGCCGCACCGGCTGCCATGGAGATGAACCCCGAAGATATCGGGCCTTTTGTTGCATACCTATCAAGTGATCAGGCTGCCAACATCAACGGACAAACATTCCTAGTATATGGCGGCGTAATTACAAAGTTATCACTCCCGAGAAGGGTACGAACAATATTCAAACAAGGACGATGGACGATGGACGAGCTTCGTGAGATGGCCCCTCAGCATCTTACACAAGGCCTGATCAACCCATCACCTCCACAGGCTCCTAGGCAGTGAGCTGAGATCGAGCACGGAACACGCGATAATCCATGAAATAGGAGAGAAAAGATGGGTGACCTTCTTAAAAATAAAATAGCCGTGGTAACCGGTTCCGGCCGAGGTATCGGCAGAGGAATTGCTCTGCAGCTCGCGGCTGAAGGCGCCAAGGTTGTAGTAAACGATCTTGGCGGCGCAGTGGATGGTTCAGGTGACTCCGCCACCCCTGCCGATGAAGTTGTGAACGAGATTAAGGCCGCAGGTGGTGAGGCTGTAGCTAACTACGACTCAGTAGCCACAATGGACGGCGGTGAAAATATCGTCAAAACGGCTCTCAATAACTTTGGGAAAATCGATATCGTCGTAGCAGTCGCTGGCATTCTCCGAGACCGCATGCTCTTCAACATGACTGAAGAGGAATGGGATGCAGTAATAGCTGTACATCTCAAAGGAACATTCACCGTGACTAAAGCAGCCAGCATATTATTCCGGCAACAACGTAGTGGAAGGATTATTACATTCTCTTCAACGTCGGGATTGTACGGTAACTCAGGACAAGCAAATTACGGCGCAGCTAAGGACGGCATCGCCGGATTCACTCGAGCAGTCGCAAGGGATCTTGGACGTTACGGTGTCACGGTAAACAGCATTTCGCCTGGCGCAAATTCCCGTATGACCCAAACAGTGCCTCAGTCTGCCCGGGATCTCAGAGCCGCCAGTGGAATCCAGTCAAACTCAGCAGTAACCCCGCTTGAGTTGAACCGAGATCCCGAAGATGTCGCCCCCATGGTGGCATGGCTGGCTTCTGACGAGGCAAAAGACGTCAACGGCCATGTGTTTCACTGCCAAGGGGGTCAGATATCCCTCATGAACAACCCGTCAGAAGAAAGAACACTGCGCAAGAGTGGGCGGTGGTCTGTAGAGGAAATTGACGCTATGTTCTCCGGTACACTAGGTATGGATATGGTAAATCCGGGTCCCCCACTACCGCCAAGAGAATAGAACATGTTTGAGTAGAGAAAATCTACCTGCAAGGAATAGAATGGCTGTCATAAGGCTAGCCCGCCCGTTACGCGACGCTCGCCAAGTGGCGGCCATCTACTATCCATACGTTGTTAATACGCCGATTACATTCGAATCCAAACCTCCAGACGGAAAAGAGATGCGTTCTCGTATTGCTACGGTTATGAAAAAATATCCTTGGCTAGTATGTGAACATGATGGCGAAGTCATGGGTTACACGTACGGTAGCATGTTCAGATCGAGGCCGGCTTACAACTGGTCAGTGGAAACTACCGTCTATGTTAGGGAAGCCGCCCACGGTTTGGGCATCGGATATGCCTTGTATTCCTCACTAACAGAATGCCTAAAGTTGCAAGGATTTATCTCGGCGATTGGCGTTATCGCCCTGCCTAATGAAGCCAGCGTCTATCTGCATGAGCATCTTGGATTCAAAAAAGACGGAGTACTGCCGAAAGCTGGTTTCAAAGAGGGAGTATGGCACGATGTGGGCCTTTGGTGGCTTCTCCTCTCGGAACCCACTGAAGACCCTCAAGATCCAGTCATGTTGCCTGAGATTCAAAATAGAAAAGATTATGTAATGGCTATAAGGTCGGGTGAATCTAGAATGAAAATCTAGCAAATTCACCAATCATCATTCTGCACTTATAATCACACTCTCCATTACGTCAGACGGACCGCCTTGAGAAGGGTCCCTAGGGATAATCGATTCCAGAACCTCCATGCCTTCTAGAACCCTCCCAAAAACTGAGTGGCAGGATGTGCCTTGTATCGAACAATCTTTTGGTGAACCGTCAGCGTTCAAACCGTCGAGAAATGAAGTCTCTCTGTAAGTAATAAAGAACTGGCTCCCATTAGTCCCTTTGCCACCCTGCATCCCTGAATTAGCCATAGATAAAACTCCAGCGCCATCATGTCGAGCATCCGTATGAAACTCATTTTCGAACATATAACCAGGGCCTCCCGATCCTGTACCCGTGGGATCGCCTCCTTGGGCCATAAAACCGGGGATCACTCTATGAAATGTGATCCCATCGTAATATCCCTCATTTGCAAGAAACACGAAGTTGTTAACGGTCACCGGTGCTTCCGCTTCCAGCAAATCTAATATGATCTCACCGCCACCATAAATCTTTATGGTGGCTTTATAGTCTTTTCCTTCCTCTAGTTGCATTTCTGGAGCGCTAGTCCAGCTCATATTCGCTGGGGAAGGTGGTAGTTCGGGAATTTCAATAGTTACTTCCCCTCCGAAGTCCCGTGCAGACATGTTGACTTCAATCGATATTGCAAGTTCCTCACCTGAAGGACCCCTAACTTCAGGACCCCCTTCAACCGAACCTTCCATGGATAAGTGTGCGAGTCTTCCAGTACCAACCTCCACCCATAAATGGGCTTCAACATCTCCTGCCGCGCCAGTTAAGAGAGGCACCAGATGTCCTATAGAGGAAGCATTTAAGCTTCCTCGCACATGATGCGATGGCACTCCTCCGGTAATTTCAGGGCCCACGTATATAACATCAACTATATTGGATCTAAAAGCGTTAATTATCGCGGAAGGATTTATGGTTTTCTGGCCCGAAGATAGTGGGGGCTGTTCAACCCAACGGTCTGTACCGGGGAATAAGATGAAAGCACGCTGATCAATTACCCTTACTTCCATAAGTTGTGGCGTATCGCTGGAAGAAACGTCAATCCTCCCTTGGAAGTCACCACCACGAGAGACTTCGCCTTCCATAGCAAGAGGTACTTCCTGCTTAAATTCTCCAAATGAGACTGTCATGTTCATATACAAGTCACTTTTATAGGCATACCCCTCTGCAAGTGCAGTATCTAGCAATGCTAATACGTCCGCTGCCGAAATTGGATCTACATCTTCTGCCACTTCCGATGTTGGTGATGGCACAATCGCCTTGGCCGTGGGTTTTGGTGTTGGCGTATCCATTGGCACTTGAATAGGCGCTAATGCTGAAGAAGAAGGGGTACCCACAATTATGATTGATGAAGGTGTGGCCTGGGACCTTGAATCAACCTGGCTTACAGGGGTGGCCGTTTCCTTTGAGTCACCTCCGCAACCCATCAAAAAATACATAGTTAACGTAAGGAAAATAAGTACGGCTTGTAAACGTGTGCATTTTTTCATAACCAATCTACTGTACGGCCAGTATCGGCCAGAGGCAACGTATATCGAAGTCTCCAGGAACTGAAATTACTTCATTTTACCTAATATAACCATACAAAAGGTTACAATCACACAGTCCCACTGACAATTAGGAGAGGAGCCGATGCAATCCAGTCTAGGCCAGTTTCTAGACGAAGTCGCAGATACTTATAAACACAAACCTGCATTGATGTTTAAGCCAGGATTTAAGTATGTCTCTTGGACCTACAACCGTCGGGCTGAAGATTCTAGGAAAGCCGCTGTTATGCTATGACAACGCGGACTCAAACAGGGAGACGTCGCAGTCATATGGGGCCCAAACTCACCAGTCTCGGTGATATCTTTTTTTTGCCTGTATGAGGGCAGGAATCATTGCCGTCCCATTCGCCACGGGAAAGTCAGAAAATGAGCACAAAAAAGGAACCATCCGATCTAGCCTTGAGAACATGGGAGAGACCATGGGCAATGGTCGGTCCGTTCTTATTTATCCGGAAGAGGAATTGACGGTTGGTGACCCTACGAAGCCGTTTCTAAACGGCACTGGACTTATGCCTATTGCAGGAAAGTTACTGGTCATATCGATGCGCATCAACATAGAAGGGATTGGCAAACCTACCTATATCCCTTTCATAAAAAGATGGCATGTCACGGTGAGATTCGGGGCGCCAATCATGCCACCGTGGGAGAGCGACTCAGAGAAAGTCACGCAGTTGATGGAAAAAAGTGTGGCCAACCTGGCCAGCTAGAACTCGTTACTTGTAAAATTCTGATGTGATCACAAAAATGCCAATATTCTGGAGTGAGATTCTGTGACCGTATCCGCGATCATCGTACTCGCAATACGACTGCTAATTCCAACGACAATCTTCAAATATCGTATAACAGGCGCTATCGCCTCAATGGTAATAGATATGCTGGACGTAGTGCTTGTAGATGCGCTACAGCTGGCTTTGGGCGAAGACCAAATCGGATTTGGGGAAAATTACCAACGCGTCGACAAGTGGTTAGACATGTACTATCTAACTATAGAAGCGATAGTTTGCCTAAGCTGGTCTAATAATCTTGCCCGAAATGCCGCCATTGGATTATTCCTGATCCGTCTGGTTGGGATAGGAACGTTCGAGTTGACCGGTGAGGAGTTCAGAAAGCTAATCTTCTTCTTCCCAAACCTATTCGAAAACTTCTTCCTCTACTACATAATATGCGATCGTTTCTGGCCTCGTTTGATACCAGCAAAAATCAGCTCACTGCTTGTAGTACTCGTAATCCTCTATATACCCAAGTTTTTCCAGGAATACATTCTCCACTTTGCCGAAGTGAAACCATGGCAATGGATCAGATCCAATATAATTTCGTAACCACCCATCAACCCATAAGAACAATGCCTAAGAGTGCATAACAAAACGGCAGTACGGAGCAGATGATACATGGCCAAGACAATCTCCAGCATTGCAGGAAGCGGGAAACAAGGTTATTCAGGTGATGGCGGCCCAGCCAGGACAGCCGATATGGACAACCCCTTCCACGTGGAAATTGACCAGGAAGGACATTTTCTTTATTTTGCGGATTGCTTGAACTTTCGAATTCGCAGGGTGGACCTTCACAAGGGCATTGTCGAAAACTTTGCTGGAACAGGTAACCAAGGCCACTCAGGCGACGGAGGGCCAGCGACTGAAGCAGATATTGACGAGATATATGCCATTCAGATGGATATGAAGGGTGATCTGTATTTATGTCAGAGATTCAACCCTGCCATAAGAAAAATAGATGGGAATACCGGTGCGATTACCACAATAGCGGGAACGGGAATTCCTGGCCCTGGAAAGGACAGAATCCCAGGTACCAAATCGTTAATACTAGAACCTAATGATTGCGCTCTTGACGGAAAAGGCGGCCTGCTAATAGCAGATGTGCAGGATCAGAAGATACGTCTCCTAGACCTTGACTCCGAGGTCATTACCACGTTTGCCGGTACAGGAAAATTGGAGCATACGGGCGACGGAGGCCATGCGTTGGAAGCTGGAATATTCGGAGCACGCGCAGTTTGTACGGACCAACTAGGCAACACATTTATTTGTGAGAGGGGTGGAAATACTCTGCGGCGCGTTGACAGAGAAGGGATTATCACGACTATCGCTGGTACCGGCGATAAAGGCTATTCAGGAGACGGCGGCCCTGCTATATCAGCTACGTTAAACGGGCCAAAGGCGATACGCTGCGATCTACAGGGCAATGTCTTGATTGTTGACACTGAAAACCATGCCATCAGGCTAGTAGAGGTTTCCTCAGGCATAATATCGACAATTGCAGGGGGAAGGAGGGGACTAGGCGGGGACGATGGTGCTGCCATGAAAAGCGGCATGGCCCGACCTCACGGGGCAGTCGTGGGTCCGAATGGAGAGTTGTATGTTGCAGACAGCGAAAATCACAGAATCCGTTTAATCCGATGACTTCACTCCTATTATCAATTTGAATTAGTTGGGTTCAAAGGACACTCTTAATGGTCGATTATTTTTACGGTATGCATTGGATGCTCGCAACCCCATTCCTTCCCAACGAGGAAATAGACTATAACTCCATTCCCAAAATTGTAGGACAAGCTAAGAAGTCCGGATGCACCGGAGTCGTAGGTCTTGGGGTAATGGGAGAGGCAGTGCGTCTCACCGACGCTGAAAGAACTAGAGTAGCCGAGGCGATATTCTCCGCAGCAGACGGGCTTCCCGTGACGCTTGGCACAACTGCGAACAGTACGAAAGCGGTAATCGACCGCAGCATAGAAGCGGAAAAACTAGGCTCAGCAGCGATTATGGTATCTGCGCCGTCCATGCAAAATGCAAGTACTGACAATCTCTTTGCCCACTTCGCCCGATTGGCTGAGAAGATTTCAATCCCAATAGTTATGCAAGATTACCCGCAGGTGTCTGGGGTAAAGATGCCAGTGAGCTTCATTACTCGTGTAGCAAAAGAGATCCCTCAGGTGAAATATCTAAAGCTAGAAGACCCGCCAACCCCAACTAAGATAAGCTCGATCCGTAAACGGATCAGTGACAGGCTAGGCATTTTCGGAGGACTCGGCGGGGTATTCCTACTGGACGAGTTAAGGAGAGGGTCCATAGGTGCAATGACTGGTTTCGCATATCCCGAGGTTCTCGTCAAGATTTGTTCATTGATGAAGGATGGATATACCGAGGACGCCGAGAACCTATTCTACCAATATCTGCCATTGATCCAATTCGAACAACAAGAGGGGATAGGCTTGGCTATCCGCAAGGCAGGATTACACAAAAGAGGATTGATTCAATCCGCGACAGTGCGCGCGCCTGCAAGTCAGCTTGCCCCGGACACTCGGATGGAACTAGATACAATCATTGAACGAGTTGGCCTTAACTAGGTGACTGAAACTCTCTAATTATTACTTCACTGATCTAATGGGATTCACCGTGACCCTGTTCATCGGCTCACCTCCAGTATTTCGAAACTGGTGCTCGATATCCTCTGGAACATGTATACAATCTCCCTGCTTGATCGGATATTCCTCTCCCCCAAAGAAAAGAATTCCGGCACCTTCAGTAATAAATGCCTGATGTTCCCACGGATGAGTATGCAGTGGGCTTGACTCCCCTGGAGCATGTTGCACATACAGCATGACGTAATTAGGGACTCCGTCCTCTTTTCCAAGTACTGGATTTTCGTTATCTCGATAGTTCTTGATAACTGGTTTCATTTGTGTCACTCCCTATATTAATTATTCAATCTCACCCTTTTGTCGGGAAACACTCCACAGTTACCTCCCGTAATATATTCGCTTGAAGGCATCCGCTTGAGGCATACCATGTCCCTTACCTCTTTCTCCTCTCCATTCGATCGTACGATCAAAGACTTCTTGAAATGACTGACCACTCATTTGAGTTACGTGTGAAGTAAGAGCCCTTACTGACGTCTCCATGTGATCACTTATATCTATCCACAGATCTGGATCTGGATGACCCATAATCCAGGCCTCAGCCACTTTGTGAGGCTCAAAACCTTCGTCTAATAATTCTGGAAATGTCATGTGATCTCTGGCAGTGGGGAATATAGCGGCGAGAGTATTTTCTCCTGCTGCTATATGGTCTGGATGGCCAGATCCCCACCCTCCATCTAAAATCCTCATCGGATACTGGCAGATCACAACGTCAGGTTTTTGCCTACGAATTTCTCGTGCGATATCCCTACGCACGTCAAGATTGGGAGTCAAATAACTATCTGGATAACCGAGAAACTTTACACTGGAAAGACCTAAAACTTCTCCAGCATCCCTTTGTTCTTTCTGCCTAATTGCCGCAAGCCTTTTCTCCGTCATACCAGGCTCACTGCTACCTTTGCTGCCATCCGTACAGAGTACATACGCAATATCCCAACCTTCCGAAACAAGACGTGCTACTGTGCCAGAGCATCCATATTCCGCATCGTCAGCATGGGCAACAACTACTAGACCCCTGTTGAATTCTTTTGGCCAGTCAGTGGAATGTGCCAATTAACTCTCCTTAACTTTCTTAAATGTCTCAAAAATAAACAATAGCAACCGTGTGACTTATTTCTTGATTTACAAGTATCCCGACACGGCTTTAATTTCATATGTGACAGTAACGACGCCATCCTTCATTTTATCAGAGTGAATCACCTGTTTTGTAGAGGAACTAGACTTAGACAAGCCTCACTAGTTCACCCGAGACAATAGCGTCTGTAGCAGATTGAATGACCTCCATAAGTGGAGCAGGGTATACCCCCCCCCCACAACTATGAGAATCAAGAGCCCTAAAAGCAACGCCTTAGTAGTGATGGGAACAATTATTAATGAATGATCGCTAACCTTCTCAATGTAAATTTGGCGTGCGACCATAAGGTAATGATAGAGAGAGATAAGGCTTGTCAATAAAGCTAATGCTACTAGCCAGAGAAGACCTTGAGAGCCAACAGCATTGAACAAGTAGGATTTGCCAGCAAATTCTACAAGGACCGGAAGGCCTGCTAGAGAAAACTACGAGTCTACCATATGCCACGATACTATAAAGTCGTCTCCTCCGTCATACTTACCCTCACGGTCTAAGACTAGGAAATCTACTCGCCTTTGATCAAAGAGAAATGATCAATGAGTATCAAAATCGCCTGGCTCGGATGTGCGACTTTCAGACTGGTTATGGGTGACCTGATTATCTTTTTAGACGCCTACATGGACAGGGTCGCTTCTGCACCCAAAGTGGGCTTGTCAGCATCTCAAGTTGATAAGGAAGATTACGTGGTTGTCGGGCACAGTCACTTCGATCATATCGCCGGATCAGAAACAATAACTGCAAATACTGGGGCGATAGTTATTGGATCCAATGAAACTGCTCGTGTACTCCACAACGAACAAATAAGCCGTAATCAGCTGAGAGTAGCACAAGGTGGTAAAAGATATCGGCTTAGCGACTCTGTGACGATGCGCGTATTTCCAAGTCTCCACTTATGCATATGGATCCCTGACATGTTTCAACCCAACACCGATGACTCAAGAACAGGACACCTAAACCTGACAGAAGACAAAAAGAGAAGCTTTGTGCTTTTTAATTGAAACCCCTTATAGATCCATATTTTATCAAGACACATCAGGTTGTTGGACAGGAGTGGCAGCGATCTTCGTGCAGGCGTCGCAATACTCGCGATGGCAGGCAGACCTAATGTAGACGGGGAACCAATACAAGGACCCTTACTGGAATCCAACTTATTCAACCATCCTATGTAGACAGCACTAGGTTACTGGACTAAAAAGCGAATACTTCTTCCCTCTCAATTTTCCCTAAGCCGTACATTTCTTCTAAACAAGTAGCGCGCCCACGGACATATTGCTATAATCGCGCCAAATTCCGTGTATTTGCTCTACGAATAGATACCTATTCTCAAGAGCGGCTTAACAGATTGGAACTAACGTACGAAGCCCAATTCCATCATTAGGTTTATATGGGTAGTCACTGCCGGGGAGGCTAAGAGATGGGTACATCAATCACTATTACAGTCAACGGTGATGAACAAAAAGCGGAGGTTGAGCCACGTCTTTTACTTGCTCAGTTTCTAAGAGAGAAATTAAACCTGACTGGGACGCACATCGGCTGCGACACCACCAGTTGTGGGGCTTGCACGATACTTTTAGATGGAAAACCAGTGAAATCCTGTACCGTTCTGGCAGTACAGGCTGATGGATGCAAGGTAACAACGATAGAAGGCTTAGCCGACGGCGACAATCTCCATCCTGTCCAAGAAGGGTTCTGGGAAAAACATGGTTTGCAGTGCGGATTCTGTACGCCTGGCATGATTATGTCCTCTGTTGCCCTGTTGGAGGATAATCCCAATCCGTCGGAGGAAGAGATCAGAAACGGACTTTCAGGAAACGTTTGTCGGTGCACCGGTTACCACAATATAGTCTTAGCGATTCAGTACGCTGCCGATAAGATAGGTTCCTGAGAATCTGAACTCGTACACCGTTTAGGAGAAATGCTATGATTCCCGCTTCCTTTCAATATCACAAACCTGGTTCAGTAGCTGAGGCCGCAGACCTTTTATCTAAGCACGGCTCAAACGCAAAGTTACTTGCAGGAGGACACAGCCTGATACCGATGATGAAACTGAGGCTGGCACAGCCAGAAATACTGATTGATCTAGGTGCTATAGATACCATGTCATATATAGAGGATCGTGACGGTGGGCAGGCTATTGGAGGCATGACTACCTACGCCGAAATAGCCTCGTCCGGCATGGTTCCACAGGCGCTGTCTGAGGCAGCAGCCCAAGTAGCAGATGTTCAAGTAAGAAACCGGGGAACCATCGGAGGCAGCCTAGCGCATAATGATCCCGCAGCAGATCTTCCCGCCGTAGTCGTTGCACTTGGTGGTCAAATAATTATGAGTTCTACAAATAAGCATCGGTCCGTTTTAGCCACAGATTTCTTCCAAGATCTGTTTACAACAGATCTTGCAGAAAGCGAGATTATCAGTGAAGTTTTTATCCCGGGTCAGGCGCAGGGTACAGGGTCTGCCTACCTTAAGTTTGCAAACAAAGCTTCCCATTTTGCTATCGTGGGAGTAGCTGCATCATTAACCGTGTCAGAAGGTCGGTGCGTCTCTGCAAGCATCGGCATAACCGGTGCCGGTCCCACAGCGTATAAAGCCAAACTAGTTGAAGAGCACTTAGTTGGTACCAACTTGGACGATAATGCCGTGAACTCAGCTTCTGGAAAAGCTAGTGCCGGGATCGATATGAACGACGACATTCATGCATCAGCAGATTACAGAGCTCACCTAGCCAAAGTGTTTACTGCGAGAGCCGTAAGACTAGCTGCTGATAGAGCGGATTGATCGGTTGTAATTCAAGAACAATTTTCAACTGACCATTATTCGTATCCTGTTTCGCTAACATTTGGAAGCACGGAGCTTTGGGTGTAATATATGTGAATAGTTAAATATTCGTCCCGAGTGGCAGGTTAGGACCCAGTCCTTTGATCCTGCCCGGCAACCTTAACTCTCAAGGTGCCACTGGGGG
>CAZZBP010000043.1:0-18783 GCA_964652755.1 uncultured Dehalococcoidia bacterium
AGGACATGGAGGAGCTGATCCCCTCTTGTTAGATTCTCTTTTCGGGAAGGAAACTCGGAAGGATCGGTTGCAGAGAATCGCCGGCCACCAGCAGGGTGCAGCGTCCATAATGATCGGCGTGGCAGCTAATAGATCGATTAGTGAAGGAACTCCTGCCAATATAAGTGAATTGTGCCCGGAATTAGGATCTGCAAGCAGACTTTCTGAACTCATCTAGTTGGGAATTGAAATCTAGACAGGCAAGTAACCTTTTACTCAGTTTAGTAAGAACGTATCTTCTTTTGATAAAAACAAAGGAAACTTTGTATTTCTGTTTTATACTTTAACGTACGTATTCCTTAGCAAATTCGTACATGGATTGTTCTAGCAACGAGGATTTTACATATATCAGGTAATGATGGGTACCTCAAAAGATATAAATTGTGAAAGCGTTGGTATTAGGGAACTAAATGACGATATTGAAACTTGAACTTTATTAATACAGCTGCTGACAAAATCAGTACAGTAGTGCAAAGGATGAGATCACGGTATATCAGCCATCCCGCGACCATAGTTATAAAGAATGCGGCAACTCCTGTATAACTTGGATGCCTTGTCATCAGGAGAATACCGGCGGAAGGAAGTAGAGCAACAGCTGCTCCTAGCGGCAATATTCCAATTCCCGCTCCCATTGCGGTGGCCATACCGGTTCCTCCAGAAGTTTGCCATGGGAATCTTAATTGATGTCCTGCCAAGAGCGAAAAAACGGATAAGGCCACTACGGAAGAAGGCTGTCCTGTAATGTTACATATGATCACCGGGATCAAGCCCTTTCCCACATCTAAGAAAAATACAGCAATGCCGAAAGCTGGCCCTAGCTGTGAATATATATTGGATGCGCCAGGATTACCTGTACCTGAATTTCGTATATCAAATCCGGCCTTACGGGTAATCAGATCACCTATTTGAAGGACACCGGTTAGATAACAGACTAGAAACCATATAGTTAGTAAAATGGTCTCTTCTATAGATACTTGTGGCATTTAGTTTATATTGAACCCTTGAGATTTATGTTGAATATCCAGCGATGAACCAGGAAATTAAAGAAAGCCTGATAAGAGACGTAAGTTTAGTTGATGCCATGCTTGTGGTCTTACCACTACTTCTTTCAACTATGATTTTACATTCGGGAGCGGCTTACGGTGATGACGCCTATTTGAAACAGGTGCCGCAGATTTTTTTTATGATCTCTTCTTTTCTTCTCTGGGTAACAGGAATTACTATGGTCATCCCAAAAGTGTTACGTATCAGGCAAGTAGTCGCTTCTTTACGAGATTTTCATAGTCTGGTACCGGGAGTACTTGCTGCCTTAGCGGTCTTACTTTTCACTACCGCCGATGTCGTAATTCTAGTTTATTATGGAGTGGACATAATTGCCTTGTAATACCAGCTTATTTAATTCTAGGTGTAGGGATTGATCAGGATCTACGGTGTCTATGACGCAAATAGTGGCCTCGTCGGCGAACTAAGTTATCTGATCGGCAAGATTTCCGGACGAGCTCACTGTGGTTTGTGTGACATAACGCATTCTCCCTTCAGGGAGAAAAAATCATGGAGAGACATGAACCGGCGGTTAAAGTTCCCGGTTGAGTTGGTTCACCTGAATCAACAGGATTTGAAGTTGGGTTCTTTTACCCAAGGTATCACTCCCTGTGTTGTTCTTGAGAAGGAAGATAAACACTGGCTGCTTATCGATAGTGATAGGCTTGATTTATGCGTAGGCAAAGTCTGTGAGTTCGAGAAAATTCTCATACAAGCAATGGATAATTTGCCATTTTAAGAACCACCATAAGAAGGCCTGTGAAGCACGATTGTGACCTAAAAAATCTCTTTGACATGATAATAACTGCAAGTGATGTGTGATACAGAGAAGGGCCACATGTTTTTTCAAGAAAAGACAATGAAATGCTCGTTGAAGCATTCCAAGGTTAGATTGGTTGGATTTCAATTTCCAAGCGGCAACTATTTTGGAAGTAAGCCTTCCTAATTAGGGGGATTTAAAAAAAGCCATTGGAAACTTCTACGTTTCCAATGGCTACCGGATAGATTTTGCTAACGTTTCTCGGCAACGAGACTACTGGATAGAAGGTAGTTTTACGGCGGAGGAAGAAGAGTTTAGTCTAGTATGTTTGAGGCTAATTGTTCCAGCGCCCTTGCTTCGATCGGAGGATTAGCTATTCCACTTCTTACATCTCGGAAATATCGTTCCAGTGGTCTGTCTCTGTCCAACCCGACCGCACCAACGATCCTCATTGCCAAATCAGTGACAGTAATAGCCGATTCAATGGAATTCACTTTTGTGACGGATACTTCGGGAAGCAGAGCATCCCTCTCGTATGGGAAGTTTTCCCATTCTTCTGCACACGAAAATAGGGCCCGCCTTGCGGTTAAGAGTACGGACTCCATTCGTCCGACCTGTTCCCTCACGTGGGGTATCTTCGAGATAGGGGAAGGCGCTCCGGTTGGCTTACGGTTTTTGGCGAAATCGATAGCATAATTTCTTGCAGCAGTTGCAATACCTAGGTTCGCTGCACTTAGCAATAGCGGGAACCATGCGGCTCCGTCGGGGCTTGCTTTGTCGGGGGTTTTCGGGTTCGTTCTGCCAACGAAGTCTGCTTCGTTGACCATAACGTTTGCGAAAACTATATCGTGAGACCCTGTTGCTCGCATCGACATGGAATTCCAGGTTTCCTCTATAGAGATTCCATCAGAGCTCATTCTTTGGGCTATCCTGGCAATATCGCCGCTACCGTCTTCGACTGCCGCAAATGTGATTGCATAATTTAATTCGGGGGCGAGCGTAGACCATGTTTTTCTACCATTTAGAATCCATTTGCCACGTCTTCCGGGGGTCAAATTTGTTGCAGGTCGTCCGCCACCTCGGGGAGAGCCTAGATCAGGTTCAGAAGCGATATTGTTTATCAGGGCACCAGCAACGATTATTTCTGTGAAGATTCGTTTTCGTAATTTCTCTGGCCATCTTCGTGATTCGGCTTCCGTCCCAACTACCATGTGATGCATGCCGACTGAAACTGCAGTTGATCCGTCACCCGTGCCAATTTCATGTTGGGCCAGTACTAAGTCAGTCAAGCCGTGACCGGGCCCCCCGTATTCGATGGGGACTGAAGCATGCAGATAACCTTCGCTGCGCATGAGTGCAAAATGTTCATGGGGGAATGTCCCATTTTGATCATGAAGGGCGGAAGTAGACTCAATTTTGGACGCTATTGTTCTGGCCCGTTGTATAAGTTTCTCTTGTTTTTCGTTCTTAGGCCACATGGATATCTCCCATCAACAAAGGTCCCAACTGAAAAATATTTAGATGGTGTTGTCAGCTTTTAAACTGATTAAATCTCTAGGAGAGTATTCGGTCAAACACGAATTTACCAATGCTACGGTTCTCATTAAATTCGGTTTCATCAATTGAAATTTTTTCACTTATATATCCGAATATTGGAATGTCTTGTTCATATGCTGAGGCGTGAGATCGTAGATTTGGAGGCATTTCAACCTCTTCAGGGCATCCAAATACGGTGATGGAGTCACCAGTGACTACGAGGTCGCCAATCCTGTCGTGGTGAAGCCGAAGTTCGGCTACAGCTTCTGGTCTTGTGTAGACTCTCTCAACCCCGGATGTATCTGACAGTACTTTGACAGCCTCGTTGGTGTCAGAGTCATTTTTCAAATATATAAACATGCACCCTCCTAGGTTTGCGTGGTGCACGATATATCTGTCCTTGATGATCGGTACTGCGGTGCATCCAATGCCATAACTGGTCAGCTTGGATTCAAGATCGACCATTTTTGATTTTGACGACATACCGTGGTCAGCCGAAACGAATAGGTTAACGTCGGGATATCTGGATAGGAGGTCACCGATTGAGTCGTCCAATATTTTCATGTGCTTTTGCGATTCAGGATCATCTGGTGCATAGGTGTGCATAGCAAAGTCTGTTGTGGTCAGATATACAATTTTTGAGTCCATTTGCCCCATTAAATGAGTACCTGCCCGGATAACCCAACCGTTGACTTCCAGGGAATATATTGCAGGGGGCTCACCCACGGCTTTAATCAAATTTTCGGGGGCCTGTTCGGAAGACACTGTTACCGTCGCACCTTTTGTCAACAGCGTACGTAACTTGTCCTTCGAAGTAACAACGATTGATTTTTCCCCCAGGGTTTCCGCTCTTTGAAACATGGTTTCAGAAAGTATGTAGTCTCCAGATTCCATGTAGATTTCCTCACCGGTTTCTTGAACCAGACGGTAATTTGAACTTATCCCATGTATTTCCGGATAGCGCGAAGTGACAATGGATACGTTGTTGACGTTGGTAACGGAAGGCATCATAGATTTGCCAATTTTGAGGAATCCCTTCCTGGCTATTTCTCGCAGGTTTGGTATTTCACAAGCTTCTATATATTCGGGATCGAATCCGTCTATACAAATAACTACCGTTGTTCCTCTGCCTGTCATCGCAATTTACCTATAGATCGGCCTAAAACAGTTTGAAGCCATGGGGAAGTCTGATTTTTAAGTTTTGTAAGCCTCTAGGAGCAAATAATGGCTAATTTCCAGATTAATCTTCAAAAGATTCTGACCCCACGACGCCGTTCTCTTCAAGCATTCTTAATTCTTTTTGAGTGTAGCCGAGTAACTTAGTAAGAATTGGTTGATTGTCCGCGCCTATATGTCTCATAGAATGCCATGTAGACCTTGGTTTCTGTGATCCAGGTATCGCTTGTCCGTCATATGTTTGAGGACCCCACTTTTTTTCCTGAAGTTTGACGAAATAGCCGCGGTCCCTCAAATGAGGGTTATCTAGTAACTCCAAATTATTGAGAACTTTGCCTGATGGCACCCCAGCATTTTGTAATAGTGTGACTACCTCATCCGCATTTCTCTCTCCAGACCATAGCGAAATTGACCTATTTATGACGTCCTCAGAAGATTTGCGGCCTTCTGCGTGTTTGTAATAAGGATTTTCCAATGTTTTGTCAGATAACACAGTCTTAAGCGACCTCCACTCTGCGTCTGTGGTCACAGCGATTGTCACCCACATATCGTCCCCAAGAGTTCGGAAGGCTCCATGTGGACAAAATACTGGATGTCGATTGCCATCGATCTTTAGTTGCTGGTTTCCCGCGGATGATGACACGAAGTGCTCTCCTAGAAAACCTAGTGGACTTTCAGATAATGCGAGATCGATATAGCAACCTGTCCCTGCCTTTACCCTTCTTCTGGCGCATCCCATTATCGACCACACAGCGTTTAATCCTGAGATAGGATCTGCGTAGGACAATCCAGTTTGAAGGGGCCTATTCGCGTCATATCCAACTAGTGAAACTACACCGGAAATTGCCTCTGCAGTAGAGCCGAAGGCAGGATATTCAGAATAAGGACCGTCAAGTCCAAATCCAGGCATTGAGCACATGATGATTGTTGGATTAGCATCCCTAAGATTGTTGTAAGAGAGACTGAGATTACGCATAACTCTTGGCCTATAATTTTCTATCACAATGTCTGAAATAGCAGCCAGCCTGAGGAAGATTTCTCTTCCTTCTTCCTTGTCGAGTCGTACCCCAATATTTTTCTTGTTTCTGTTGAGTTTGTTATTTACCCTTGCAGAGGAATCCAGAAGGGTTCTGGGATCAGAGATTTTGATAACATCCGCTCCAAAGTCGGCTAGTGTCCGGGTGCTCAATGGGCCTGCCCAAACCCTTGTCAGGTCTAGCACCCGGAGTGAGTTTAATGCTCCGGGGACGAAAGTATCTGGATTATGGTCGGAGAGCTTTTCCTGCATCTCGTTAAAGATATTCCATCGTATGCTCGCCCAGCAGGGGAGCCCTTGTTAGCGGAAGTCTGTCTCCATCAATCAATGGAGGCGGAAGGGGGTAACTGGCTTTTCCTGCTGACGGGTGATCTATCTCCTGAAAAGAATTTCTATGAATGAATTGTTTGTCACTCAAGACTTCGCCTATTGATAGAACGGGCGCGACTGGTAATAACCATTCCTCCGATACTTCTCGGAATACCTCTGAACGTATTTTTCCTTCCATCCAGTCCACTAATATTCGGTCAACGAGTCGTTCAAGATTTTCATTAGAGGTAAGGTCACTAAAATCTTTGCCTTCGTACAAGTCAGTTCTTTCAAGCATCAAACACAGTTGTTCCCAGATGGATTGGCTTCCTCCTCCGAAAGTTAAATACCCGTCCTTCGCGGCCAATGTGGTTACACCAGGAGGGAATCCCCGCTCTGAAAGAGAAGACTGCCGATGCGAGTTTCTTTTTCTGACACCACTTTCCATGTTCAGTGGAGCCTGATGAATATTTGCCAAGGTTTCCATTTCTGAAAGCTCCAGGAAGCCTCCATTGCCCGAGAAATCTCTTTTCCAAAGGGCGATCATAGAGGCATTACAGCCATTAATGCCTGTTAAATATTCAGGATGGTGTCCTGGGATCATTAATGGGTCAGACTTAGGATCTCCGATTATGTTCATAATCCCGCTCAACGCAAACTGAACTATAGGAGCAGATTTCCATCGGCTGTAGGGACCATCAAGACCGAACGGAGTGATGCATATCTCTATCAACTCGGGATGGCATGAGGTAAATTGTTTCCGGCCTATTCCTGTTGTTTCCCTGTAGGTATAGTCCCAGTCTTCAATAAATATATCGGCGCCCGAAAGCATCGATTCAAGAGCTTTTAAACCACTAACTGTGGACCAGTCAAGGAGTACGCTTTTTTTCCCCGTGTTGTTGTGGAGAAATAATGCGCTGTTCTCGAGGTCTTCCTTCCTAGGTATGAAAGGGCCAGTCGAGCGTGCGAAATCCCCATTCGGGGGCATTTCTATTTTAATGACCTCTGCGCCCATAGCAGCTAGTAGCTTTCCGCAGTATGGTCCAGAAACTCCCTCCGATACTTCTACAACTTTGATTCCATATAAAGGGAGATTAGTTTTAATGCTTATAGGTCAGTTCCTTCGATCAGCCACATTAACGGCTTAAATTCGCCCAGTGATCATATGTGTAAAGTTGAAATCAAGATATATCATCACTTCGGGTTGAGTTTACTATTTAGGCTAATTTCGATTCTAGATTCCTATACATGTCGTTCACTAGTGATTCCATGTTAAATTCTGGTTCCCAGCCCCACTCCATCCTAGCGGCTTTATCGTCAAGAGAGTCTGGCCATGAATCGGCTATTGTCTGCCTTAACGGATCAATTTTGTAAGAAATTTGAAAACTCGGATTTATATCTTTTATGCATCTGGCTAACTCTGACGGAGTGAAACTCATGGCGTGAACGTTGAAATCGCAGTGATGGTTTAACGATATATAGTCGGCTTTGGAAATGTCCAATATCGCTTTGATCGCGTCCGGCATATACATCATTGGGAGCCGGGTGTCAGGCTTTAGGTAACATTCGTATCGATTACTTCGTATGGCACCGTAGAACATTGCAACAGCATAGTCGGTCGTTCCAGCGGTGGGTTCTGTTTCCCAGCTAATTACGCCAGGTAATCTAATGCCCCTAACGTCCAGATCAAATTTTTGCTGGTAATAGTTACCCATTAGTTCCGTAAACACTTTTGAAATTCCATAGGCAGTGTTCGGTTTCTGTATAGTGTCGTTTGGAGTATTATTTCTGGGGGTGTCTGGTCCGAATGCGGCTATAGAACTGGGAATTATAAGCTGATCCACATCGTTTTCTAGGCTGACTTGGAAGAGATTGAAGACTCCATTTATATTAACCTCGTGAGCCACCTCTAAATTTTGTTCCGCAAGTGCAGACAAGATAGAACTCATGTGGAACACGGTTTTGATCCCATAATTTTTTATTGTCGTGTTTAATTCTTGTCGGTTGGTAACATCTACCGACGCAGAAGGCCCTGCTAGCTCCATCGCCTCTGGTAGCGGTGTCCGATGCTTTCCGGCAATTACGTTCTCTGATCCGAATCGGGCCCTAAGTTCTCCGACAAGTTCCGAGCCAATCTGCCCTGCCGCTCCTGTAACCAAAATCATAATTTTTACATTTCTTTTGGACGAATTGAGGGTTTTTGATCAGCCTGTAGTGGATTTCCGCTCATATCATTAAATCCCCACCGTTAATATCTAGCGAGGCTCCCGTAATATATGAAGCGCTGTCAGAAACAAGAAAAGCGACGAGTTCAGCTACTTCATGTGGAGCGCCAAGCCTAGATATAGGAAAACTGTTAGCGTACCTTTCTGTTGCTTCCTCAGATATGTTAGTTTGGACCATTTCTGTATTTATCAGTCCGGGGCAAACTGCATTTACCGTAATTCCAAGTGATGCTACCTCTTTGGCTGTATGTCGTGTAAGCCCTAGTATGGCTGCTTTTGCGGCAGTGTAGTGTGCTCCACCAATTGTGCTGACGTTTTTTCCAGCAGTTGAGGAAAAGTTCACTATTCGTCCCCAGCCACTTTCCGCCATTATGGGGATCAAAGCCTTTGTACACACGAAAGTTGTTGTCAAGTTTCCATTTATTACGAATTCCCATTCTGATAACGAAATATCCGTTATACCTGTCGGACGCAAAACCCCTGCGTTATTAATCAAGATGTTCACAGGACCGCATTCAGAAACAGATTGCTTTACCATAGAGTCCACAAATGAAACGTCTGAAACGTCTCCTGCCTTGGCTAAGCACCGCCCTCCCCTGGAATTGATCAAATCTGCTGTTTCCTGAGCAGAATCACTCGAGATGTCGTTCGCGATTACTGTTGCTCCGTCTCCTGATAACTTGAGGGCTATTGATCTGCCCATACCTCGGCCTGCACCGGTAACAATGGCAGTCTTCATGTCATTCTTTATCATGTGTCGTCTCTTTGTTAATGTATTGTCGTTTTCGCAACCACTATATTGGGATATATCCCAATATGTTTTTAACGATCTCGATTTTTATGGCATCAATCAACAGCTGGCAAAATTTGAGGTTATTGACGTTTCTTAATTACTTGTTCACTGAAATCTGTAATGAGCTCCAATGCTGCCTTTCTGTCGACTACCGAAAGGGCCACATTGTTCACGCCGACCGATTCCAGTTCATCAAGACGATCATTAATTTTGGGTCCGGTTCCGGTCAGTGTACGGGCCAATAAGTTGGGGGATATAAATTGTTCCTCACCATCTTTCAGGTAAACGTAATGACCTTCATGTACATCTAGATATCTTCTATCACCCTCAGTTGGTTCCGATTTAGCATTACCGTAATCCTTGATGTAATTGTTGTACTGATCAGCGACTTTAGCGTCGGTCATTCCTAGATCCGATCCTGGGCCAAATGCGGATTCCCACATAGCGTGAACGCCTGGGATTAAAGTGGGTCCGATATTTCTCAATACTCTTTTGCTTCGGATAGTTTCGTTTTCGCGCAAGACACATGCTGATGTGAGTACAGTCACATACGGCTTAGTCCCTTTACCCCCCGATTTTTCGAATCTGTTTCCTGACGACTGTGCACTCATCTCTATTCTCGGCAATCCATCCGGAACATTGGACGAACGACTAGTGGTGATCCAGCCATCTGAAATTTCCCCAACTAATTTTTGACCCTTCGGTCCGTTCGCTGCGAGCATAACTGGTATATGGTCCTCTATGTTGTAGAACTCATCGCGACCTGAATTGGCTTTGGTGTGGATAAGCCTTATCCATCTTTCCCGTTGTCCTTCCCTATAAAGTACATCCTCGCCTGAAAGAAGTCCTTTCACTTGTAACGTGTATTCTGAGAACTGATTCATAGAAATGGATGGGAGTCCCATTGTATTGCGACCTGTGTAACCTGTACCTAACCCGATGATTACTCGTCCTGGGGCCAGTTTGTTAATTGATGCGGCGGCGGCAGCAGTAACAGGAGCTAAACGATTTGTTGGAATAGCCACGAGTGTTCCAAGCTTGATTTTCTCCGTATTTTGGGCGGCCAGTGCCATGGTAGCCCAAACGTCAGAATATATGAGCTGTGAATCGTAAAACCAGGCATGGGTGAAACCAGCTTCTTCGGCAGCCTTTACTTCCCGCCAGGCGTTAATATAGGAGGGGATTCCGATTCCATAGTCCATGAAAAATCACCATTCCTTTATCTCATATCTCAAATTCAACTAATGAACCTGTGAGATTTGTAGTTGGATTCTAAAATTTCGCCGTCATACTATTGGATAGTCTGAGTTGTTAGGATTTTACCGATATACATTGGTAAGGGAAACAGCATTGCTTGGAAACCTCTTAATTCCATTTTGTCCTTTAGTAGTATTATCACGTTGCGGCTAGCAGACTAGATATGGATCTTCTGGATCATGTTTTGCTTTTCATTTTCGTATACTACTCCTGCACCAATAGTCATTCGTTGAACTGGTGTAAGTGCTTCCCTGTGTAATACAGCACGATTCTATTGGAACTCCTAGATGGAAAGACCTGAACTGATAAAAGGTTCCCCTGTATATGCCAAGTTTGTTGAGAGAATCAACAGGTTTGTTATCAGATGCCATTCAGACGATATTGGGGAAGTAGACGTATTTATGGCCAATCCCGGAAGATTGGGGGAATTGCTAATACCTGGGGCAGATATTGTCGTTGAGAGATCTGGAAAACCGACTACAAGGAAAACATTGTACTCTGCTGCAGGAGTTTACTCCGATGACACTTTAATAGGGTTAAATACTCACCAAACCAATCGAATAGCAAGTTATCTTCTAAAGAAAAGATTGATTCCTGGACTCGAGCAAGTCGATGTTGTGGATTCAGAAGTTATTCATGAGAGAAGCCGCTTTGATTTCCTCGTTTCAGAGGAAGGGATTCCTCTATTCCTAGAAGTTAAGTCAGTCTCGTTAACTGGTAATGGCATCGCAATGTTCCCTGACGCAGTTACAGAAAGAGGCAGAAGACACCTTAAAGAATTAGCTGATTTGAGTGATCCTGACAGAACTAACATTATTTTGTTTGTTGTTCAGGGTTCGGGGAACGATTTGTTTATGCCAGGCTATCATACCGATCTTGAGTTCTCGCGTACTATGTTGGAAGAAAGAGGGAGGCTCAGGATTATTCCAGTAGGTGTGAAATGGGATCGCTCTTTACGATTGTCAGAATGCGTGAGGTTTCTCACGATCCCCTGGGATTTCATCAACGAACGTATTAAGGATACAGGTTCCTATTTATTGTCATTAAGGATCCCAAAACAACAAAATATCGATGTCGGATCTCTTGGAACAGTCTCTTTGAGACCGGGTTATTATCTCTATGTCGGATCTGGTATGAAGGGACTATCAAGAAGAATCTCCCGACATCTGCACCTTAGAAAAAACTTGCACTGGCATGTAGATTTTCTCCGCCAGTTTGCTGACAAGGTGACGGCGTACGCTATCAGGACGCCTCAACATATTGAATCAGATCTCGCAATTTCTGTGGGCAATATATTGGAGCCAGTGATTCCTGGATTTGGAGCGTCTGACTCAGCGCTTGGAACGCACCTGTTTTATAGTCAAACTGACCCATACACATCTAAGTCGTTTCAATTAATGATTGAGAAATTCAGATTCATCAGGCCTTAAAAGATGGATTTCTCCGATGGCATATTGAACCCGCAACAATCATTCCTTTATGGCTCTAACAGGTTGCTCACGTATTAAAGTCACAGCGATCGTACCGGCAACAGCGAATCCGATCATCATGAGCATAATCAGGCGATAATTTCCTGTAACGTCGAAGATAATCCCTCCAGCAAATGCTCCAATAGCACCGCCGACTTGGTGAACCATGTTTATCCCACCCATTAGTGTGCCCATATTGAGAGGGCCGAAGATTCTTCTAATGAAGACTACGGTGAGAGGAGCGGTCATGAGGAATGTAAATCCATAAATGAGGGTTACTGCAACTATGATGTAAGGGGTAAATGACACCCCAATAAGGCTGAAGATAACAATCCGTACAACAAAGCAGATCGTTGTAGGCATCTTAGCTCCATAACGGTCAGACAACACGCCTGACAGGATGACACCAACTAGTGCTGCAAGACCCATTAAGGCGAGTAGGTTTCCCGCAACCTCCGAGCTAACATTGTTGTCGATTGCAAAGGAAGTTATATGGGTCGCTATAAAGAAATCTTGAAAACCGCATATGGCATAGAGAAGGACCAGAAGACCATACTCTCGAGAGATAATCGATTTACCAGTTGAAGGGGCAAATTGAAATGTTTCGGCTGAAGTGGACCCTGAGCTTTCGTCAGAATTAGTATGTTCTTCTCCGGGAGGATTTGATCTGACGAGTATGATCACTAGAGGGAGGACAATGGCTATCGTTGTGATAGAAAGAGCGACATAAGAAAAGCGCCAACCTTGGGAATGGAGAAGCGAGGCAATAATTGCAACTATTACTAGTTGCCCGACCCCGTTTCCTGAGATAGCGATGCTGTTTGCGATTCCAGGCCTCTTTGGAAACCAACGGCTTATCATTACAGATATCGTCGATATCGAAAATCCTGCATGGCCTATAGCAAAAACTACCCCGTAACAGATCAAAAACTGCCATGGTTCTCTTATAAAAGATACCAGCGTAAGGCCGAGACCTGCAGTTACGACTGAGATAGCTAATATTAGCCGCAAGCTGTACCTGTCAATAAGACGACCATACATTGGCATAGCTAATGCGGATATGACCATAAAACTCGTTACTGAAACGGTCAAGGCCCCCCGGCTCCAGCCAAGGTCCTCAGACATTGGCTTCAACATAAGCCCGAATGTGAAACGAGACCCACTGTTGAAGAAAAGAATAATGAATCCTGCCGTCAGTATCAGCCAATTGTAGTTAGGCCTCAGGGGAATCCTCCTTTAATACTAAACATTGTATAAGTAGCGAACTTTAATAGAATCCGAATTAATTATCTCAGGAGTGCTAATATCAGCCTAATAAATACTGGCCGATGATTCCAGGTTGAAAGCGGGGGCATAAATATTGGAAATAAGCACGGAACCAATGCAGATCAAGACCTCAGAGATTATCGGCCCGAAAGGCGATAGTCCACGGTACGAAGCCCTATGCTCAGACGGACGCAACAATGTGGGACTAATCTGTGACACTTCAGGATCGGTAAACGCTGATCGCTACTATCCTGACTTTAATGAGTTTTGGATCATACCCAAAGGCGAACTAGAGTTTGATATTGGTGACTTTCCGATAATAAATGCCCATGAAGGAGATGAAGATTCACCTCCCCCAACGGAATAGGATCCAGGATATCATTTTTACTATCCCACTCCTACGAACCAATCAAATAGATGCTTCTTTGCAAATTCGGTGTTTCACTTTAAGTTAACAGAGTAGCCCGAGTCTCTAGGATGCAAATCGTAAAAAGAAACGGTGAATCCAATGAGTTTTTCATTCATTCAAATGGCGGATCCCCAATTTGGAATGTTTTCCTCAATAAGCAAGTTAAGTAAATCTGAAGTTATCGAACGAAAAAAAAGAGGTATAAATGTCACGTATTCAGACAAGGAGTTAGAGGGATTTGAGAAAGAAACTGACCTTTTCACAAGGGCGATAGAAAAGGCAAATCAATATACCCCGACGTTCGTAGTAGTTTGTGGTGACATGGTTCATGATCCCGAGTCAACAGAGCAACTAGAAGAACTAATGAGGGTTTCTAGCCTGCTCCAGGAAGACATAAAATTGTACTGGGTACCTGGAAATCATGACGTTGGGGACAAACCAACGAAAACTTTATTAGAAAAATACAGAGAGCGATTTGGAGAATATAATTATTCGTTTCGGGAAGAAAACTGTTACTGCATAGTTCTGAACAGTGCTATTTGTTATGATCCAGATTTAGTGCCGGATGAGTGGAATAATTTAATTTCATTTTTGGGACGGGAACTTGAAATCGCTTCAAGATCAAATGTCACACACAAGATTATATTCATGCATCATCCTCTGTACTTGGATAACCCCAATGAAGAGGACAACTACTTCGTAATCCCTTTACGAAGAAGGTCGATAATTCTTGATCTTCTTGCGGAATATGAAGTAACCGCCGTTTGTACAGGACATCTTCACAAGAATAATTACAGAAAATTTGGAACTACAGAACTTATATCGACCGGGTCTGTTGGGTATCCGCTGGGTGAAGACCCCTCTGGCATAAGGATTATCGATCTGACCGATACTATGATGTCTCACAGGTACTTAAGCCTAGAATCTTAGATATGTCTCAAATGCCACACTTTATAAAAGTGATAACAGATCAACCTTTTTAAAAGCGTAATACATGGTTATAAAGGAAGCTGGAGGTACAAATTCAAAATGAGAGTATCGTTAAACGTGAACGGTAATCTTGAAGATGGGGAAAGCCATCTTGCTCAAAGTGTTGAAGGTATGGTTGCGTCAGCTAATCCTTTGGCGACCGGCGCTGGACTAAGAATACTAAGGGCGGGCGGGAACGCTGTCGACGCTGCGGTAGCAGTCGCAGCTACCTTAAATGTTGTGGAACCTTTTATGTCAGGAGTTGGAGGGATAGGAGTTTCTCTAATTTACTGGGCGAAAGACGATCAAGTGAGAGCTCTGGATTTTTCTGGGAACGCACCCAATGGGGCAGATACTCAATTATTCACAGAGGAACGTAAGTCTCTAGGTCCTATAGCCATGCTGGTTCCGGGAAACCTGGCAGGGTGGTGGGAAATGCATCGATGCTACGGCTCAAAGGAATGGGAAGTATTATTTAATGATGCAATTGAGTTTGCTCGGGAAGGGTTTCAGCTAACAAGGTTCGGGGGGGAGATGATCCAAAATTCCGCACCCCGGTTGTCCAACTTTCCTTCAAAGGAGATCCTGTTAGACTGTTTAGGTGCACCTCCTAGTCAGGGTGAAACATTGCGGCTGCCACTCCTTGCTGACTCCCTACTAAAAATTGCCGAAAAGGGTGTTGACACTTTCTATACGGGTGAGCTCGCTGACTCAATTGTGTCGGGGCTGTCTGAACTTGGTGGAATTCTTACGAAAGACGATCTTGCTAGTTATTCGCCGAGTTGGAAAGAGCCGATAACCATTGAATACAGAGGTGACACAATCTACGCTCCTCCCCCAAACTCGACAGCGTTTCAAATATTACAAACTCTAAAATTCCTAGAGCAATTTGAGTTGTCTCAACTGAACTTTACAGGATCTGATTTCCTCCATATTTTCATAGAGGCTGTGAAACTTGCCGTATCTGATCGGATTCAATATGCAGGAGATCCTGAAGTCAGTCCTGTTCCGCTAAAAATATTGCTCTCGGAAGAATATGCGCGTTCTCAAAAACGTAGGATTGATTTTGGAAAGGCTAATAATTCTCCAGGGGATCGGTTTTTACAACACAGACCCGCAAGATCCTTGCTACCAGGGGAGTTTGATGGTGGAATGACAACTCACTTTGCTGTTGCGGATAGGCATGGAAATGTAGTCAATGTGACCCAGACCCTGGGAGGGGCATTTGGAAGCTCCTTAGCTCCTAAAGACACCGGGATATTTATGAATAATATGTGCCACTGGTTTGATTTGGAGAAAGGTAGTCCAAACATCGTAGGTCCCGGGAAAAAAGTAGATTTCTGCTGCTCCCCGACACAGATTTTTAAGAAGGGGAAATTCTTCGCCAGCGTAGGAACCCCTGGAAGCTGGGGAATCATGCAGACTACCCCCCAAATTATTGTGAATTTGTTAGATCGTGGAATGGACATTCAAAATGCTATTGAGGCGCCGAGGCTTAAGAGTACAGTAGGGAGGAAGGTAGAAGCTGAAAGTGGATTTTCTGCCGACACTATAAATGGATTGAAATCACTGGGTCACGAGATTACAGACATTGGATCATTCTCCCGGGCTGTTGGAGGCGCTCAAGGCATAACCCGGGACGATGTTTCTGGTCGATTCAATGGAGGGGCTGACCCTCGGCGAGACGGTTACGCAGAAGGATTGTAGTGGGCAGTTTACAGCTGTGTTTTGAAAAGGACGACCTATATACAAGTCTACCGGGTCCAGTTAACTCACTTTGTAGCTTATGAAGACAATCTCTATACCGGTCAAAGCAAAATGACTTCGCACTTCGGATAGCACGACAACGAAACCCTGTACCACCCAATGAAATATAGAATGCGCTCCTGCCAATGCGCCTATAAATAGCCTGACCTTGGTATCCTTAAATCTAGAACAGGTATCACAGCGGAAATGTTCTTCTGTTATCGGAAAGCTGTGATTGCGTGGTATCAGATAATTGTGGGTGACATTTCACCATTGGAAATTACTGCCCTAGGGATCGGTAATTTATCGCCTTGGTACTTGCTTCGTCTATCACTTCAGGCTCTACGAGAACGGCCGTTTTCAAGCTAGAGCTATCATTGCGGCCTCATCAGGCACATCTACGATAGAGCAGACGTCGTTATCGCCAAATCCATAGTAAAAAACTTCCAGATATCCTCCCATAGATTCTGTTAGCTTTTTGACAGTGGCTTTTCTGGATGTTCCGCCTTCCTTGAGGAGGCCGTTTACCCCGTCAACTAAATAGGATGCCTGCAGTAAATACTTGGCTATATTAGTGTCACTCCTTTGTTCAAGCTTTGATAACTTATAACATTAACCACCAAAGCGACGCAATTTGCACTCGACTTAACCGAAATGGAACGAATACTGAGCAGTCACTTATGCCAATTATTCAAGTAAATCACCTTGGGAAACGCTTTGGTGATTTTGATGCCGTAAAAGACGTTTCGTTTAAGGTAGAAGAAGGGGAGGTTTTCGGATTTCTTGGACCGAATGGTGCTGGTAAAACTACAACCATTAATATGCTGTGCACTCTTCTTCGACCAACTTCAGGCGGGGCAACGGTTGCAGGTTCGGACATCAGAAAGCAGAAAAATGCTGTTAGGAGGTCGATCGGTCTCGTATTTCAAGAAACGACTTTAGATGATCACCTGACTGCTGAGCAGAATATATTGTTTCATGCGCTTGCCTATGGGGTGAGTTCGGATCTAAGGAAGTGTAGAACCAAGGAATTGCTCACCCTGATGGAACTATGGGACCGTCGCAAGGATAAGATTCGTACGTATTCGGGGGGTATGAAGCGACGCCTTGAAATTGCACGTGGTCTCGTCCATCTCCCTAAAGTGCTGTTCCTTGATGAGCCTACCCTTGGGCTTGATCCACAGACGCGTAACCGGATCTGGGAATACATACTAGGACTTCGGGAGAAGGAAGGGCTAACTATATTCCTTACCACCCACTACATGGACGAAGCGGAAAATAGTGATCGTATCGCTGTGATCGATAACGGCAAGATCGCAGCTATGGATACCCCGAATGCCCTGAAGAGCCAGGTTAGTGGTGACACTGTCACGATATCTTCAGAGAAAAATGACCTTGTTGAAAAAGAACTTAAGGAAAAATACTCACTCACCTCAGTTAAGACTAACGGGACCGTGAGTGTTCGCGTTACAAACGGTGAGGAGTTCGTTCCCCAGTTTGTTCAAGGGTTTGCCGGGACCATTCGAACAATCGGGCTTAGGCGTCCGACCCTTGAAGATGTGTTTCTTCACGTGACGGGCCGCCAGATTCGTGATGAAAAGGTTGATGAGCAAGCCTTGATGCGACAGACGATGCGGGCGAGGAATCGTTAAATGATAACTGAAACTTATCGTGGTATTTGGGTTGTAGCGTTCAGGGAGTTGCTGCATTTTGTCTCTGATCGTACCAGGATAATTTCATCACTTATGTTTCCGTTGATGTTTCTTGTGGTTTTTGGTGCAGGATTTAGTCGAATTGTTGACAGACTTGCTGGAGGTGGCGACTTCGTTCATTTTATATACCCAGGAATCGTTGCTATGACAGTACTTACGTCTTCCTTGCTGGCTGGTACTTCAGTTGTGGTTGATCGGGAACATGGATTCTTAAAGGAAGTTCTTGTGGCTCCTTTGACTAGGGTAGGGGTCATCCTTGGTAAAGCTTTGGGGGGATCCCTTACGTCACTGGTGCAAGGATTAATAATGCTAGCCATAGCTCCGATAATTGGCCTCTCCATAACTCCCTTACTGGTTTTAAAGTTACTGCCAACTTTGCTGATACTATCGTTGGCACTTTCGGGTTTAGGAATCCTGATGGCCACAAGGATGCAATCCCAACAGGGGTTTCAATTCCTGATGCAGATTATCGTTTTCCCCCTCATGTTTCTAGCCGGTGTCTTTTTCCCTGTTGACGGCGTTCCTGTGTGGCTGCAGATCGTCGCAAAGGTGAATCCACTGACTTACGGTGTTGACGCTATTCGACAGATTTTTCTGGCTCCGCAAATTACTAACGCGGCTGCGGATATTTCCGGTGGGGAACTAGTTTCAACTGGTATCACTCTGTCCGGACATCGGATGGGTGTGGGTGAAGACATCATGGTGATCGGACTGATCGGATTTGTATTATTGCTTGCAGGGGTGTGGTCTTTCTCCAGAACTGAAGTCTGAGCTTATTGAGTATTCCCCACTCTGGTGTGGAAATATCATTCGGCGGACTTTGCATTAATGGAGTTAGATTTTTGCAGCTACCCCTCCATCAATATTTATGATCTCTCCGGTGATGAATCGTGATTCATCAGACACTAGGAATAAAACAAGGTTTGCCACATCTATAGGGTATCCCGGCCCAGGGATAATCTGTGCAAAGTCAAACATACTTTCAAACACGTGATGTCCGCCGTCAGGATTATTGATCGTTCCCCTCGTTGCCCCTGGTG
>CAZZBP010000044.1:0-18062 GCA_964652755.1 uncultured Dehalococcoidia bacterium
GGTGGGGATTTTCGTATATGGACCACTCAGGAGGATTTTATGGCGCTATAGCGATACAAATGGCACTGCTACACAGGAATCGTACTGGCGAAGGCCAACATCTGGACCTTTCCCAAGTGGAAGCCGGTATAGGCATGACAGGAACGTCGGTGCTTGATTACACAGTAAATGGTCGTGCCTTCAGAAGAGACGGAATGCCCCCTGGAAACAGGTCCCCTGACAGAAGGGTTGCTCCACATAACAGCTATAGGTGCAAAGGAGATGATCGCTGGTGTGTGATAAGCGTAACATGTGAAGAAGAATGGCGGGCCTTGATAGGAGCGATGAATAATCCAGTGTGGTCTACGGACTCAAAGTACTCAGACATGACATCTAGGTACAAGAACCAGGATGAACTGGACAAAAACATCGAATCCTGGACAACATTGCGAACACCTCACGAAGTATTAGGGATATTTCAGAATGCGGGAGTTCCCGCCGGTGCTGTTCAAACGCCTCCCGATAGAGCTGATCTAGATCCCCAGTTAAAATATCGACGCTTCCTATCTGAAATTGAGCATGCCGAACTAGGCACTACACGAGTCGAGTCGATCCCCATGAAGATGTCAGAGACTCCTTGGAAACTCAAAAGGCCTTCTCCTCTATTCGGAGAGCATTCCCCCGAGATTTACACGAAACTTCTTGGCGTAGGAGAAGAAGAGCTAGGTAAATTCTACGAGGAAGGGATTGCATGACTACAGTTAAGAGTGCTCTCACCGGAATCACGGTTTTAGAACTGTGTGGAGAAAGGGGTCACCTAATGGGTAAGTTGATGGGAGACATGGGGGCAAGAATTATTAAAGTTGAGCCAACATCAGGTGTCGCAGAACGCCTTGTGGGACCCTACAAGGATGATGATCCACATCACAACATGAGCCTGTTCTTCTGGGCACACAATACTTCAAAAGAAAGCCTGAGCGTCGATATAGAGTCCAAGGAAGGCAAGGACATCGTGACGGATATAGTATCCTCAGCTGATGTTTTGATTGAAGACTTCCCTCCGGGCTATCTTCCTTCCCTTGGATTAGGTTTTGAGATGCTATCTTCGCTAAACCCTGGTTTGGTTATGACTTCCCTTACTGGATTTGGGCAAGATGGTCCTTATCGGGACTACAAATCATCCGACATTATTTCCTTAGCGATGGGCGGAATAATGCACTCCTGTGGATATGACGACGTTCCAAATACTCCTCCTATTCGACCTAGTGGGGATCACGGCAACAAAATTGCCTCACATTACGGGTTGATTGGAACTCTTTCAGCCTTGATACACAGAGACTTTACGGGCAAAGGCCAGTACATAGACGCCTCCGCACATGAAGCCTGTTCTTCTACGACAGAGGCCGCTCTCCCTACTTACCTATACCAAGACAAGGTCGTCTTCAGACAAACGGGAAGACATCACGGAGCCGTACCAACCCCCAAAACCCTTTGCAAGACATCAGACGAAAAGTACATTATCGTATTCCAATTATTTAACAACTTAAACTCATGGCTATCGCTTGTGAAATGGATGACTGCTGAGGGTATGGCGGAGGATTTAGAAGATGAACGTTTCAAAGAGATGGCTCGTCATAGGACAAGAACTTCAGAAGAAGCAGACTACGCTTTTGAGATAGTCAGAAAGTTTGTAGCCGCCCATACGGCAGAAGAAATATATCGCGGAGCTCAAGCACTAAAATTTCCGTGGGGAACCGTTAGATCTCCAGAAGAGAATCTTGAAGATCCGCACTTTGCTATTGACAGAGATATGTTCCCGGATATCGAACATTCGGAGTTCGGAGACGGAGTCACATTTAGATATGTCGGCACCCCCTACAAGTTCAGTGGTACTCCTTGGAGTGCAACACGTGCTCCATTACTAGGCGAACATACATTTTCTATACTTTCGAATGACCTCGGATATACGAAAACTAAGATTGACACTCTCTTGGATCAGGGAAGTATCTCAGTTAATAAAGGCTTCACTTGTAATAGTTGAAGATGAAAAATGGGAAAAGAAGTTAACGATACCCCATGCGAAAATCCGGTTGAAGATAAACAAGATGCGAAACCGATCCCCTTGCAAGGAGAGATTATAGATAGTGAGTCACGTCAGTCTATTTCAGAAGCAAATACCCAATTTAGGCGACACAATCTAGACGGAAAGACAGGATCGTTCCAAATACGATGGCAAACAGGCTGTCTTGGATGCATGATCCCATTGACTATCATTTTTTTAATATTTTTCTTTCTGTTTCGGATGGGCATAAATGCATTCAGCAATTAGAAACTAATAGGTCTTAAAACCTACAAATACCCTGAAAGGAAGATCGGATGAAAGCAGCATTCTATGATGGCAACGGAAAAATGGCGATAAATAATTACCCGACTCCTATAGCTGGTCCCGGCGAAGTAGTAGTGCAAATTAAAGCTACAGGAATATGTGGTTCTGACCTGAACATGAACAAAGCGAAGACATCTGCTGATCAGCATCCCGCTGGGCACGAAGTCGCCGGTGAAATAGTCGGGATAGGCCTAGGAGTGGATAAGGGTGTTTTAGGACAACGAGTGGCAATAGAGGTTCTCGGGAGTGGGCGCGCGTGCGGAGCCTGCTGGTACTGCCGGCAGGGCCAATACATACATTGCCCCAACAGAAGTGGTTCCACAAGCGGCGGTTTTGCCGAATATATAACAAGAAAGGTAGAAGGTTGCTACCAATTGGGTGATGGTATGAGCTGGGCAGAAGGAGCACTAGTGGAACCTCTGGCTGTGTCGGTTCACGGAGTTCGAATAGGTGGCCTAAAAGGTAGCGAAACCGTAGCTGTGCTTGGCTCCGGGACCATTGGTCTTACGGCGGTTGCGGCTGCACGTCAGCTCGGGGCTGGGAAAATATTTGTTACATCGAGACACGCTCAACAGTCGGAAATGGCGAAAAAACTGGGCGCAGACTATGCCGCCAATCCTGAGGGCGGCGAATTCGAACAAATGGATCTAGATGCAACAGATGGTAGAGGAGCAGACCTAACTATAGAAACCGTAGGAGGAACTAAGAATGACACCTTGGTTCAGTCGTTCGAAGTCACTCGGAGACAAGGACGAATCGTAATTCTAGGAGTGTTTTACGGTGATCAGGCAGTTGACTGGACAAAACCTGTACTTAAAGAACAAAACGTACAAGGATCAATCTGTTACGGAATACTAGATGGAACACATGACTTCGAACAAGCGATAGGAATGTTTGAGAACGAGGATTTTGTTCTTAACGAGATAGTTACGCACACTTACGGCCTAGACGAAATACAAGTGGGATTTAATAAAGCATATGATAAAACCTCAGGATCTATAAAAGTACAAATACATCAGGGATAAGCACGTTATGAATTTTAGCGCAGCGATTCCATTCCTAGAAACCAATCACAGAGGAGTGATTGGCACTCAGCGTCCTAATGGCGCAACTCACTCCAGTATCGTCGTATGCGGAGTGTTCCAGAATAAGGCAGCATTTGTATCGGTATATCCCAAATCTCAAAAAATCATCAATCTCAGACGTAATCCGCTCTGTACCATCCTTGCGGTCACCGATAACTGGGGAGAATATGTGGTGATTGAAGGAAAGGCAGAGTTACTAGACTACAACAACACAAATGAATCCAAGATGAGGCCTCTACTACGTGAGCTCTACATGGCATGTAGCGACTCACCTCATCCCAATTGGGATGAATACGACGAGGCGATGGTGGAACAGCATGCGGTCATAGTTCTAGTGGAGCCCGAGAAAGTTTACGGGCTCTTAAGAAGTTGAGGAGGGTACAGAAATGGCACCTGAGATTATCGAAAACGTTGTGAAAGCTTACCTAGGTAACGAGGATAGCCCTGACATATCAAACCCTATCCATTCAACTGAAGTAGCAAAAGCTTATGGATTTGCTGGGCCACTGGTTGGTGGTGTCACAGTATGGGGTTGGGCAACGGAAACCATCTTGGAGGCTCTTGGAAATAGCTGGCTAAGTAACGGTTGGGCAGAATACTCTTTCAGGCAACCAACGTTTCCGGGAGACATTCTGAACGTCCGAGCCATTAGAGACCCCGATTCTCCGGCGGAATCTTGGACCGTGGATATGGTGAACCAAGCTGATGTAGTAAGTGTCACAGGTAAGATTGGTCTAGGAACAGCCCCATGGTCTAGTGACTTTGTGAGACCAGTGAATATGCAACCCACCCTGGTAAATAATAAAGGTATTTTGTCCTTAGAAACTGTGGAAACAGACTCAGACTGGTGTGCTATGCAGGGTGAATTCACTGAGGAAGTGTCAACCGAGTTTACGACCACAAAGCAGCTCACCAATAATCCGCTTTTCGTTGGCGGGCCTACTAATGAGGATCCTATCGCTCATCCGTCATGGACCGCAGGTTGGGCCGAGCAATTAATGCGTCATAATTTCGATGTACCCATCTCGATGCACACAAGAAGCCGGATTCAACACCACGCTGTCATCCCGTCAGGAACTAAAGTGATTGGAGGAGCCCATATAGTAGAGGCCTACGAGCGTAAGGCACACCACTTCGTTCACTTCGATGTGTTACTACAGGACAGTATAGCTAGAGACATTGCTCAACTGAGTCACTGGACTATATTCAAGATCGCGACATCAGAGGAGCGGGCTAGTGTTACCTAAAGCATATTTGTATAAACACTGAGACAGAGACCCCTCCATTCCGTTGGGTCTTTGTCCCTTACAAGCAGGCTTCAGCTTATTCAAGCCACGATCTTATGGGATTTCGGATAGACGTATCTGCGACATCCCTAATTACAAGCTAGTTTCCGGGAGTCGTGTAGTTAGCTCCTCCCGCCCTAGTTATGGCTTCCAAACCCTCTTCCATAGTCAGTAAAGGAACGGTCTTAAAAGAACTGAACGCCCCACTTGAACCGACTGCAATAGAGATTGCGGCAGCGCTAACATTGTCAGGGAATTCCAATATTACGAAGATATCGTAATCGCCAAATGCATAATATGCAGTCTCAATTCTCCCTCCATGCTCCTCTATCATGGGTCTAATAGCTTCCACCCGGTTTCGAGGATTCTTTATTTGCGCCGCCCAAGCCTCACTTGTATAAGATCCAACAATCAGGAAATGCGCCATTTTTCACATCCGTTTTGATTTCAATATCTTTTTAGTATCAGAAACTACTAGGCTTAACCTTCATAGCTAAATGCCGAGTAGTAACCGTTCTTTCCCGAGACATTCCACTTCATACCATGGTCTTCAAATGTGTTAACACTTGACCTGGATACAATCAGTGGAACTCCCGGAACTACTCCCAGTGGGTTGCCGGACACGGTCACATCTGAACCTTCCAATCCTTCGATAGCTTCAATAGACACTTCAGCTATGTTTCCTACGGTCACGCTACGACTTTTACCCTCGGATTTGTATTCAATTGAGGCAGAACTGACTCCAAGTATTTCACTGATGAATCCTGCGAAAATCTCAAATACCCCACCTACCTGCCCACCAAAGACCTGAGTCAACGCAGCTTGTTGGGACTCGTTCGCACCCTCATCCAAGTACAAAGCAACTTTCCAATTTCCATCTGTCATAAGGCCAGGAGCATGGGCAGCCATGGCTACGTTCAACCCAGAGAGGTCAGTGTCACCGAAACTTCCACTCTCAATACCCCAGACAATTAAGACGTTACAATCCCCTCCTTCCGTTGATGGAGCACTAAGAAAAATACACGGACATGCTATCTCGCAATCACATGATTCAAAATATGTTCCGCTCATACTCCACTTTGTGGCTGTTGTCATATAAATTTTCTCCCTTATCTAATACCTCAAGCCCCTATCAGACCAACAAACATATATGGTGTCTATGTATGTTGCAAGTGGCCACACAGTGCACGTCATTTGACCAAATTGTCAGGAGGTTCGGTAATTCATTCCGCCGAGCACAAAACATCAAGGTTGCTGTAATATGCGGTCTCGTCTGATCACCCCGAAGTTCACTCTGTCAAACACGGAAATCCGCTAGCATGGTATCCTGCACCATATGACCCGTCCTTATCTGTAATTTCAAATAATACGCAGTTCTGTGGAGGCTATTGATGGCTGGAATATCTATGACAGTGGCAAGCATTCAACCTGGTAGGATGGAGGAGGCATACAAATTCATCGACACACAATCGCATCTTGTATCGACCATCGAAGGGATGACAGGGTTCGCGGTAGCTGCAACCGGCGATAACGAGTTAACGGTCATCGGAGTGTACGAAAGCACCGCAGCAGCAGAAACGGCGTCTCCAGTTGTCCAAGGAGTTTTTAGCGAAATGGCATCGCTTATGGCGGCGGCGCCTGAAAGAGGCGTATTCTCAGGCGTATGGTTTTCTTAGCCGATCTTAGAGATCTATTCTAATCTCTACGGCTAACGCCGTCGAACCATCAAACATCGGTTTTATTTAGTCAGAAATTTCCGCTAAGTTACCCCAAGATGTGAACCTATCCACATTGATCATGATCATTGGGGCGCCAGGCTGAAGAAGTTTCTCATACTGGGAGTATTTGTTCCTGAGCAAATCCTCGGCTCTATTTCGTTCAGCTCCTTGAGATAAAACTTTCGCAGTCCCATGAAGGATAACAAACCCTAGCTGTTCCCAATCCTCCGTGTATCTGTCTAATAATAACGATACTGACGGATTGTTAGCTATGTTCTTAACACGCCTTAGATTTCCAGTGTCTACACTCTTTGGCTTCAAGTCAATTGCACTGTAGACTACGGAACTCCCATCCAAAACAAAGCAAATCGGAACAATATAAGGACGTCCATCGGTATCGACTGACGCCATTCTTGCTACTCTTTGTCCAACGACAAATTTCCTTAAATCTGATTTCATACTTGCAGAACCCGGCGTAGTCTATTCAACCATTTTCTCAGGGGTCAAACGTTCATTGATTTCTCGCCAATTCTCCTCAGTCAGGTCAAACAATTCTCTTTGCATTTCCAGGGCAACAGGCGGTATATCCTTTTCAGACCTGAAACTTGATCTAATCATGTAATCCTTCCATTGTAGGACAACTCCGTTTGCGCTACTGGAGTAGTTTCAAGATTGAAATAAACATTAACCTCTTCTCTTTGAACCGGATCTCTAAGAATCTGGGCTTCTAGATGAGCAAGTGGCGCTATTTTTCGCACTTGACAGTGATTCATTTAATATAAATCCCAGTGTAGCCCCCACACAGCATCACAGCTGAGTAAACGAAGAATGAATTCCTTTTAAAACCCTTTAGCGCCCTCAAAGTTAACGCCTCTTTCTACTTGTACCATATAGGAACCCTGCTATGCCTTCCGAAGTAACGCAACCTGTCCATTTTCCTTGACTAGGCGCCACCTGTACCAGACAATTAGCAACATAAACAACCGCTGGATGGTAAGGGGTTCAGGACAATTAGCCAGATACAGCAATCGGTTACCAGGTAAAAAGAACCCATATTGCTGTCAGGCCCAGAGTAACGTTCCGCAGTAGCTCAGTGGTAGAGCAATCGGCTGTTAACCGATCGGTCGCTGGTTCGAATCCAGCCTGCGGAGCCAATTCATTAATAGGTATGCAAACTTAATAAAGTCGCGGGGTTAACGTGAATGACGAAGATAAGAACCGGCAGTCGGATCCCTTGAGGAATAAGTCATCAAATGGCGAATTGGACGAAGAGTTGAACCACAACCAAGATACTCCCAAGAACGGTAATTCAGGACGAGATGAAACTACGCCCGTAAATTCGATTGAAGTTGAATCAGTTCCCGAGGACGTTATTTTGTATCGGCAATCTCAGTGGGCATGGCTTATGCCTTCTTCGTTATGGATTGGCGGGTTGTCCATTGTAGTTTTCTTTGATTTTTTAACAATGGGATTTATACCTCTTTTACTTGCAATAGGAATAGCAGCACCACGTTATCTAAGATGGCGACAAACAACCTATTATCTGTCTGAAGATGCACTTTATCTAACTATGGTCGGATTACCGATCATACAGAAAAGACGCACATTCAGACTCAAGTTCGACACTATGGTTCAACTTGACCCTAAATTCGGATATTTCGGGAGAACTTTAGGTTATGCGGAAATAGGAATTATCTTTGACGATAAACGAATGGCCCGTTTAGGCTATATGGCCAACTATGTAGACTTCATAAGCCACATAGCCGAAAGAACTTCGCTGCCAGGTTCATCTGAAGATCAAAATTCTGAAAAATATGAAGTCGAGCCCGAAAATATTGATTCTCCAGGGAACCCAGAGGTGAAAAACCAGAAATCGGAGACTGAGTAAGTACAAGACTTTATTTATAGCTGTTTTTATCAACCCGATTTCGGAGGACCATATAGTTAAGTCATATGTTCGAGATGGATTGGTACGCTTGGCCTATATGCGCTTTGCTTGGGATCACTTTGATCGGGATGGGAACGAAAAAGGCATTAACACCAGAAAAAGAAGCGCATTTTCGTTATCGTTGGGTATCCAGCGTTTCATTGCCATATATACGGACGATCGGTTGGTTCGAATTAGGAACGGCTGTCCTCTACCTCACACCCGCTATCGTGTCTCGTAATGAAATATCCTTCATTGCACTAGTTGGCACTGTTCCTGCTCTGATTTTAGCCATATTGAATTTTCGCCTTTGCATGAACAATAAAAAATTCCCACATGCATTATTGCCTACGGTCATAACGTTTGCTTCAATAACGCTTGCTATCATGTTGATTATTTGATCAAGACTATTAACTGGAGAAAACAATCTCGGCATTGCTTAAGATTTCCCTTACATGTTCTCTATCACGCGCCTGTAAAAGTATGTAAACACTATTACCAGTAGATACGACCAAATTTTTAGTACCTCCTATACAAGGCCATTTATCAGAATCCGATCTTATGCAATACCATCCTCTAACGATCTTGATGCCCTGAATAACATCATCGCTGGGAATTGGATCTTCCTCGCATATAACGGAAATTTGACCCTGAATTTGTGTTATGGAAATAAATCCGCTTCCACCTATCCAGTCTGGCAATACGACTTCAGAGGAAAATTCACAAAGGGCATATTTTCCGGGTAGACAGTAGTACTGCACGACGCTTTCATCTTTCCCGTTCCCATCCTTTCTTATCGCATCCCACACCTTCGACCAATCTGGCATCCCTGTCCCAAGTAAATTCATATGTTGATAGACAACGCATGTATCGGCCATGTCGAGTAGTTCGTCATCCGACAACTCTGGTTTAGCAATATTTAATCGCCACCACCAGCTGGCTCTCCTTTTGGAAGGTAACCCCTTACCGGACAGTCGTCGTATCAATCCTGAAGCTTCCCAGGGCAACCCGTAGGTATCGAGCAAGTGCCATTCAATAGTTTGATCTAGGATCAATTCCCGAGAAGACAAAGTACGAAACCGTTTTATCCAATAGCCGATTGTTCTTAGACTCGGAGACGCCTGTCCCTTAGAAACCATTTCCCGGATTTCGGTCAGCCCTAAACCTAGGACGTGGAGTTCTAGGGCACGAGACATTTTTTCATGATTATAAAAAGGTCTTCCCATATTATTGCATAATATAGAGTTTTTATTGCATTTACAATCGCGACACAGGTAGTTAAAAAACACATATGAAATGGCATTCACATAATTGCTGTTTTTATCTTTTTTATTGCTGTTTTAAGTGAAAGCGGCATCAATAACGAGAACAATTTGGATCTTCAGTACGTATTTATAAGTCAGGCACCTTTGGGCACCGCTTCTTCAAGGCCCTGAATATAACCGTTGGCAAACGCACGTACTCTCTGTGCCCCCCCTTCGGTATCTTGGTAGGTATTGGGCACATGGTCATCAATGAAAAATCGGTCAAATCCAACTTTGTGATAGATCTTCATTGCTTTACACATATCGACGTAGCCGGTGTTAACAAATTCTTCGTGAAACTTCGGTACCTGTCCCGAAACATTTCGAAAGTGTACATATAAAATCTTTTTTTGCTCACCAAAGTAGCGAATTATTTCGTAGATATCATCGCCTTCCATCTCTGAGAATGTACCCTGACAGCTCAGTTAGAAATGAATCAGGCTCCTTCTATACCAACTGCCTTGGCGGCTCGCCGGACGTCTTCAACTCGAAACGCAGACAGAATTTCTTTCGTCGAAGTACCTCCTTCATAATGGTCAACTATCCTTGCGATCCTATCCGGCTTGTTACCCGTCAACGGAAGGCCCAGTCCACGAAGAGCGTGGGCAAGATCGTCTGACCTGCATTTTTCTAAAAACTCACTAAAAATCATTATATTCACCCCTTAATATCAACACTCGATTGGATAAAATATTTTTCACTTCATTAACGTCGCCTAATCGGCTACCTCACAATTATACAGGCGACGTTAATGAAGATTCTCAAAATCATATTTCAGACTTGCGGTCACCTATTATGCTGTCGGTAATATAATCTGGCCGAGCGGGCCGAAAAGAGTTTAGGGATTCGTTATGGACAAAATCGCAGTCAAAATAATCGACACAGAAACTAATGATGGTTAGATAGCTGCTCGCCTATTCAGCCGCACTCGAGATAGCCATCTACACCCTCAATTTGCTGATACAAGTCCTATTTATGTAAAAACGGGTAAGCGATCGCCAGAGTCCGTAGAGGCATACCGCCTATTTGTTGATCAGATAGACATATCAATTGAATGGGTACGTCAAAAGGGTCGGTTCTACACAAACAGAAACCGATCGGAGGTCGAATCCCTTTTTAGAGAAGGCAAAGAAATCTACCACAAATGGACACAGGAGTTATAAAAGGTAACATGGATGCGACAGCTACAATTTTTGAGGACAACGAGAGAGTACGGGTTACTGAATGGCGATTTGCAGTTGGGGAAGAGACAGGCTGGCACAAGCACGAATTCGACTACACAGTGGTACCGGTTAGCACAGGGACTCTCACAATAGTGGACCGAAACGGCATCGAAACGTCAAACAACATATCATTGGGAGTTCCATATTTCCGGTATTCGGGAGCTGAGCATAATGTGATCAATCGATCGGAATCTCCTGTTGCTTTCATCGAGATTGAGATCAAATGATTTCAATCTTTAAGTTACTACCACAGAAATAGCATTGGCGATCACTTCGAATGTAGTCTCTACTTCTGCACTAGGGAGTGCAGCACGTTCTCCATCCGCCCATACCCAAATCCTGAGATGTTCCTGTTGGTCCGTTGGCAGGAGAGCAACAGACATATTGGAAAAAGTCTCCATGGAAACTCTTGGATGTGAAACATGTTGGCCATAAAAAACTTTTGGTAACACTTTAAGCACTTGCAGCCTGGGAATCTGCCTCACTATACAAAGGTTCAATAACCCATCGTCAACTCTTGCCCCAGGGCATATAAGGAACCCTCCCCCGTACCGATCGGTATTTCCCGCTGCTGATAAAAGTATCCTTCCCTGGAAAATAGATAAATTTGTTCTAATTCTGATCTCTGGAAACTGATAACTGGGCAGCTTGATCAACAAACCATAAAGATAAGACAAAACTCCACTAAAAAAAGGGAGAGGAACCGAAGTCAACATATTCTGCCACTTCGCTATCGAACCCTAAAGTAGCCACAGTGGCAAAAAACCTTTCCCCTACTTTACCCAGATCTATCTTCTTGGTATTACCAGTTTTAATTGCCCTCGCAAGCTTAATGGGGGAATCAGGCAGGGAAATAGATGTGGAGAAATCGTTACATCGCCCAACCGGTAAAACGGCTAGCACAGGAGTTTCCATTGAACCTGGGCAAGGACTTATGCCATTAATAATTTCGTGGACTGTTCCAGCCCCACCACAGGCGACAATTACATCTGATCCTTCAGCTACTGCAAGTCGAGCTAGTTCCTCTGATTCTCCAGACGAGGATGTCGTTTTGAGAGTGGCAGTGACTTGCAATCGGGAGAGTGCTTCAAGAAGCTTGTGAGAAAACTCCCCGACCTTACCGTTTCCGGCTATTGGATTGGCAATGACAAAGACTTAACTACTCATTCACACTTCCGATATCGGTGTAACCCGGGTTTCCAAAAGATTCCGATATGAAGGTTGCTTCATGATTACAAAACACCCAAACCCTAATTTAATGAAATAGTCATGACCAACTTAAGTCCGCAGGCATAAGGACTAGCTCCATTCCGGTAAGAAACTGACCAATCAGACAGGATCATGTTTTGTGTCGCCCAGTTCATTTACTAACTGATCCCTACTTAGTGCTAGTTCATTGGGTTAGAATAAATGAGCCGCTTAGCCTAACTTATTTTATCTGTTTTCGTTTTCTCTCTACGTTCTTGGAGTTGGGCGTAAGTAGTAGCGATACCATAAGGAGGTATTTCCATGGCAGTCAGAATCGTCACGGATAGCACGTCTGATCTACCCTTAACTATGGCAACAGAGTACGGCATTGAGGTTGTTCCTCTTAACGTTCATTTCGGAGATTCCACATTTAAGGATGGGATAGATATAACTACCGATCAATTTTTTGACAAATTAATCAACGGAGACGAGTTCCCGTCTACTTCTCAACCTTCAATGGGAGAATTCGTTGAGGCATACGAACGAATATGTGAAGAAGGTGATGAAGTAGTGTCCGTTCACTTATCGTCCAAACTAAGTGGAACTTATAACTCTGCAGAACAAGCATCAAAACATCTCAAGGGCAAAATAAAGATACATCTAGTAGATACAGAGCAAGTAACCTTTACGGTGGGCTTTGCAGCTATAGCTGCAGCTAAAGTAGTAAGCAAGGGAGGGTCCGCCGAAGACGCAGTCGGAGCGGCTAAGTCCATATCTGCTAGAAGCAATTTTTATGCTTTATTTGATACGCTAGAGTTTCTTGCGAAAGGAGGACGCATCGGAAGAGCTCAATCTATGTTAGGGAGCCTATTGAAGATCCGACCGTTACTCATGCTCGCTAACGGAGTAGTTGAGCCATATTCCAAAGCGCGGTCCAGAAGTGCTGGAATGGCAGAGCTCGAAAAGGCTGTCAGGGCTCTTGGTAGAGCTGAAGACATAGCAATCATGTATAGCACAGAAGATGATGAAGCTCACGTAATTGCAGATAAGTTGATTGACATACTCCCCGAAGGAAAGCGCCCACTTATCTCCAGAGTCGGGCCAGTGATAGGCACTCATGCAGGCCCCAGGTTGATTGCCGTTGGACACGTATCAAATATACCAGAAGAAAGTTAGAACCCGAATTAAATAAGCCTTGAAAGTCGAAATCGTACACAAAGTAACCTCCGACGGCATTCCGCTTGCCGGTGCCTATTAAGAAACTATCGAAGGAAGCAATTTCAGCGGTGATATTTCTCCATGGAGATGGAGGCAATTTTTACTCACCTCTCTATCTGTACTTAGGCGAGACTTTGGCAAAAAATGGGATAACTTTTCTTTCAGCAAACAGAAGAGGTCACGACATCATTTCACATGGAGCCCATGGAGGCCTACCAAAAGGCTACGCTTTCGAATCAGTCTCCGAGGCTCCGATTGACTACGAAGCCTGGATCTCCCTACTGAAGGACAGGGGACATCACTCTGTTGCGATAGGAGGTCATAGCGGCGGAGCAGTCAGAGCCATTTATTCACAGGCGGTCGGCGATTTCCCAGAGGCAAAGGCAGTTGTGGCTGTATCCCCTGGGAAATTCAACCACAACTTATTGCGAGAACTCCACTGAGACGACTTCACTTTTGCCTTTGAACATGCGATGTCAGAGGTATCTTCTGGGAGGCCAGACACATTATTGACGCCGGGTATTCCCTGGAGTTCAACATGGACAGCGAAAGCATTTATCGACTGCTTTAATCCTGATAATAGATATCAAATAAGTGTTCATGCTAAAACCATCGACGTCCCGATCCTTTTTACATTCGGTGAACTAGAAACTGAATTGGGCGGCGACCATGAACTGCCGGCATGCGGTCTCGCAATGAGAACTATCGAAAAGGGCAATTTCGGTTCTCTAAAAAAACTTTCCTTAAAAGTTGTTAAAGGTGCAAATCATAGTTACTCCGGCAGGGAGAAGGGATTGGCTAGAGCAATTCTGGAGTTCGTTAAAGTGGTTCACTGAGTGCTGGGAATTTGTACTGGAACCACTGATGACACGATAAATCTCGACTGGACCTTCTTGACTTTCCCCTTTGGCTCAGCTGTAGTAATATCCGCCCGACATATTGACCGCGTTGGAATTGCTGTGAACGACTAAGTGCACTGTGAAAATGGTGTCTTAGTTTAGAAGATTAAATTTGCGACCGTGTTTAGGACCTTCGGAACGGAGTTGACGTTATGAGCCTTAGAGGAAAAGCTGCTATTGTGGGTATCGGAGAGGTGCCTACGAGGCGTGTACACGAAGGTAGGTCTCTATACGGATTGTGCGCGGAAGCAGCAGGACTTGCGATAAGAGATGCCGGTCTAACAAAGGATGACATCGACGGACTAGTGACAGCCGGCGTGGCAGCGCCGCCGGCTACAGCGGAATACATAGGCATTAAACCCAACTTCGCAACGGGGGTATCCATGCAGGGCGCGAGTGGTGCTACGGCTACCATGGTTGCAGCGTCTGCAATAAATAGCGGTATCTGTTCAACAGTCCTGGTCGTTATGGGCAATTCCCGGGAGGATGCCACCAGACAGGGTCGCATAGCCGGTCGCGGCACCCCTGGGCCAAGCGTTCGTTCAGAATGGGAGGAACCGTACGGTATGGCACCTGGAGCTAACACAGGTTACGGGCTCATATACAGGCGACATATGCACGAGTACGGAACAACTGAAGAGCAACTTGCAAAGATGGCAACGGACCAAAGATTTAATGCCATGGAGAATGTAAACGCAGTTTTCCATGGACAACCCGCCACAAGAGAAGATGTACTTAATTCACGTTACATAAACGAGCCATTGAAACTTCTCGAATCAGTAATGCCCTGCGATGGCGCAGCGGCACTCGTGATTACCTCCCCAGAACGCGCCAAGACAATGAAAAATAAACCGGCTTATATTCTCGGCGTAGGCCTCCAGCAAGGAGAAGCAAACATCTGGCAGAGGGAAAAGTTCACTGAAACGCCAACTGTGGAATCTTCGAGACGAGCACTCCAGATGGCAGGCTACAACCCCAGCGATATTGAGTTCGCTGAATTTTACGATTGATATACGATCCTCGCGGCCGTGTGCCTCGAAGATGCTGGGCTGGTGGAAAAAGGGGAGGTCGGTCCCTTTTATGAGGCCACTGACACAACCTACAAAGGTGAGTTTCCTGTCAACACCGACGGCGGTCAGCTCTCTGGAGGTCAACCAGGACTAGCCGGCGGATTCCGTCATGTTATTGAAGGCGCCCGCCAAGTTATGGAAAAGGCGGGGAGCAGACAAGTGCAAAAAAACGATCTTTGTTTGGTGAATGGTTGAGGTGGCACAGCGAGTGAGATGTGCTCGCTGGTCCTCGGGTCCGAGGACACACTCTAACCCTAAAACGGTAATCGAGGTGACTATATGTCTTCCGCTTACGATAAACCTCTGCCAATGCCTTTCCATGAAAAGTTGTCGAGACCATTCTGGGAAGCTACGAAAAGGCATGAACTCATCATGCCGGTATGTAATGACTGCGCTCAAATTTTCTTTTATCCACGTGAGGCATGTCCTAACTGCACCTCCATGGACCTTTCTTGGAAGGAAGTTTCGGGTAAGGGAAAAATCTACACATATACGAGAGTGCGACAGGCAGTTCATCCATCTTTCCAATCAGAACATGGCCATATATACGCAATCATTGAGCTTGATGAAGGGCCAAAGATCCCTTCAACCATAGTGGAATGCGATCCGGAGGATGTCTACGTGGACATGAAAGTTACTGCCATATTCGAAGATGTTAGTCCCGATTACACGCTAACAAAGTTCAAACCGGTCTAAACTCAAAGCACCCTAATCCAACTATATCTGTCCCGCGCCATCATGATCTCGGGTTGACTATTGCAGAGTGTTTACGCGTCGAGGTATGCAATAGCTGAAGACATTTGCTAAGGAGAACTGATGACACGAGTCTATGACATATCAAACGAGTTCGTGGACGGGATCGCAGCGCTGAATCCAATCGCAGCGACTTCTTTAGGAGTTCCAGGACACGAGACTACTCTGGGAGATTTCTCCCCTGCAGGTGCAGAGGCCAACGCACAACTTGCTCGTAACACTCTCAATGAGTTAAATGTCGCGCCACTAGAAAACGATAGTGACCGTAGAGCAAAAGAAGTTATGGTAGAAGATATTAAAGCGGACTTGGAATCCCACGATCGCGGCGAACATTTCCGACGATTGAATATACTTCACAGCCCTATGCACAGCATTCGCATGGTGTTTGACCACATGCCAAAAGTGTCTTTAGAGGAATGGTCAAACATTGCCACACGCCTTTCAAATGTCCCAGAGGCATTATCTGGATACGAAGAAACCCTGCGAGAGGGTGCCCGACGAGATCTAGTTTCTACAGTTAGGCAGACAAAGGGCTGTGCAGACCAGGCGCGGATTTGGAGCGGTTCTAGTGACAAGCCGTCATTTTTCCTAAATTTTATGAGTGATTACGAGGCATCTGAACTAAAATCAGCTACCGTGAAATCTGATCTGCAAAAAGGAATTGACGCCGCAACTACTGCATACGGAAAATTCTCTGAGTTTCTGGCTAGTGAATACCTACTCTGTGCTGACCAATCTGATGGAGTTGGAAAGGATCGATACTCCATCGCAGTAAGAGAGTATAACGGAATAAATCTGGATCTTTTAGAAACATATGAATGGGGGTGGGAACAACTTCGGTGGGTCGAATCAGAAATGGCCAGAACGGCCGGTAAGATCCTTCCAGGGGAAGACATAGATACTGTAAAGGAGTTGCTGGAAAGTGATCCCAAAAGATCCATTGAAGGACAAGATGCGTTCCGCCATTGGATGCAAGAGCTCCAGGATAGAACTATCGACGAGTTAGATGGAACACACTTCGAGATAGCAGACCCTGTTCGCAAAATTGAGGCTATGATCGCCCCCCCAGGTGGCGCCTTAGCCATGTACTACACTCGCCCTTCAGGTGATTTTAGCCGCCCAGGGCGAACGTGGTATCCGACCGGAGGTAAAACCCGGTTTCCTCTATGGGGAGAGGTTTCAATTGCATATCACGAAGGAGTACCGGGCCATCATTTCCAGATCGGAACCTCAGTCTTCTTGGAAGATAAACTCTCTAGATACCAACGACAATTAGGAGGTACTTCTGGGCACAGTGAGGGGTGGGCATTGTATGCAGAAAGACTTATGGGTGAGCTGGGATATCTGGATAACCCTGATTACTATCTAGGAATGTTACGGGCACAATCTCTCCGGTCCGTGAGAGTTATCATCGACATAGGCATGCACCTAAATCTCTGCATCCCCAACGACGTTGACTTCCATCCTGGAGAAAATTGGACTCCTGAACTCGGGTTAGATTTCATTGAGCAACGTAGCCATTTCCCTAAAGACTTCGTCAAGAGCGAGGTGGATCGTTATCTGGGCATACCTGGCCAAGCAATAAGTTACAAAGTTGGTGAAAGAGTCTGGTTGGAAGCCAGAGAATCAGCCAAGTCAAAAATTGGCCCTTCCTTTAATTTAAGAGAATGGCACACAAAGGCTCTGGGCCTCGGAGGCATGGGTCTAGCGCAGATGAAACGTGAATTAGCGGAGATTTAGCCTCAATATAGAGTGCGTAGTATCAGACCGCACAAACGCTTCGCACTAATTCCTGCTTGATATTAACCGGCCACTCGAAGAATTGGAGCGGAAGACGGGATTTGAACCCGCGACCTTCTCCTTGGCAAGGAGATGCTCTACCGCTGAGCCACTTCCGCCCGTTTGAAATCATCGCCCAACATACAATGAACCTTCGTACAGTAGGTGTGCCGAGGGGCAGAATCGAACTGCCGACACCAGCATTTTCAGTGCTGTGCTCTACCTACTGAGCTACCTCGGCTCATTT
>CAZZBP010000045.1:0-5935 GCA_964652755.1 uncultured Dehalococcoidia bacterium
CAATCGTTCTTGAGCAAGTGTGGTCGTTGCCAGGAGTAGGCACACTGATGTTGAAGGCAATAAACCAGCGCGATTATCCTGTAATTCAAGGAGTCATACTTGTGCTGGGTTTGTTCGTTATGTTGATTAATCTCCTGGTGGATTTATTGTATGCGTGGCTGAATCCGCGAATACGGTACCAGTAGTAAAGAGCATCAATTACAAGTGATCTTTAAATTAGTAAACAAGATATGAATAACGACCCCGATATAGCAGAACAACTAATCTCTCGACGAAAGAATCAGTGGCTGGTGTTTCTTAGAAGACTTTTCAGGGAAAAGCCTCTAAGTGCTTTCGGCTTTGTAATAGTTGTCACGATGCTGGTAGTTGGGGTGTTTGCCCTCCAAATTGCCCCCTACGACTATAGGGAGCAGGTTTATGATGATGCACTGCTGGGCCATAGCTGGGCACACCCTATGGGTACGGACCAGTTAGGATGAGATCAGTGCAGCCGTATAATCGTCGGCGCCCAGGTTTCAATGATCGTCGGCTTTGCTTGCGTGATCGGGTTTTTGATCGTTTCCGTAATTATAGGTATGGGTTCTGGCTATATCGGCGGAAAATTTGACATCGTCATACAACGTATCGTTGACGGATGGATGACCGTTCCAACATTAATACTCCTCCTTGCCCTTGTGGCGGTAGTTGGCCAAGGTTTATGGCAGATTATTTTCATTCTGTCGATCGATCGAGGAATCAGTATGTCCCGGGTACTAAGAGGGGAAACTTTATCTCTTAAAGAGACAACTTATGTTGAAGCCGCAAGGGCCATGGGTGGAAGCCACGTGAGAATATTCCTGGTACATCTGCTACCAAACTCCTTCGCTCCAATGATTGTTATGGCGACAATAAGTTTGGGAGCTTTTATCCTTACGGAAGCAACACTTAGTTTCTTGGGCTATGGTGTTCCCCCTCCGTTTCCGACTTGGGGATCAATGTTGAGTGGCTCCGCACTTGGTTACATGCAGAGAGCCCCGTGGATAGCAATCTGGCCTGGTATCGCGTTGACGCTCGCAGTATGGGCTTTTAACATGCTTGGCGATGGAATGCGGGACTTATTGGACCCGAGACTGCGAGGCAACTAGCCTTTCCTTAAGAAAAATAATCCAGGAAGTGTTAATCAACCTTTGAACCAGATCTAATTCGTATTCGGGACTGATAAATTGGAGACAAGATTGTGAGCAAAGACAATCTTGCTAATTGGATGACAGGCAAGGATGTTGGCAATGGTTTGATAGCCGCCTACCTGGTCGCAACCTTGGTTGTTTTTGTGCTTCCAAGTTGCTCTCGTTCCGGCGGTGAAGTTCGCAACTTTGATTATTACATGATCGAGGCCCAATCCTCCTATGAAAGAGGGGATTTTAAAGAAGCCAAACAAAGCTACACAGAGGCTTTGAATCTAAACCCAGAAAGTGCGACAGCGTTACTAGGCCGCTCCATTGTGAATCTTCGGGATGTGCTTACCTATGGAGAGGCTATAGCCGATGCAACGAAAGCCCTGGAGATCGATCGATCTTTAGATGACGCATATGTCGCCCGGGCATCGGCACTCGTTGATATGGGACACTCAGAGCACTCGCAATTCAAGATAATGCACAACATGGCAGTAAAGAAGAAACCTACAGTAGCCCTCACGAATTACTGGTTACTATCGCCCGAAGAAAGGCATGAGAGGGCGATCGCAGATGCAACTAAAGCGATTGAAATAGACCCAAATTCCCCGAATGCCTTTTTCGTAAGAGCCCACGCATACATGGATTTGAAACGTCCTGTTAGGGCGGTCGCTGATTTTGACAAGGTTCTTGAATTGCGCCCTGGTGCCTATTTAGAAACCATGACGTATATACACAGGTCGCAGGCGCAACGCCAATCAGGTAACTTGGTTTCGGCAATTGATGACTCAAATAAGGCGATGCAATTACACAATACTTTAGCAAACGAATTCGATAGACAGGTATCACATATAAAATGGCATGGTTTTGGGCCTAATCAGATTCTAGCCACCTCTTATACCAATAGGGGGCTAGCTTATAAGGAATCAGGACAAGCGAAGGAATCTATTGGCGACTACACGAGGGCCCTGGAAAAGGATCCTGAATATTTCGAAGCCCTTGTCAATCGGTCAGACGTTTATATGGGAACGGGTTCTTACGAGAAAGCCTTAACAGATGCAGATAAAGCTATCTCATTGAAAGGCAAGGTTTCAGAATCTCTCCTGGCGCGGGCTTACAATTCCCGAGCTCTTGCGGCCAATGGTATGGGCAGCAGTCAGGAAGCACTGGATGATGTCTCAAAAGCCCTTTCGTATGACCCTCTATATGCCATGGCATATAGCAACAGGGCATATATGCTTACCGGGCTGGGGCGTTACGACGCTGCTGTGTCCGACGCGACAGCCGCCATCGGACTTGAACCTGAACTTGCATTAGCCTATGCCAACAGGGCTGAGGCCTATTTCATGATGGGTAATTATGATAGTGCAATCATAGACTCAACGAGAGCGTTATCGTTGGATGAAGGACTGAGTGGAACCCTCATTGGTAGAAGTTTTGCTTACCTTGCTAATTCCAATTTCGAATCGGCGCTACTGGATGCGAAAGCCGCACTCATGCACAGGCCAGGTGACATACAGGCCGTATTTTTGAGGGGTATGGCTTTGTTGGCACTGACGGATGGTGAGGACGGTAGAGAGGATCTCAACAGAGTTATAAGGTCGGGCAATCAGGCTTTGGGAAAGCTCGCGAATGATGCTCTTAGAAAGGCGGAGAATCGAGATTGAGGAGGAAATTTGACAATATGAAACTTTATTTACGAAATCACCTGTCTTGGAGAGAGATGTTATGAGCGGACAAGAACTTAAGTGGACGAACTGGGGAAGGAACCAATCTTGCATTCCCGCAAGGGTCGTTTATCCGCACGATGAAAACGACCTTATCAAGGCTATAAAACAGGCCTCCACCGACCACTTAAAAGTAAAAGCCGTCGGCTCCGGGCATTCATTTACAGGTATCGCTTTAACGACAGGTGTGCAGGTTAATCTTTCACGTTATAACAGAGTGGTAGATGTTGATAAAGAAAATATGCAGGCTACGGTTCAAGTAGGCAAGGTGCTTTCAGAGCTGAATATCGAACTTTGGCAACATGGGTTATCGATGAGCAATTTAGGGGATATCGGTTATCAAACTGTTGCCGGCGCCCTGTCTACGGGAACGCATGGAAGCGGAATTAAGTTTGGGTGTCTTTCCAATCAAGTTGTAGCGGCGAGAGTGATAACTGGTGAAGGAGAAATAGTAGAATGCTCAAAAGACCATGATAAGGATATCTTCCAATCCGCCATAATTGGTGTAGGCTCAGCTGGCATCTTATCCACGGTTACTCTTCAACTGGAACCAGCCTTTAATCTCCATTCTGTAAAAACGGTCGAATCATTGGAATCCATTCTAGCGAATCACGAACAAGAGATAAGGAATAACGACCACTTTCAGTATCTGTGTTATCCGAATGATGACCGAGCGTATACGAAGCGATTTAACAGGACCGTTGAAGAAATGACTAAACCCCATACGGAGTCATGGTTTTCAGCGAACGTGACCGGGAGAGCAAAATGGCTAACAAGAAAACATGTCCCGTCCTTTGCGGATCGCCTGCCGGCTAGGTCGCGAGATAAATATGAGGAAAACTATGTAGGCAAATCATATTCTGTACTCACTTTTGAGGTAAGCCCTTGGGTGAGCAATGTTGAGATGGAGTACTTCATTCCCGAAGCTTATGCCAAAGAGGCCATTGAGCGAATCTTTGATTATGTTCACAAGTCGACACTAAATATTTGGATGCCTATACAGGTGCGATGGATAGCCGGTGACGATATTCCAATGAGTATGTGTTTCGGCAGGGATACAACCTCTATTGCCATCCACGTAGGCAGCTGGGAGGAGTTTGAACCATATTTTGTTCCCGTGGAAACTATGTTGAGGGAATATGGAGGAAGGCCACACTGGGGCAAAATGCATTTCCAGACATTTGATACTCTTCGAGATCTTTATCCAAAGTGGGATATTTTCCAACAGGCTAGGAGGCAACTTGATCCGAAGGGAATATTTGCAAATGATTATACTGATCGTGTGCTCGGGAAAATTTTATAGTAGGAATCCGTATATTAGGTGCCCATTCAAGTTATTATTACCAGCGCAACATAAACAATTGGAATGTTCACGAAAGTCAGATACAGGGAGAGTCCTTTGATTGTTGAAAATAGAGAAGAACAAGCAACAGAATCAGAAAAACTCAATACTCATCCGCTAGATCCGCTTTCATTTAGCGAAATAAACACGGTTGTCTCGATCGTCAAAGACAAAGCTAAATTAGGTAAAGAACTATTGTTTGAAACCATAGTCTTGAGAGAGCCTAGTAAAGAAGATGTCTTATCTTTTTTACCGGGTATAAAGCTTCCGAGGGAAGCCTTTGTGGTGGTGTTGAACTACAAAAAAGAAGAAGTCTATGAGTTAGTTGTATCCCTCGATGAAGGACAGATACTTGACTGCGAACATATACCAGGCGTCCAACCGGCCTTTTTATTCGGGGATCTGAACATGGATTTTAATGAATGGGAACACGGTGTTAAACACGATCCAAAATTTGTGGAAGCCCTAAGAAAACGCGGTATTGAAAATCCAGACTTGGTAATGATAGATCCCTGGCCTATCTCTAATTTCGGAAATAAAGAGGAGGAAGGAAAAAGGCTGGCAGTAGGTAGATGTTGGGTGAGGAGAGAAGAAGGTGACAATGGCTATGCGAGGCCAATCGAAGGATTATCTCCAATACTTGATCTGAATAAAAATGAGATCATGGAATTGCAGGATTTTGGAGTCGTTCCCATTCCTCCCGATGACGGAAATTACGCTGCACGATACCAACCAACTTTCAGGACAGATATCAAACCTATTGAGATAACTCAACCGGAGGGCCCAAGTTTCACGGTAAGTGGTAAGGAGGTCAAATGGCAGAAATGGCAGTTGCGGGTAGGTTATACCCCGCGAGAGGGTTTGGTAATACATACGGTTAGTTACGAGGACCGTGGAGAAGTGAGACCAATTTTATATAGGGCCGCTCTTTCAGAGATGGTAGTCCCCTACGGAGACCCTACTAACGATCATTACAAGAAACAGGTGTTTGATTCAGGTGAAGTCGGTATCGGCAAATGCGCAAATTCGCTTGAACTGGGGTGCGACTGTCTGGGTGAAATATACTATTTCGATGTTGACCTCTATGACATTAGAGGAGACGCTCAAAAACTTAAGAACGCCATATGTATGCATGAGGAAGACTACGGAATATTGTGGAAACATCAAGATATGCGGCTTGGAGAATCAGAAACCCGTCGATCTCGCAGACTCGTCATATCCACGATAGCGACTGTAGGAAATTACGAGTATGGATTTTTCTGGTACTTCTATCAGGACGGTAGCATTGATTATGAAGTAAAGCTGACTGGAATAATGAACTCAGCGGCGGTTCCGCCCGGTGTCAAGCCCAAAAATGGCACACTGGTGGCCCCCCAGGTGGTTGCTCACAATCATCAACACTATTTTAATGTGCGGATCGACATGATGGTCGACGGACTGGAGAATTCAGTCTATGAAGTTGATACCATAAGGGACCCTATAAGTGAGGAAAATAGGCATGGGAACGCTTTTTCAACTCGTAAGACCCTGATTGGAATGGAGGAAGATGCCCCACGAATAGTGGATCCTTTTGCAGCGAGATATTGGACGGTCACCAACAATTCAAGCAGGAATTATATGGGAGAACCAGTTAGTTATAAACTTGCGCCCGGTGAAAATGTTTTACCCTTCCATCACGACGATGCGGTAATTATGAAGAGGGCGGCATTTATGAC
>CAZZBP010000045.1:5945-8352 GCA_964652755.1 uncultured Dehalococcoidia bacterium
TTGCCGCAGGGGACTACCCCCAGCAACATGCAGGGGGAGACGGGTTGCCCAAATGGATGAGCCAGAACCGTTATCTTATAGATAAAGATGTTGTTGTTTGGTATACCTTTGGGCATAATCACATCCCCCGGTTAGAGGATTGGCCTGTGATGCCTGTGGCCTACACGGGTTTTTCGCTTAGGCCATCCGGGTTTTTTGATAGAAACCCCGCGTTGGACATTCCGCCTTCAGAAGATCACTGTTGTGAGTGAGATAGTTCCCAACGGTTTTGCTCTTATAGAGGATACATTAGAAGTAAATTGAAACGGTGTGTCGCCTGCCAGCTGACGTAAGGAAGCCCGGTAACTTTTTGATCGCCATTGTGTTGGCAATGGCAGTTCTATCTGTAGGCTGCAGGGGCGAAATCTCCTCTAAATTTAATTACGAAGAGTTTTTTCTGGTGCCCGTGAGAGTTCATTTAATCCAATCCAGAAATATTCCCCAACTCAGCACAAATTTAAGAAGTGAAGATGTCATACTGTTGATGGAAACAGTAAATGACATCTATTCTCAAGCGGGGGTCCATTTCTATCTCGAATCTATTTGGCAAGAGCCCGCAGTGTCTCAGTCAATTTTATCTGGTTTCAAGACCGGAATACCGCTCAACTTGTATATGTTTTTACGTCCTGAACAATCGTTGGACCAGAATTTGATTCACCTTTATTATGTTCATGAATTACCAGTAAACGGTCTCACGATATTGAAAGGTAAGGGAGGTGTTTTCATCAGCGAGTCGGCACGCTTGGTTGATGTGAAAGGTGGTACTGATGATACTGTGTCCCGTGTGACTGCTCATGAACTGGGCCATGTTCTGGGAATGTCACACACCATAACCTCCTCTAATTTAATGAATGAGGGTACTTCTGGATTCCAAATCGATGAAGTCCAAGTTGAAATTGTTCGGGCCCATATTCAGGAACTCAGTAGCTACAGTACGACGGACAGGTTTTTTGCCGATGCCAGTTCCAAATTTGTGGAAGGTCAAAAGACTAAGATGAAATCATATTTTGAAATTTTGGAAAACATACCTGGAAAATCATCCATAAAAGATGCAGCCAAAAATAAACTTCAAGAGATTGAAAAAATTGGAAAGTGATGTTTTATCTCGGATAAATTCGTAAAGGACAGTCTGAAATCCGGATAGTTCTAAACTATGTCCATTCCCTAACAGAGAAGATTCAAATTAGATAAATGTATCAGCAATGCATGGTGCTTAAGAGCTTTTAATAGGAGGGTCTACATTATGCCTCGAGCCAAATGGTCCAACTGGGCAGGTAATCAGCTGTGTAGCCCTATAAAGATTCTTTCTCCCAGGACTGAGGAAGAGTTGTGCACTATTGTGAAGGAGGCAGCCCATTCCAACGTAAAAGTTAAAGCTATTGGCTCAGGTCATTCATTCACGGGAACAGCTCTTACTGACGGAATTCTCCTAGATTTATCTCAGTATAACGAGATTACGGACGTAGATAATGAGAACAATTTAGTTACCGTCCAATCTGGTAAGAAGTTAGAGGATCTCAGCCCTGAGTTGTGGGATCAAGGGTTTTCTATGTCCGACCTAGGCGACATAGCTTATCAATCGGTTGGTGGAGCGATGTCTACAGGTACTCATGGAACCGGTCTTTCATTCGGGTGCCTGGCTACTCAGATAGTTGCAGCTCGGGTCATAACCGGTGAAGGGGATATCCTGGAATGTTCAAGGGCAAAAGAACCAGATCTATTCCGTTCAGCTATCGTAGGAGTGGGAGCAGCCGGTCTTCTTTCAACTGTGACATTACAACTTGAAGACAAATTTAACTTACATGCCCGGGAAGTTATGCTGCCGTTGGATGAAGTCATCGCTCAACAGGACGAATTTGCTGAATCCAATGAACATTTTGAATATTTTTGCCATCCTGGGGGAAGTATGGCGTTTACGAAGCGGAACAATCGAACCACAACACCTGGCCAACCCGATTCTGAGTGGCGTCGTCGGTATGAAGAGGATTTCTTTCCACATTTGTACAGGGCAAACCGCGTTGTTGAAAGATACTTTCCGAAGGTAGGGGCATTCCTTAGTCGCTCCATACGGCCAAGCGGTCGGGAAGAATATGTAGATCGATCATATTCAGTATTCACGTCTGAGAGGAAAATGAAATTTGTTGAGATGGAATATTTCATTCCGAGAGTGCACGCAAGGGAAGCATTAGAACGAATCTTCATGTTGGTAGAGACCTCAGGCCTCGAAATAACGATGCCTATAGAGGTGCGGTGGGCGAAAGGGGATGATTTGCCATTAAGTATGTGTTACGGGAGAGACACAGTATCTCTCGCGATTCATGTACGTGTAGATGAGCCTTTTGAACCATATTTTGTTCCCGTGGAGACA
>CAZZBP010000045.1:8362-17661 GCA_964652755.1 uncultured Dehalococcoidia bacterium
AAAGTTTATCTTCTCTTTATCCCGAATGGGAAAGCTTCCAGAGTGCGAGGTGCCAGTTGGATCCCGACGGCCTATTTGAAAACAATTACACTCGGCGTGTATTGGGAAAGATCAATCCACGGTAATGGCAAACCGGTAGTTTTGAAGGAGTTAGTTCCCCCAGTTTGGCTGATAACTGAACAGATTGGGAATAATAGAGTCTGCTATATACTGCCTTCGATAACTGAGTGGGCGAGAATATTAAAATTGGCGGCATCCGAACCAGGGACCTGAAGTGTGATTCCATGATCGCAGAAAGACTGCCTTTTCGAGAAACGATTCGCGTGGAGCGTGATATAAATGAACATCATATGTGGTTCATAAAATGACCAAGAGGTATTGTAGAGAAACGGATTAATTAATGGCCACCGGGAATAATGAACAATATGAATATTGGAATGCTATTCGTGACTGGGCGTCAGATCAGCAATTTGATATGGATAGACTTAGTACAGGGACTGATAGAGATCTCAGTTTGAATCAGGTTGAGAATATTTCTTTATATTTTTTTCCGGAGTACCGTGATCATAACATTAACTATTTAGGTTCAGGGTGGGGGAACGACGTCTATTCTGTAAATGATGAGTGGGTTCTCAGATTCCCTCGGCGCGAGGGATGTGTGCCTGCTCTAGAATATGAATCTTCAATAATGCCTGTTATCGTGGAGGCTTCAAGAGAAACAGGGGTCCGGGTCCCAGATTTGAGATGCGTTAGCCCGAACACTGCGAGCCGATTTCCCTACCCCATAGGTATTTATAGTTACCTGCCAGGAACATCTAGTGAGAGAAAAAAATCTCAGGATATTGATTGGGATTGCCTTGTTGTAAGGCTTGGAAAATTTCTGACAAGGATTCATTCTATTCCTGTCAGTAAATTTCCTAACCTGGCAATGCCCACCCAGCAGGAAATTTTCGGGTTGCAGTGGCTCAGGCATGTAAATGAGATATACGAATATATAAACAGTCTGAATGGCCAAGGATTCAATAAATGCTCTGAGTGGCTCCTCCACTCCTCGAATCCTCCTGAACCGTACTCGGGTCAGCCGAAACTGATTCATAACGACTTGAATCCAGAGCACATTATCTTTGCGCCGGGGGAAAGAAATATGACGGCGGTAATAGATTGGGAAGATGCGATGTTCGGAGACCCGGTTTCTGACTTCGTGACACTACCCTTCTGGATGGGTTGGGACCGAACTCGTCAAGTCATAAACAGATACGAATTGGCCTTAGACCCCGGGTTTTTTGAAAGATTGGAATTCGCGAGCAGGCTTGTCTCACTGGCTTGGTTGTACGACGAGAGTGAACAGGGCGATGTTGCAGAGCTACATAAATCTTATGTCAGGAGAGTTTTTGAGTTGTAACCTCTTTGAATTAAGAATGTTTTAAGGGTCAGGCCCTGATTGTTTCATTTTGTGAATTACCAGCCACCTGCGATAGAAACGAACTGTAAGTTGGTTCACTAGAGACTGTTTCCCACAACGTTCTCTCCCATACGAGCTAGAAGAATCATGTCGCGAGAAACACAGTTCCGATTGACGTAAATCTCACAGGTCATATCTGATACGACACTGCTCGGACAGATTGCGTTATAAATCGCGACTAAATTAAGGCTTTGGAAGAATTTTTTACAAATCCGATTCCATCTTAGTTATAACGGAATCGAGTCGGTCGACTAGGTCATCTACTTCATCTTGTGTAATGCAGAGCGGGGGGGCAATAGCTATCTCCCCGGCGCGGCCAAGGCCTCCAAGAACGTGATGCTCTCTCATTAGTCGGGTAACCTTCGGTGACAACTTTGCATCTTTGGGAAAAATTTCCTTGGTCTCTCGATCCTTGACTATTTCGATTGCTGCCATTAGCCCCAAACCTCCTCTAACATCTCCCACAGTCGAATGTTCGTATAATCTCTGCAACTGATCGTAAAGATAATCCCCCATCTTAGCCGAATTTTCGACCATATTTTCTTCTTCGATAATCTTTAGGTTTGCTATTCCTGCCGCACAGGATGCGGGGTTACCTCCAAAAGTTATTAGATGTCGGAAAGTTCGTTCTTCATCTCCCATGAATGCGTCGGCTATTTTCTTGCTGGCTATCGCCGCACCAATCGGCATATACCCGCTGGTTAGTTGTTTTGCAACCGTGGTGATATCGGGAGTTACGTTCCAATGTTCAGTTGCAAACATTTTCCCTGTTCTTCCAAATCCATTTATAACTTCGTCACAAATCATGATGACGCCATGCCTATCACATATCTCGCGAATCATGGGCCAGTAATCTGGATGGGGAATATGCGTACCCCCAGCCTGCGTGATCGGCTCCGCTATGAATGCCGCTACAGTTCCAGACCCTTCATGGACAATTGCATTTTCAATGTCCCTTGCACATTGCAAATTGCAATTGCCCTCTCCATCGTTGCAAACGCCCCTGTAATTGTTGTGTTGGGAAACATGAACGTTTCCTGGCATTAGTGGACCAATTTGCGATGGACCAGCCTGGCCCATGCTCATGCACATATGGGTTGCGCCGTGATAGGAGCCTTTGCGGCTCAGTACTTTCCATCTCGCGGCGTCTCCGTTATTGAAGTGGTACTGCTTAGCCATCTTTATGGCCGTCTCGACTGCTTCGGAGCCGCCGCTTACGAAATATATTCTGGATTCCGTATCCGGTGCCAAACTTGCTACCTTGGCGGAAAGTTCAGCTGTCACCGGTGTCACTGTTCCACCAGGGGAGTAACTGATATCGGCCATCTGCTCATAGACTGCCTCTGCAATCTCCTTTCTACCATGCCCAATAGCTTTTAAGAACATTCCTGAAATTAAATCTAGATACTTATCTCCATTGGCATCCTCTACCCAAATTCCCTTGGCACTCTTGACGACCTTGAGTCCTAGGTCCTCTGACATGTCCCCTGCCGGCCTGGCGTGTGGCCAAAAATGATCCTGCGCATTGAGTTTGATTTCTTCGATCTCTTCGCCTGTAAGTTGTCGAGTTGCCATGTATCACCCTTTTTCAGTCCTGTTAAGTGCCAATCCACCCCATCTTAACCTGCTATGTCAAAAAAAGTAACTAATAAATGTCGGTTTGGAGCTTAAACGGACAAGTATTTTATAGATTAAATAGAAAGTTTGAGTTAGAGCAATACAGGTCTGAGCCCGAGATTGAATGCCGGTTCCGTGATATTGGGATCGCTAGGCCCGACCGCGTACGTTACCCTGGATCTCATATAGGTTCTCGGTGAACGTGCCTAATTATACGTTGTTTCGGCTTGCCTGCTAGGACCCTAGTGGTTTTGTTCACTACCGAGTCCTCGATTTATTTCAATCCATTCCAAACCCTTTTCTGGGCAGCACTACTCCCCCCCTGCCCTGTTTTTACTGTTTACAGAAATGTTTTACAAGTTCTTATCAATGTACCTTTAGGTCGCCGTTAGATTTATTTTTGACTTTTACTAGTAAACTTTGAATAAATTCTTTTGTAAAAGAAGGGATTAATTATTGATGAGTAAGACATAAAGTCACGTTTTGAACAATTTTATCTTTAGACGCCTCATTATATTTATTCCAATGTTGTTTCTGACTTCCCTTTTTTCCTATGCATTTATTCAAGCGCCTCCGGGAGACTTTCGACCCGACTATGAATCCGAAAGAGGATATGTTGACCCTTATATAGGCTGGGTATGGGGAGTATTGACATGGGATTTAGGCAGATCCTCCAAATACCAAATGCCTATCGAAGATCTGGTCAGAGACCGCGCCGTTAACACTATCATTTTAGTTGGTTTGACAATAATTTTCACCTGGACGGTGGCAATACCGATTGGCATATTCTCTGCAGTGAAACAGTATTCGTTACTGGATTATGTTTTTACGTTCATAGCATATATTGGTATTGGAACTCCTAATTTTCTGTTGGCGTTAATCGTGATGTTTCTATTGTTAGACCAGTTTGGCTTGAATGTGACAGGACTCATTTCTGACGAATATATTAGAGCCCCATGGAGTCTTTCCTAAATGGGGGATATGTTGAAACATAATTGGGTACCTGTGATTATCCTAGGAACCGATGGGACAGCTCGGCTCACACGAATAGTTAGGGCAAATCTCCTCGATGAATTGTCTAAACCTTATATAGATACAGCCCGTGCAAAAGGTTTGCCTGAATGGAAACTAATTCTGAAATACCCTGTCAGGCTTGGTTTAAATCCCATTATTAGCACCGCGGGACTCGAATTAGCAGAAGTATTCTCAGGGAGCCTTATCTTAGCGACTGTTATGAATCTGCCGACCCTGGGGCCGCTTTTGTTGGATTCTTTACTATCTAACGACATGTATCTCGCTAGTACGTTGCTCCTAGTTACGACTTTTCTTATTATGATAGGAATGTTGATTTCTGACATAGTACTGGCTCTAATAGACCCGAGGATCAATATCAAAGGGTAAAGATAGCTCTATGCTGCGGAAATTTCCGGAAGTCGGATGCACGTTTGGCTATTGGCAATAAGACCATCTTCGAGATGAGGGGTATTTGTGGGCATGGTCTTGATTGGAGAGATTTGAATGTCGCCTTGCACATAGGGTTCACTGCGATAACCTATAATCGACTGACCAAACAGAACAGGAATCATCTCAGGGGAGTTCATTATGCCTGAATTGAACGATGACGACATTAGGACATTGGCTAAAGCCGTCAACCTGAACATACAGGACTCTGATATTACCGACGTCAAATACAGCTTGAATGCCATGTTGGAGGCGATAGAGAACATTAATCCGGAAGGAATTAATGGGATTGAGCCAATCCCAACTATTTTCCAAACGGAGGATTAGAGTTTATGGAAAATGACGAGCTGGTTTTTCTTTCGGCAACTGAGTTGGCTAGTGAGATAAAAGCTAAGCAAATATCACCGGTTGAGGTTGTAAAAGCCTACCTGAATCGGATAACAGCGGTTGACGCGAAGTTAAACGCATATATCACCGTTTTAGCGGATGAGGCTTTATTGGCAGCTCAAGAGGCAGAAACTGACATTATATCTGGACTGAACAAAGGTCCGTTACACGGGGTCCCAGTCGGGATTAAGGACCAGATCTACACAAAGGACATCCGGACCTCTAGCGCCTCTAAGATTCGGACTGATTTTCTACCGGATGTCGATGCCACTGTGGTGAGCGGGCTCCGAAGATCGGGTGCGATAATCCTCGGCAAGTTAAATATGACGGAATTTGCTATGGGTGACCCGATAACGTCCGCATTCGGTGTGACTCGTAATCCATGGGACCTAAGTAGAAGTCCAGGGACTTCAAGCACCGGTTCTGGTGCAGCGACGGCTTCCTTTATGTGTGCGTCATCACTTGGTGAAGACACGGGAGGTTCAGTACGAGGGCCCGCAGCTAACTGCGGGCTAGTCGGTATCAGACCTTCATGGGGTCGAGTGAGTAGATATGGAGTTGATGGGGCGTCATGGTCTTTGGATACGATTGGTCCGATCTCTCGTACGGTGGAGGATTGTGCTTTGACTCTGGGTGCAATTGCCGGACACGATCATAAAGACAAGTATACAAGGGACGTCCCTGTCCCGGACTATAGGACCGCTCTAACTGGTGATGTGAGTGGTCTCAAGATCGGTTTAATTAAGGAATTCCTTGATCCAGAGTTGGTGGGAGTGACTGAACTGGTGCGTCAAAGTGTTCTGGATGCAGTTCGGTTGCTTGCCGGCTTGGGTGCGGAAGTAGAAGAGATGTCTCTTCCACTAGCCCCTGTCGCAGGTATTGCGAGCCGAATAATAAGTTCCGTTGAACGGTCAATCTTGCACCCGGAATTGCTTCGTGACAGGCCGAATGATCTACATCACAATACCCGCGTCGCTTTCACCACCGGTGAACTAGTTCCCTCGTCGGTTTACTACAAGGCACAAAAACTACGTACGCTTGTGCGCAGACAGACCCTTGAAGCATTAGAGCGCTTTGACGTTCTGGTAATGCCTATTGCTTCTGAGCCGGCGACTATCATGGATCTACATCTAGGGATACCCAGTAAACGGGCGGCCGCTGATGCCCTAACTGAAGGATCATATCGAGGTTTGTTCAGCATGGTGAGCGGTCCTGCCTTATCTATCTGTTGTGGTTTCTCGACAGATGGAGTTGGCAAACTACCGTTAGCACTCCAAATTGCTGGACGGCCTTTCGATGAGGTTACCGTGATGAATGTCGCTTATGCCTATGAGCAAAATACAAATTGGCATCTCGAGCGTCCTCCGGAAATTTACTGAATTCCGGCTTATGTTGGAATAACAGGTTTACGTAGCATTCTCATATCCACGTATCTCTTTGTTTACGTTTCTTCATTTTGCAGAAGGCAAAATCTGTAACCAAATACATTCAAGTGTCCTTGACTACAATCTAGGCTGGGTCTAAGATTTAGCTCCCAAAGATATCGATGAACTGTCCTGTCATATCGCGTGGGGCATCGGTTGCAAGATACAAGGCCGCGTTTGCAATCTCCTCCGGCGTGCTCCACTCGGGGTCTCCCGCAGGATCAAGCTCTCGGGACATATCTGTATCCACCCATCCAGGGTTCAGACCGTTGACCCTGAGGCCGTGAGGTCGAACTGATTTTGCCAGTGAAGTCGTATATCCCGCCACGGCCCATTTAGACGCTGTGTACGGTCCGAGATCGTCGTCCGCCATCCGTGCTGACGACGAGGCTATGTTTATAATCTTGCCCTCTCCTCTATCAACCATGTGGGGCACCACGGCGTGGCAGCATAGAAACGTGCCCCTGCGATTTATCTCCATCATCGTGACCCATTCTTCGATCGTGGTTTTCCAGACGGGGGTGAGGTACTGAATTATTCCTGCACTGTTGACCAGGATGTCGATCTGCCCCCAGGTTTCCAATACCTGCCGCGCAGCTACAACCACCTCTTCATCTTTGGTCACGTCTAGAACAAAGGCCCGTGCATCGCCTCCCGCTGCAACGATCTCGTTCACCACATGGTCCCGTCGTTCTTTGGTTCGCCCTGTGACGGCTATAGTGGCTCCATCTTGTGCCAGAGTGATCGCGATGGCCCTTCCTATTCCTCGGCCGGCGCCAGTGATAAAGGCGCCCTTACCTTCAAGTCTCATGATAACCTCCTAAGTCGATGGGCCAACCGATCTTTTGTTCGTCGGGTAAAGTGTATAAAGCTCGCCCAGTCTAGTGTAAATAAACACGTAGAAGCCGGTAGTTCCGAATAATCCGGACCGTAATGATGAACTTACCCGGATATGGTACCGGCGGGTGAAGTATCACGCACTACTAAAAGCCGAAACCCCAAAGTCCATCCGTCCTTATTGTCCTTTTAGATGTCGGGGGACATAAGAGCGATCACTCTAGAGTATTGATTGAGTGACTTCTTCAATCTAGCCATTATTACACATTTTCATTTGAAAGCTATAATATGTCGCCTAGTCCTTTTACTTGAAGACAAATCATCCAAATCCAACAGGAATATCGTAAAATGTTGTTACAATAAAATGCACCTGCCTAGGAATGGAAATATGTAGGCATAGCTCAACTACTGTCTTCAGGAGCACGGAATATAGTCTCTGGAGACGCAACGGATTCTGGCAGGTTCTGGCGATTGCCTACCTAAAATGCTGATTCCATCGTTTTGGCAGGTGGGATTCCAGACGGCAACCACTTTTGTCTTTCGTTTACAAAACCCACGTTCGAACACCTTGATGAGGCCGGCAGGAGGCTTCACAGGGAATTCGAAAAGATTGTCGATTGAATAAAACCGGGCCCTGTCAGCGGACATGGGCACTTTTAAAAAGGGGTCTAAATTGATAATTGGCGTACCAAAAGAAATAAAAGCTGATGAAAACCGTGTGTCTCTACCACCTGATAAAGTGGAGATTCTTGTCGGTGAAGGCCACAAAGTTCTGGTTCAGTCGACCGCGGGGTCTGGTGCAGGATTTAGCGACGAAGTATATCTTCACAGTGCTGGGGCCACCATAGTATATGATGCCGAAGAAATTTACGGGGAATCAGAACTCATAGTCAAAGTGAAAGAGCCCCAATCCTCTGAATTCAGCAGTATCCAGGACGGACAAACCATCTTTACCTACCTTCATTTGGCGGCTGAACCCACCTTGGTGGATTGCCTTATAGAAAAGGGGGTAACAGGTATTGCCTATGAGACAGTAGAAGACCAGAGCAACAGACTTTGCCTACTTCAACCGATGAGTGAAATAGCAGGGAGATTGGTCCCCCAGATTGCTGCCAGATTGCTGACCAATCTAGAAGGAGGAATCGGTAAGTTACTGGGAGGATTACCAGGCTCGGGAAATTGCAGAGCATTTATCCTTGGTGGGGGATCCGTTGGGCTTAACGCTGCTGTGACATTGGCGGGTGCGGGAGCCGATGTGACAGTCGCGGACATCGACTTGAATCGACTTCGTGAAATTGACATTCTTACACGGGGAGCTATAAAAACAATCTATCCTACTCCTTCTACCATTTACGATCAGGTGGGCCAGTCCGATGTCGTGGTTGGAGCTGTGCTTGTTGCCGGCGCGAAAGCTCCGAAATTGATTAGTCGTAAAATGGTCGATAACATGAATCCAGGCGCTGTTTTAATCGATGTGGCCATTGATCAGGGGGGATGCGTGGAAGGTATTCGTCCTACCTCGCATGAATCTCCCGCGTACACGGAAAACGATGTACTTCATTATGCTGTGACCAATATGCCGGGAATAGTGGGCAATATGGCCAGTACATCTCTTTCAAATGCGACTTTACCTTACGTTAAGATCCTCGCGAATGAGGGAGTGCATCAGGCAATTAAGCACAACTCAGGGCTAGCCCAAGGAGTAAATACTTTCAAAGGGGTAATTACCTATAAATCACTTTCAGAAAGCCTCGAAACGAATTACTCAGAATTAACGGATCTTCTCTAATTTTCTTCTTTTTTTTTAAATAGGGAATTATCATTCAATAGCCGGATGGGCCCCCTGCACTAGTTAGTTTGACACAGGGGAAGATAGAAATGAATCCTTCTCTCACGGATCGGGATTTCGTAAACAAGAATTAGTCAACCCACGGCCAGAAGTGACCTCCCATAGGGAGTGTTACCGTAAAGTGTGGAGATTAAACAGCGCTGTGATGTCCGTCCAAAGATTCATATTGGAGGTCTATGGCCCGCTACAATCGTGGTAAGGACTACAGTATTTCTAAAAGCTGAGGTGGAGGTGGCTTAGGTCTCAGGACTGTTTTCCGATT
>CAZZBP010000046.1:0-5863 GCA_964652755.1 uncultured Dehalococcoidia bacterium
TCGTTGGGCTCATAACCCAAAGGTCGCAGGTTCGAGTCCTGCCCCCGCTACCAATAAGACCTCTTCCAAGTGTTTACAGTTTTTTTGCTGAAGGCTACTTTCAGAAACCATGACATTTTTTATACTTGGATCCACTCCCACACGGACATTTTTCGTTCCGCCGAATCTTCCTCGTGGAAGTATTTTTTATGCGAGCACTCTCTTGGCAAAAAGCACAGGTACAAGCTACAGGATGCTCTGCATGCCAGTTAGTTCTGCTGGTCATTAACTGCTCCCATTAAAGTTGTCAACCAAATATGAAAAAGGAATATGCCTTTTTCAACTTTTTTCTTCTGAAGAAACCTTAACCTCTCAACATAAGGATTTCACCATATATACTCTCATGATTATTTTGAGTCGCCAAAGATTTGATAAATTCTGACAGATATAAAATACAACTAAGTAACATTACCTAATTAGCTCAATTTATTGAATCCCGATTTCAGAACCTATACCTTTGTCGTCATAAACCAGTTACCGCAGGAGATAACATAAAATGCCTGGTCCACTGGATGGAATTAGAATCCTTGAGTTCACTCAGATCATCGCGGCACCTTTTGGCGGAATGTTGCTGAGCGATATGGGGGCAGAAGTGATCAAGGTAGAGCCGATAGAGGGAGAGCCATGGAGACTGCACAATCAGTTTCTTCCTAAGGAGAGTAGGGCTTACATAGGCCTAAATCGCGGGAAGAAAAGCCTTCCTTTGGATCTAAAAACTCCTGAGGCCAAATCTATAGTGCATCGCCTAGTAAAAGAAATAGATGTTGTCATTATCAACGCAAGGCCCGACGTGCCTGAGAAACTAGGCACAGACTACGAGACACTTTCTAAAATAAACCCCGCTTTGATCTATTGTGACAACACAGCGTTTGGCCGAAGTGGTCCTGATAGTTATCGTCCGGGGTATGACATAGTTGTTCAGGCCGTAAGCGGTTTATTAGCCGCAGACAACAAGGTAGAGAATGGGGTACCACAGCAAGTAAGTGCCACTGCGGTTGCCGATTATTCCACCGGTATCGCAATCGCATGGTCTGTATGCGCAGCTCTCTTCGCCAGAGAAAGAGGCGGTAAGGGCCAAAAAATTGACACGACGCTTCTGAGTACTGCCCTTTCCTTGCAAGGTAGTTTCATGGAATTAGATAGCTACACGAAAGAAACACGCCTTGAATTCTTAGACACATTGAAAGCGCTCAAACAGGCAGAAATGCCGTACGAAGCAATGTTAGAACAACAAAGATCTCTCGCCGGTCCTACAACGGCGTTTAGAATTTACTACACTACTTATAAAACTTTGAATGGAATCATTGCAATTGGATGCTTGAGTGAACATCTTCGTAAGAAAGCCGCTGTCGTTATGGGGATTCAAGACCCTAGATTTGAGCCAGGGTACAATCCCGAAGATCCCGCAACGATCGCGCAAATAGAGTCCCTTCATGAATCATCAAAATTGATTATGGAATCACTCCCCACAGAAGAGTGGTTAATGAAATTTGATGAAGCTGGTGTTCCTGCCGGACCAGTTAGGTTCGTTCAAGAATTACTTGATGACGAACAAGTGCTCGCGAATGAGATGGTTGTTGATCTCGAACATAGTAAAGCCGGAATAATTCGAATGGCAGGTCCCATGGTGAGAATGAGTGAAACCCCATTACAACCACAATCTGCCTCACCGGCTCTGGGGGAACATTCAGAAGAAATACTTGCCTCTTTAGGATATACCGACGAAGTAATCTCAGGATTCAAAAAAAGAGGAATAACGGTGTAATCCTGTTTCAAAAAGCTGGATTAGTTAGAAACTCTGTTGATGCCCTACCAACCACCATATATAATCTACGCGGTTTGCCACGAGCAAGTACCAAGCTGTCGAATATTAGTCGAGGAGGCTTTTGAAACCAAATGACCTATATCATTGCTGAACCTTGTGTTGATGTGCTCGACAGGGCATGTGTGGATGTTTGTCCAGTTGACTGTATCTATGAAGCGGAAGAGCACAGTATCCTGCTGATTAATCCGGAAGAATGTATCGATTGCGCAGCCTGCGAACCGGTATGTCCAGTAGCTGCTATTTTTGCTGAAGATGACGTCCCGGCAGAATGGGATAAGTGGACAGATCTCAATTACGAGTACTTTGGCCAGGAGAGGTAGTCATAACAATTCAAATTGGCATTATCTTAAGAATGCTAAGTAGGAAAGATTAATCTGTAGGAACAAGAAGAGTGATTTCAAAGCCCGGATATGGTTGATAGCCTTCCGGGCTTTGTTTTGTATCCAAAGAACAGAGAGGATCGCGCTATGAACACAATCGATTCGACTCCAGAATTTGTAAGCAAAACTTACGAAACAATGTCAGCCAATTTGAGAGCTGTTAGGGATCGTTTTGGTAGGCCATTAGGACTTGCTGACAAGGTACTTTTGTCTCACCTAGATGACCCTTTTACCCAGGAGCTGAATGCAGGTTCCAGCTACCTAAAGGTGAGGCCTGATCGAGTAATCTTGCAAGATGTCCTGGGTCAAACTGGAATGCTCCAATTTATGCAAACCTTAAAACATACGGTGGCAGTACCAACAACAATACATTGTGACCATCTTGTCCAGGCCAGAAATGAAGGTGTGAGGGATTTAGAAGAATCTCTAGTTGAGAATGACGAAGTTTACAATTTTTTGAAATCAGCTGCAGCCAAATATGGTGCCGGATTTTGGGGACCAGGAGCCGGGATAATTCACCAGGTCAATCTCGAAAATTATGCTTTCCCTGGAGCCATAATCATAGGAACAGACTCCCACACGCCAAACGGAGGTGGCCTTGGATCATACTCCGTGGGTGTTGGGGGAGCGGACGCAGTCGAGGTAATGGCTGGCTTACCTTGGGAAGTTTTGTACCCAAAGAAAATTGGCGTCTTACTCACAGGTGCAATGACCGGATGGACTGCACCAAAAGACGTCATACTTTACCTTGCCGGAGAACTAACAGTCTCCGGTGGAACAAACAGTACTATAGAGTATTTTGGACCTGGAGCAGAATCAATTAGCTGCACAGGGAAGGCAACCATAACCAATATGGGCGCCGAGCTAGGCGCGACAACATCCATTTTTCCCTATGACGTACGAATGGCCCGCTATCTTAACGCAACTGGCAGAAAAGAATTGGCGGATATAGCAGACCAAAACAAAGATTTACTAACACCTGACCCTCATGTCACAACCAATCCGGAGGAATACTTCGACTTAGTTATAGAAATAGACCTCTCAAAATTAGAACCCCACATTGTTGGTCCACACTCTCCAGACAGGGCTCGCCCCATTTCTGAACTCGCTAGGGAAATAGCCGTTGATTCCAACGAATTTATCGATCAGGTATCAGCAACACTTATTGGAAGCTGCACAAATTCTTCGTACGAAGATATGAGTAGATCGGCAGATGTGGCTGAACAGGCTTTATAATACGGTCTCCGAACCAAAGTCCCATTAATGGTTACCCCCGGCTCCGAACAAGTGAGAGCGACGATAGAAAGGGACGGTCAAATGAGATCTTTAAGATCTATTGGGGCCACAGTACTCGCGAATGCATGCGGACCGTGCATAGGACAATGGCGAAGATCACAGGAAGATTCTACAGAGCCGAACAGTATAGTTACGTCCTATAACAGAAATTTTCCAGCAAGGAATGATGGCCAGAGAACGACGATGAATTTCATCGCTAGCCCGGAAATTACGACAGCGTTCGCGTTAGCAGGATCTCTCTCATTTAATCCAACCACCGATGAATTAACAGCATCCGATGGAAAAAGGTTCCGTTTGGAACCACCTGCTCCGGCCCCAGAAGTACCTTCAGAGAAATTCATTGGCGGGAAAGAACAGTTCTTCGCTCCCCCTGAAGACAGAAGTTCAATAGTGGTAGAGATTAAAGCAAATAGTGATAGACTCCAGATCCTCGAACCCTGGGAGCCCTGGGATGGAGAAGACGTAAAAGATTCAGTAGTCCTATTGAAGGCTCAAGGCAAATGCACTACCGACCATATTTCCCCTGCCGGTGTCTGGCTTAACCTCCGGGGCCACTTGGATAAATTCTCAGACAATATGTTTATGGGAGCATTAAACGCCTTTACTGGCGAATCCGGAAAAGCGACAAACCTCATAACCGGTGAAGGCGGAAAAGCAATATCCCAAAATGCCCGAGAGTATAAGTCTGCGGGACAGAAATGGATTGTGATTGGAGATACCAACTACGGAGAAGGTAGTAGCAGGGAACATGCTGCACTATCACCTCGTTTGCTAGGTGGATCCGCAGTTATAGCCAAAAGTTTCGCCAGAATTCATGAAACAAACCTCAAGAAACAAGGATTGCTTGCACTGACCTTCGAAGAGCACGAAGACTATGACAAGATACTTGAAAATGATCGTATAGACATAGTAGGTCTATCAAGTCTCGCACCTGGCAAACAAGTGGACTGTATCATAAGACATTCTGACGACACCGAAGAGAACATTAAGCTAAACCACACATACAGTGATACTCAACTTGAGTGGTTCAAGAAAGGCTCATTTCTTAACCTTTTCCACAGTAGCTAAGAACCAACCCCTTTCTATGGAGTCAGCCAACTAGACTTCCCTTCTAAAAACTACACTAATTTACCCTCAAATCGGAACGTATTTGCTCATATCGTTCCCTTAGTCCGAAATTAAGATCTAAATCGAAGTCAGCATCAGGTTCAAGCAGTTTCTTGACCTCCAATGAGACAAGAGCTACCAAGTCAGTATCCGATATTTGGGCCACCTTGAATATTGGTTGTCCACTTTGCCGAGTACCTAGAAAGTCTCCATAGCCCCTCATTTTAAGATCCTCTTCCGCCAATCTAAATCCGTCACTTGTAATTCTAAGTATGTCCATTCTTTTCTTGGCATCCTTCCCTGCTTTGTCTGAAATAAGTATGCAATAACTCTGATACTCTCCTCTACCTATTCTTCCTCGAAATTGATGTAACTGAGAAAGACCGAACCTATCTGCACCGTCAATTAACATAACACTCGCGTTTGGCACATCAACACCTACTTCAACTACCGCGGTGGCCACAAGTATGTGAGTTTCACCTCTTCTGAATTGATCCATTGCGACTTCTTTTTCGGAGAGGGTCATTCTCCCATGAATAAGTCCAACATTCAGTTCCGGGAACACATCCTTAGAAAGTCTCAGATGTTCTTCTACCGCCGAACGAGCCTCCACTAACGCCGATTCATCAATCAGCGGAAAGACAATAAAGGCCTGCCGTCCCTCTGTAACCTGATTTCGGATAAAGCTGTACACATGTTCCCTGCGACTTGGCGATTCAACGATTGTTCGAATCAGCTTCCTCCCGGTCGGAAGTTCATTGATAACAGACAAATCAAGGTCTCCTACCATAGTTAGGTGAAGGGACCGAGGTATTGGGGTGGCAGACATCACTAGAAGGTGCGGTCGTGGCTTTTTTTCTTGAAGAACGGAACGCTGAAGAATTCCAAATCTGTGTTGCTCGTCAACAACAAGCAGAGCAAGTTCTCGTAGTTCCACCGAATCTTGAATTAGAGTATGCGTGCCAACAACAACGTCGATCTCGCCAGCCGCTAATAAACGGCGTGTACGTCTTTTTAGTGCTTCAGATAAACTACCTACTAACAGTGCGAGAGTGATTTTTCTAGAACCTCTGCCTATATTTAATTCCACTACATTTTCGTCACCACAAAGAATTTTTTCATGGGAATAAGGATCCAGTAACCGAATCAATGTGACGAAATGCTGTTCTGCAAGTATTTCGGTGGGCGCCATCAGGGCAGATAATTTACCGCTAGA
>CAZZBP010000046.1:5873-10459 GCA_964652755.1 uncultured Dehalococcoidia bacterium
TTCTTTTTTATTCATCTTACCAATTAAAAGACAACATGTTATTTTTACTTTAGACAACTCTTTTTGGAATGAATCATAATGCTGTGAAGCTAAAATTTCGGTTGGTGCCATTAGAGCAACCTGAGCATTATTTCCAACTGCTAATACTGTTGATAAAATTGAAACAATTGTTTTCCCAGACCCAACATCACCCTGAAGAAGTCTTCTCATAGCAGCATTGCTATTCAGGTCCGCATGTACTTCATCAATTGCTCTGATCTGAGCCTTAGTCAGTGTAAACGGAATTTCGGATATGAAAGATCTATATGCATCTTCATCTATCAAAGGTACCGCAGATACCTCTTCTTTCCACTCTAGCTTCTGCTTTTGTCTCACAAGTTGAATCATGAAAAGTTCATCGAACGCCAAGCGACGTCTAGACCTCATGAGTTCTTTAGAATCCCTAGGGTAATGAAAGCGGGCCACTGCTTCCTCCAAGCCCATCAATCCAGTTCTGTCGAGGATCTCTGAAGGCATGAATTCTTCAACCTGATTTATTGAGGAAGACAATGCTGCGTTAACCATCCGTCTCATCACTTTCTGGGTAACCCCAGCAGTAAGAGGATAAATAGGGACTAGTCGACCAGTATGTATATTATGAGATCCTTGCTTTAGTACTTCATAAGTCGGGCTTTCAAATGTAATCTTCCCATTGAATACTGCGACTCGTCCGCTGACCATAACCTTCATGCCTTGTTTTAGTTGGTTAGCAGCCCAAATTTGGTTAAAGAGTGTGATTTTCACATTCCCTGTGCCATCAAATAAGGTCAATTCAACTCGTTTGGTCCGCTTAAAACCAGTCTGAAGGGTGCAATCCCAAACAGTGGCAACGACACTTTGCATCAACCTTGGTTCCAACTCATTAATTTTACGGATATCCGTAAAATCGTCGTGGCGAACAGGGTAATGTGATACCAGATCCCCAACTGACCTTATATCCATTTTCTCCTCAAGGAGACGGGCATTTTTGTCTGTGATGGGGCGTTTCAAGTTTCTAATTGACGCTGTCAGAGGTATCCCCACACTCCCGAGGTGATCTCCTTTCCTGTTCAGGGTTTTTGCTGTCTCCGAAAATTTATGTGTGCTCAAATCCTTTAAACCGGTCAGTAATTTCTCTGCCCAAGTCCCCCTCTCGGCCGGTGTCGATGTTGTATAGCTCAAGGCATTTCGAGTAATCAAATCGTGCAGAGTCTCCCGGTTGGCTGCCAAGAATTCATCAAGCCCGCCGATCACAACTGAATCATCAAATCCGACGTCTTTTTCTTGGAGCAAGATTTTCCCTAGGATGTTCGTGATTCTCTCTTCATAAGACATAGGCAAAGTTCGTGATCTTTATTCTAGGTTATACCCAATATATTCTTGCTTCGCCGTAGCTGCTTTTCAGTTCGAGACAACGGAGACCATGAAATCATAATGAGGCTGCCCCCCCCAATGAAGCTCCATACCAGCTTGCTCCAATTCTCCAAAAAAACTTTCGAGAAACTCTCTTGTGCAATCGAGATCCGATTCATCCAATTGATTGCCCAAAAATATAGTGACCTGGTCACTATCCTGACCACCAGCAGCCTCGATCGCTCGAACTAGCAATTCCAAATTGGTTGTTGCGGACATAATTAATTCCGAATCCAACATGGCCACCGGTTGCCCTTCAAGCGCTGAAACTCCGTTTATATCTATACTTCTAGCAGCAGGAAAAATAAGGACTGTTTTCACCGAACTCATTACGTCCACAAGCATTTCACTGTTGAGCTGAGCACTCAGATCAGGGTCAAATGCAAACGAGCATTCCATGCCTTGAAGAACTGATACCGTGGGCAGAACAACCACATTAACGGCTGTTATTGCTGCTGCTTCGTGTGCCGTAGATGCTATATTCTTATTATTCGGTAGCAATAAAATAGAGTCTGCTGATATAGCTTCCAAGCAATCGAGTATTTCGCCTACACTTGGATTCGCAGTGTCTCCCGCATCCATGACTAGATTCGCCCCAGAATCCAGTAGGAACTCCTTTATACCTTCACCCGACGCCAACGCAACCAATGCCGTTTTATCCCCGATGTCAACCGGACTAAATTGAGTCTTATTCTTGGATAACCAGTGATCAACGAGCATGGTTTTGGACTGGTTTTCCATATCTTCAATTGAAACCTCAGAAACTACTCCTAAATGAACAGCGGCAGAAATCGGTTTTCCGGGATCTTTTGCGTGTATATGCACCCTGAATACACCATGACTACCAAGTATCGCTAAAGATTCCCCACTTTCACCTAACTTCCTCTCTATTAACTCCTCAGACACAGAGGACTCCAATACAAATTGAGTGCAATAACCGTATTTTTCATTAGTTACTTGATGTTGAAGAATCAACCTTTCGATACCTTCTCCTTTATCATCAGGGAAACGAAGATACAGCGAAGCAGTTTCGGGGTCTTCCCTCGATAAGAATAACGCCATTCCTCTCAAAATAATCTCCACTCCATAACCGCCTGAATCCACTACACCGCTCTCCTTCAAAATCGGCAGAAGCGCGGGAGTACTGTCTGTAGAAATCCTAGCGATTTCTATCATAGAGCTGAAAGAGTCACATATTACCTCTCCCGGCACACTTCGCTTAACGGATTCTGTAGCAAGGTCTCTTAAGACTGTTAACATGGTGCCTTCTACAGGATCTGGGAAAGTTGAGTATGCCTCTTCTTTTGCTTTTACAAGGATTGAGACATCAACTGATTGACTCTCAGTAAGTCCTTCAAAAACCCCTTTGAACACGTGAGCCAGTATGGAGCCACTATTACCTTTTGCAGCAAAAAATGATGCGACCCATAAACGAAGCGAAAGGTCTTCCACATCAGAAAGATTTCTTTGAATACGTTTTACTGTTTCGTCCCTATTCTCTTCGTAGATTTTCCGTTCTCTGTCCGTTTGCTCACGCCCTATCCCGACTTTCATATTCATTAAAGTTTGATACATGTTTGTACCTGTATCCTTATCAGGTACTGGAAAAACGTTGAGGGCGTTCACCAACTCTACATGACGTTGGAAATAGATAACGGCACTATCGAACATACCTTTGAGAAGGTTTGCATTTCTCTTGTGTTCATTCATAGTTTATAAAAATATAGAACCAATTAAATTGCTGATCGAGGTGCCAATATGATACTTTTTAAAGTGGCTCTTCGAGGGACTCAGTTCATTCCTCAACAACAAGAACCCTCAAAAAGGCAGCCTAGCAGTGACATTAAAATCATTCTAGACATGGGTAGTAAAGGCGTCAAAGGAAAAAAATGGCAATTTGTCAAATTTGTAATAAGAGTGGTCAATCTGGAAATAACGTTAGCCATTCAAAAAGGCGAACCAGAACCAGATGGCATCCAAATATTCAGAAAGCTACCGTGGAAATTAACGGTGTTACTCAGAAGGCCAACGTTTGCACACGTTGTTTACGAACACAATACAAATCAACTATGAAAGACTGACTTCACCGTCTTATCCGTGTCAATTCATCGGAGAAGAAAAGGTTAGGTAGCTAAATAGCAGTGTCTTGGCCGTTTTCATTGACACTTTTAATTCCCCATTAATATCATTAACCTTGATGCAATCACCACGAGAGAATATTTCTTAGATTCAACCCACGGCCAAAGCGAGAGGATGTGAGTATGGCTGAATACACGAAATCGGAAGCACTGGACTGGGCACGAGAAAACATACGTGGCCAATGGTCAACCCTGATGACACCATTCACTCCAGGCGATGAAATCGACGAACTTGGCCTAAGGAATAACATTCAGCATGTGCGGTCACTCGGGTCTCGAGGGGCAGGTTGCACCTGGGGAATGGGGGAATTTTGGACCCTTACTCAAGAAGAACGTCTACGGGTATATGACATAGTCAGTGACGAAGCGGGTGGTGAATGGCCAATTGGGGCCCACGTTTCTCATACTTCAGAGAAAGCCATGTTAGAACTCGCAAGCCATGCAGAGAATTCCGGTTTCGACCTACTAATAGTGGCCGCACCCTATTTCGTAACCAAGCAAGAAGAGCAAGTAATCGAGTGGGTAAAAATTCTCGCCGAGAACACCTCACTTGCGATTATGTTTTACAACTCTCCGCAGTTTGGCTTGGTGATGAGTGCAGACGGCCTTAGTAAAGTTTGTGATATTCCAAATGTGGTTGGGGTAAAAGAAGCCAGTTTCAATCGTGAACTCTCGATAGAAACCCATCTGAAACTTGGCACTAAAGCGATTATAAGTACACCTGACGAGTGGATATTTGAGGCTGGGCAAGAAAAGGGGTTTGAGCAGCAAGTTATGTTCGCAAATACCTCTGACTGGCGCTTTGACACTCCAGAAGAGAACCACTACGTGACATTTATCGGTAAAGTTATGGAAGGGGACATAGACACAAATTATTACAACCAACACATAGCCCCTATCAAACAGGTATCAGACAAATGGTGGCAGTATACGGTGAAAAAGACCGGTGGGGCCCTTCCAGCTGCTATGTGCAAATACTGGGGACAAATAATGGGTATGGCAGGAGGCCACGTCAGG
>CAZZBP010000046.1:10469-17577 GCA_964652755.1 uncultured Dehalococcoidia bacterium
AATGAACCAATTAAAAACCACTTTGGAAGAAGACATTAATTATACAAAAAGTGATCATTAACCGCGTCAAGCCACTCATTGAAAAAAGGAGTTCCAGAATATGATCCTAATGGTGAGCGTACAAGATTTGTATGAAGCTAAGCAAGCTTTAAAAGGCGGCGCAGACATTGTGGACGTCAAGAATTTGCAAGAAGCCTTAGTTGGTTCCGCTCACCCAAACGTCGTTAAACAAATCAGAACCGAGGTTCCTTCGGAACATCATGCCAGTGTTACATTGGGTGTTGTACCGGACCAAATTGGAACGGTGGCAATGGCTGTCTATGCAGCAGGTACCCTCGAGGCAACTTCTGTAAAAGTGGGGTTCATGGTCCGGGAATATGAGGTGGCTCTTGAAACCCTACTGGCTTCGAAGGAAGCATTGAAAGGCACAAGCACCAAGCTAATCGGTTCCCTTTTTGCTGATAACACCCTTCATGGTGGGGGACTTGACCCCAACTTAATGGTCAAACTTGCCAAAGAGGGCCAATGCGATGGTTTTTTGATCGATACGTTAGTGAAAGACGGCAGAAACCTTTTTGATTTTCTGTCTGAGGAACGCCTTAAGGAGATGGTGAACGAAGGTAAAGAAATTGGTATGAGTACAGCCCTTTCCGGACATTTGAAGATGGGCGACATCAACGAATTAGCAAGGGTAAATCACGACATCGTGGGAGTTAGAGGGGCAGTTTGCCAAAAAGGTGATCGAGATTCCAGGGTACATTGGGAATCAGTAGCTGACTTCAAAAGAGAGTTGGATTTAAGACAAAGTGGAACTATAGATGCCTATGCTGCAAACGGAAAAAGCACAGCTCCGTCAAACGGGAATGCAACCAGCTGGGTAGTCATAGACGGAACAGGAAAAAACTGCGCTGGAATCATCGCCGCACTTAACGAGCAAATTTCGATTGATGACAGTTCAATACTTGAGGTAATCGTCCCAGACGTTTTGAATACGTATGATCTTATCGTTTGGGCAGAAAAACACAGCCATAACATATTGACTCAACGCAAAGACCCTGAAGGTTCCCTTCGTATGCTAATCCAGCCATAGTCAATAACTTCTTTGCAAATGTGTCCTACTGAAAAACCATCAAATATCGGAAACAGAGGCTTTCGTTACCCTGAGTCAAGTAAATCAGATTTTGTGATGTGACGGTTGGTTATTATGGGAGCGACGCTACCTGAAGTAATAGGCATTATTAGAGATGTAGTTTTTATCGGCTCGTTGCTTTTTATATGCTTTGTGATTTATCGCACGGCGAGAAAGATAAACAATGTTGTAGATTCTGCAAAACGGACCGGTAAAAAGATCGAGACTGTTATCGAGTTTATAGCTAGCCCTTCTAAAGGCAATTTTGGTTCTCTTAGATCAATTTTTAAAACATTAAATTTTATAAACGGTGGCAAACGTAATGACTCTGACGAATAACGTCAATTAAAGGAGGCGTGAAATGGGTAGCGGAAATGGAGGATTCACGACCGGATTAATCGTTGGTGGAATTATTGGAACCGTTATAGGAATCCTAATCGCGCCAAAACCAGGATCTGAGACGAGATCCGAACTGTTGGAGCGAAGCGAATATATCCGTGATAGAGCTGAAGAATTATCTACAGCGGTTAAGGACAGTCTCGGTCCAACTATAGATCAGCTATCTGAAAAAATCGCGCCCACAGTGGACGTTGCAAAAGATAAAGTTAGCCCGGTGATGGAAGTGGTGCGTGAAAAAGTTACCCCTCTGGTGGAACAAGTAAATGCAAGATTCGCAGACTCTACTGATTCGCTAACGGATAAATCCGAACAGTCACGGGATAGGAATACTGATAATTCTGCCTAGCTGTTCTTGCCTTGAGAAAATTTCACCGTGGACTTGTTATTTGGTCTGGACACTTGGATAAGATCCCAAAATTTTCATCATGGAAACTTGATTATTAAGCGCATCTAGTGATTCAGCCACTAAATCTTCTTTACGGTGGCCTTCCACATCAACCAAAAAGACGTACCTTCCGAGGCTTTTCTTATTTGGCCTGGATTCAATTTTTGTGAGATTTATGTCCCTTGAAGCAAACTCTCTCAGAGAAGCGCTTAGTATACCTGGTGAATTATCTCCGTACTCAAAGCATAAAGAAGTTTTATCATTTCCGGTGGGTTCATGATCGCTATGAGAGAGAATCACAAATCGAGTCTCATTATTGGATCTATCTTCTACATTTTCGAGCAGTATTGTTGCTCCATAAAGCGCCGCTGCCCTCTCACTAGAAATCGCAGCCGTTTCATGTGAGGCCCTCATCATTTCCTGAACCGCGCTTGAATTGCTTAGTGAAGCGTTCAATTCCGCACCAGGCAGTTTACGCGCCAGGAAATCTCTACATTGCCCAAGTGATTGAGGATGAGAGATAACGTTCTTAATATCAGAGAGGTCGATATGATTTTGAGCCATGAGACATTGATGAATCGGAACGATAACCTCACCACAAATAGACAATTTAGATTCATGTATAAGTAGATCAAGGGTGAATGTAACTCCACCTTCTATACTATTCTCTATGGGAACAATGCCTTCATCTGCTACTCCTGAAGACACGGCCTGCGCTACAGCAGGAATAGACTCCACCGGAATAAGATTTGCTTTTACGATCCATTCTCTCGCCGCCTGTTCGCTGTATGTTCCGGCCGGACCGAGATAAGCGACTCTTTTTCCCATTCTCTTTAAACCTCTTCCACAAACAAATCTGCCATGCCCGTTTCCAAGGACTCTATTACCAAGTTTGTGATGTTTAAGGTCATATCAATACCCAACATGTTAAAGAGTTCTTCATGTTCTGGGAGATAAACTGTTGATATCGTTTTCTCCACACCGTAATGGTGTTTTGCAACTTGACAACTCAACAGATTCACATCATCGGCTCCGGTAGTTGCAACAAAAATATTCGCACGAGCCAGGCCGGCCTCACCCAAAACTAAGGAAGAGCAACCATCTCCTTGTATTGCAACCTCACCAAGAGATTGTTTTACAACTTCTGAACGCCACCTATTCCGCTCTATTAAGGTGACTTCAGAACCTGAATCCAGCATCCATCGAGCCAAGCGAACTCCGACCCTTCCTGCTCCAAGTATTACGACATACATTTAACAGCAACCCTTACTTGAATGTTAAGTGATTATCTATCATGCCATTGTTTCTTCAAATAAAGCGTCCACTGCAAGTTGAAGTCGGCTTATTACATTGATTCCGAGGGAGCGATATATTTCCTTCATCGGTTCCTCTTCTATCAAACAAAGGACCTTTGGCACCCTAATAATATGGAGCGCAATTTGAGACGCGAGGATATTAATCGATAACGTACCAGTGGTCGTGATCATCACGTCAACTTCATGAGCTGAAGCACGTCTAAGATCCCCTTCTCTCGTACCGTCACCAACAACAGGAACTATCCTTGTAGTTTCTACGCGCCTCGGCGGCAGTAATTCAAACGACGCAGGATTTAAATCAAGGACCTTTATTATGTTTCCTGAATCAGACAATCTAGTTGCAAGAGTAGCACCAGTCTGTCCGCAACCAACAATGAGAGCCCGCCGAGCTCTGTAAATCGGTCCTCGGCGAGAATTTTTGGGTTCTCTCGTCGAATTATTTGTCTCTTCTGAATCTAACATTCAGCTTTCCTTTATACCGTTGAAAGAACCACGTGTGATAGTTTGTTCACTATATTGAGGATCTACATGCCACAACCTTGCATGTAGCGTTGGAAAGTATATATTTCAGCGATTCCCCTATTGAATACTCTCCAAATCTCGTTGAAACCGGCGATGCTACAACTATCATATCGGCCTCTTCGTCCTTGCAGTGGGCCACGACCGCAGATCCCCTAGACCTTGCTTGTAACAACTGGCCAGATGTCTTGACTTTAAAATTCTTGGCCAGCTTTTCCATATTTGAAAGTACTTCTTCACCTTCTACCGTTTTCTCAGCAATTTCTTGATCCACTGGGCGATCCCTTCCTACTTCAATAACGTACAATAAAACAACCCTTAACTTCGAATGCCTGCCTATTTGACTTGCAGTCCGAGTGACATCTACATCTGTGGAAGTACCGTCCAATACAGCGAAAATCATGACGTAATGTTAAAGCCCCAGCTATGGATTCACGAAGGTCGGGTCTTTTTCGGTTTTGTCAGTTTCTGTTACCGCATCTAGCGATTCAAGATCGCTATCGTGCGCAGCTACGATCACAAGATCGCCGAACTCAAGTTTCATATTCAATTCAGGGTTTAGGGTCACTTTACGCTTTCTGCAAATAGCGAGAGGCGTCAGCCCGTAGCTATCTCTGTGGCTGGAAAAACCAAGTTCGTGAAGGGTTGTTCCTGAAAACCTATCCGGGACGCGAAACCGGCTAATTCCGTAATTAGAGGTTAATTCTAAGTATTCTTCGACGCTAGTATTGAAAAAACTGTGCGCTAGTCTAGTTCCCATCTCCTCTTCTGGTTGAATTACCCGGTCAACGCCGATACGCCTGAGCGTATTGGCATGAAGCGAATCTCTAGCTCTGGCCACCACAAGTTTGACTCCCATTGTTTTAAGAAGCACTGAAGCCATTACACTAGAAACGATATCTGTTCCAATAGCTACGATAGCAGCATCGTAATCAGGAACAGCAAGATCTCTGAGTGCATTTTCGTTAGTACAATCAGCTCCGATCGCGTAAGTCACCCTTCCCAACACCGCTTGAACGCGGTCTTCGTCACGATCTATGGCAAGCACATCGTGCCCGAGGTTGTAAAGAGTCCTTGTAGTACTAACACCAAATCTACCAAGGCCTATTACCGCAACCTGTTTCTTTTCCATACGCTTAGTTCTCCCTGCCTATAAAAGAGAGACGAATTTAACCAATTGTAACCGTTTCAGTGGCATGACGATAAGAGTCATTATCCTGGTTAGGAACCATTTTAAGACCAATTAGTAAGGGTCCGATTCTCCCAGCCAGCATTGTTAGCGTCACAATTAATTGTCCCGCTATGTTTAATTCAGCAGTGGCACCAGTACTGAGACCAACTGTTCCAAAAGCTGAGACTGACTCGAATGCAAGGTCACGGACCAATACATGGCTATTGGTAAATGCAAGGGCCAAAGTACAAAAGAACGAAAATGCCAAGCACACTATTACTACCGCGTAAGACCTAGTGATTGTAAGCCTGTCAATCTCTCTGCCAAAAGCAGTCACCTGTGATTTTTCCTTAATGATCGAATAGATGCTAAGAACGACAATAAAAAAAGTAGTTACCTTTATTCCTCCTGCAACCGATGCCGTAGCTCCTCCAATGAACATCATAAGGGAAATAAACACATCAGTTGCAGGCCTTGCATAAGCATAATCAAAAGTGGAGAAACCCGCCGTCCTACCACTTATACCTTCAAAAACTGAAACAGTTATTTTGTTTACTATAGGGAGCTGTCCAAGGGTTTGTGGATTGGACCCTTCAGAAGTAAAAACAAATGTTGCGGCTACGGTTATCAGGATCCCAGTCATAAGAAGAACTATCTTTGAAACCAAGGAGTAAAGCCTGAACCTCCGTTTCGTTACTATGTCCAAAACAACCCAGAAGCTCAATGTTCCCAAAACTATTAGGGTTCCCATAACTGTTAGTAAAAATACATCGCTTTGATGGGCTGCCAGGCCGGTTGGTTCTGGAAAAATTTCAAATCCTGCATTATTAAATCCAGATACTGTATGAAATAAGGACTGCCATGCAGCCATCCCTGGTTCATATTCGACTACCAATTTGGCAAATAGTGCAAGAAACCCAATTATCTGAATCGCCACAGCTGTCAGCACTATTGATACGCTTAAACGCTGAAGACCCCCTATCCGATCGGTGCTTAGAGTCTCACGTATGAGAAGCCTCTGGGAAATAGACACCCTTTGACCCAAAACAGCTAATAAGAAGGCCGCCAGTGACATGAATCCAAGGCCTCCAACGAACATAAGTAGAAGGATCACACCATGACCTAAAGTGGTCCAATGGGTAGAGGTCTCAACCACTACCAGCCCAGTTACCGTCACTGCAGATGTCGCCGTGAAAAGAGCAGTAACAGGGTCTGAAAAACCAGGACTGTGATGAGAAAAAGGAGCAGACAGCAACACAGACCCAATAGCAATCAAGGTAATAAACGCCATCAAAATGAGTACCAGTGGGGAGGATAGAGACTCAGACCGTATCCTGCGTTCCGCAACTTCGAAAGTTACGGGCACTACTTCCCCAAGCCTGCGCTTCCTAACAAAAACGTCGGTAGCTTTTGATCTCCATGAATTATTCATCAAATGATCCAGTCATGTCATAAAGCATTTATTTGGTGAATTCCGTTGTTGCTATTACGGATTCGTCCCCTGTGGAATTGTTTTTACTCTGTTTTGGATTCGGGCAAATTCCACACAATTATATCAAGAACCATCTATGGCATTAAGGCCAAATTCAGTAATTAACACAATAAACATCTATGCATAAACTGCCCTCTAATATGCTTGTCTAAAACTACTTTTGAAAGGTTAAATTGGTCCTTGTCTATTGGTTTCCGTCCATTAATTCGCTTGTTATACGAGGGGTTTTCGACTTGATAAAGCCAAAAAAGGGTGTCCATATCCCTCACATTCCCCGTCCTCCCCTTCCCCATCCTCACAATCCCCATCCTCACATTCCCCGTCCTCACATTCCCCGTCCTCACATTCCTAAACCACATGGATTCTTACCGCATATATTGGACCAATACATTCATTCAAAATGGGCTCATTACGTTTCCCAATGTGGTTTGGCATCGCTATCGCTAATATTAATCCTTATCATCGGGGACACCTTATTAAAAACAGCTATCGTGGTAGGGGTTGCATCATCTGCTTTCACCATCTTTGTAATACCCGATAGTGTTGCGGCAACTCCACGAAAGGTTATAGGTGGTCACTTAGTCGCAGGGCTTATAGGCGCAGGGGTCTCCTATACCTTGCAAGCTCCGGTGTTAGAAATCTATGCGACAGAAACACGTTACTTAGTTGACATAGCAGCAGCACTTTCCGTGGGCAT
>CAZZBP010000047.1:0-17292 GCA_964652755.1 uncultured Dehalococcoidia bacterium
GGCACGACTGGAAATCGTGTGTTCCCTCACAAGGGGAACCGTGGGTTCGAATCCCCCCCTCTCCGCCAATATGTCTGAATGCAGATACCGGATTAGGCCTCAAGTTTTTAATAAGTTACCCACCGTTTTACCGACACCAGAGCTATGTAGGATTTGAACTCAGGGAAATTTAGCGGAATACTCAGATAAATGGAGCGTGGTAAATTAAAATTAAGATATAAGGTTTAGGGGATGCTTGAAACTCTCAAGTCTCTGAGTCAAGAACGTATATCAGTATCAATAAAGAAGGCGATGTAACGCCAGAGAGGGTTTAATAATCTAATGCCTAAAGATTTGGTGATAGTTGAATCTCCAGCCAAAGCTCGTACAATCGGACGCTTTTTGGGAAGAAGATACGATGTTAAAGCTTCGATGGGTCATGTAAGAGATCTGCCAAAAAAATCACTTGGAGTTGAGATAGCCAGCGATTCGTTTATCCCAACTTATAGAGTCTCAAGCGATAAGAAAAAAGTGGTTTCAGAGCTGAAAAAAGCTGCAGCTTCCGCAGGTACTGTTTACTTGGCTACAGACCCTGATCGTGAGGGAGAGGCTATATCATGGCATCTTATGGAGGCGGCTGGGATAGACCTAAATAAAGCTAAACGAGTCGTTTTCCATGAGATCACCGAGCCCGCGATAGAAGAAGCTTTCGCGAACCCTAGAAAGCTGGATACTGATCTAGTCAATGCGCAGCAGGCCCGTCGGATATTAGATAGATTAGTCGGCTATATGCTAAGCCCCGTACTTTGGAGCAAAGTCAAGAAAGGCACTTCAGCAGGAAGGGTTCAATCAGTCGCTGTTCGTATGGTCGTTGACAGGGAAAAAACTATAGGAGCTTTTGTTCCTAAGGAGTTTTGGACGATTCATGCTCGGCTCTTGAAGCGAGGCGATACTTCTTTTAAGGCTTCTTTGGTTTCAGTAAACGGGGATAGAAAAAAACCGGAAATACCGGACGGGAAAAGTGCGACGGATATCGTTAGTGATCTTGAAGGAGGCTCTTTCCATGTCTCTGAATTCGAGACGAAAGAGACTCGACGCCGGCCCGCAGCTCCCTTTATAACGAGTTCATTACAACAGGAGGCTTCGCGAAGATTGAGGTTCTCCGCTTCACGTACGATGACGGTAGCGCAGCAACTTTACGAAGGTATTGAAATTGGTGGATCGGAACAGGTTGGTCTAATTACCTACATGAGGACAGATTCCACAAGCGTTTCAGCTTCTGCCTTAAGTGAAACCGCGGATTACGTTAAGCAAAAATTTGGGAATACATATTGTCCTGAAAAGCCGCGCCAGTATTCTAGAAAGGTGCAGGGAGCCCAGGAAGCCCATGAGGCAGTCAGGCCTACTTCTATTTTTAGGACACCAGAATCTCTCCGAGCGAGCTTAGAAAGAGATCAATACAGACTCTATGATCTTATCTGGAAACGCATGGTAGCGAGCCAGATGGTGGACGCTCTTTACGACCGCACCGTAATCGAGTCGGAAATCAAAGGAGTTTCCAGTGATATTCCGTATATCTTTAGGACCACCGGGTCCGTTCCCAAATTCGACGGTTTCCGAATTCTCTACACTGAAGGTAGAGACGACGTATCGGGTGAGGAAGATGAGGAGAAGGGATTACCACAACTCAAGATAGGTGAACCACTCCTATGCAATGGTATTGAATCAGAACAGAATTTCACAGAACCTCCGCCCAGGTTCACTGAAGCAACGTTAATAAAGAACCTTGAGAATGAGGGGATTGGGCGACCGAGTACCTATGCTTCGATTATTGGCACTATACAAGATCGAGATTACGTAAGACGCGATAGAGGAAGATTTATACCAACCAAATTAGGAATGGTTGTGACGGAATTTCTGACTGAATATTTCCGGGACATTATGGATATTAGCTTCACGGCTGATATGGAGAAAAGGTTGGATGAAATAGCTGAAGGACTAATTAAATGGAACCCAATGCTCTTGGAATTCTTTGAACCCTTTGATACTTCCATCGGTGCGGCTAAGGAAAAGGCTAAGAGGGTTGAACGCAGTCGTCTTGATGAGGAGAGTGACCAGGTTTGTGAGCAATGTGAAAGACCTATGGTTATTAGAGGAGGTAGAAACGGTAGATTCATAGCTTGTACAGGGTTTCCAGATTGCAAGAATACGAAATCGCTGACCATAGGTGTGGGATGTCCCGAATGCGAAATTGGCGAGTTAGCGGAAAGAAAAAGCAAAAGGGGAATATTTTTTGGCTGTACAAACTACCCTAACTGTAAGTTTGCGGTGAATTCAAAGCCCATGACGAAACCATGCCCGAATTGTTCGGGTCTTTTAATACAAGGTAGAGGGTCTAATGCGAGATGCGCCTCAAAAGAATGCGGATTCAGAGGTCCAGTAGAAGATGGCGATTCTTCGGATGGTGCTCGTCCCGATGAATATAGGGAGGTAGCCAGCTAACTTCCTATTGGTTTTGCAGAGGTCCCCTGCCTGCTGGAAATGTAGCTAGCACGGGGATATGGTGTGAAAATGAATGCTCAGGCCTTCGACTTATTTGCTGACAACTTCTGCAACAATCTTGAGAGACTAAGAGGCCTGTCCTCATTTACCGTGCGGGGATACCGTGCTGATCTCAAGTCTGTTGGTGAATTCATGGTCATGGAGAAGATATCCTCCGCCAGCGAGTTCAATAGACAACATGTACGACGTTATCTTTCATGGTTGCTAGAACTTGGATACCAGAGGTCGAGTATTGTTCGTAAACTATCTGTGCTGAGAAGGTTTTTCGGTTGGATGCTTGATGAGGGCCACTTGAAAATTAATCCCGTGCCTCGCAGGTTGCCCATGAAAAAGGACAGAACTCTTCCAAGATTTCTAAATAAAGAAGAAATATCGCGAATGATTGTCGCGACGACGGAAGGATCAGATAAGTCTTGGATATCTCTCAGAGATGCTGCCTTGTTGGAACTATTGTATGGTGCTGGGCTCAGAGTGAGTGAAGTAAGCTCGTCTGATCTTTCCAATCTCGATTTGGTCACGAACCAGATCAAGGTGAAAGGGAAAGGTTCGAAAGAACGGATATCCTTATTTGGCGTCCCTGCAGCACAAGCTTTAAAGCTTTATCTTGAAAATGCTCGTCCAAATTTGTTGAACGAAAAAGACACCGATGCCCTTTTTGTTTCAAGAGATGGGAATCGCCTTAGTGTTAGATCGATTCAGGATAGAGTTGTTAAATACGCTAGGGCGTCTGGATTGGGACAAAGGGTTCATACTCATACTTTGCGTCATTCGTTTGCTACCCACATGATTGACGGTGGAGCTGATCTCAGAGTTGTACAGGAACTTCTAGGACACGCTACACCGGAAACTACTCAGATATACACTCACGTAACGGGAAATCAGGCTCGCAAGAGTTACATATTGGCTCATCCAATGTCGGAAATAGAATCGGAGACGAATTCAAAGGCAAATTAAGAATGAGAATTTTGATCCTTAATGGCCCGAATCTAAATGTATTGGGAGCAAGAGACACAAGCCATTACGGGTATAAAAACTTGGAAGACGTTCTGACCGATGTCAAAGATACTGCGGACCGACTTGGTGTGTATATAGACCATTTTCAATCTAATCATGAAGGAGAATTGATTAATTATATTCAACAAGAATCTGGAAATAGCGATGGTATTGTTATTAACGGTGGCGCATTGACCCATTACGGTTTATCGGTTAGAGACGCACTTACTGATTCCAAATTACCTATTGTGGAAATTCATATTTCGAACATACATTCTCGAGAGGAATATAGGCGGCATTCGGTCGTCGAAGATTTAGCAGTAGGGCAAATAGCGGGTTTGGGTTGGAGAGGTTATTCATTCGCATTGGAATCCATTGTGGAACATATTCGAAGTATTAAATCGTAATGAATCAAGAATATCTCAAGCGCGTTTCTCGATTGAGAAAAAGCCTTCTGGACGGTCCTCAGAGTGCCATGCTTATATCGTCAAGGGAAAATTGTCGCTATCTGTCCGGGTTTACAGGTAGCAATGGTTATCTCCTGGTGACGGACTCCAGAGCGCTAATTTTTACAGACTTCAGATATCTTGAACAAATAAAGGAGGAATGCCCAGATTTTGAAGTAGTTCAAATATTGGGGGGATACGAACCACTAGCTAAAGTTGCTTCTGATATGAGACTGAAATGCGTGTCATTTGAGCCTCGACATATTTCTTATGCAGTTCATCGAGAGATACGTTCCGCTCTGACGGAGGGAACCTTCTTGCATCCAGCTGAAGGCGTTGTAGAAAATCTTAGGACCACGAAAGATGAGAACGAGATTGAGTTGCTGGAGACGGCTGTTAATCTTGCTGATAGTGCCATGGAACAAGCTTTGCAATCTGTACACCCCGGGGTGACAGAAATTGAAGTTGCGAAAGTGATTGAGGCTTCTTTACGCGAATTGGGGGCAGATGCTGTGGCATTTGACACCATAGTAGGAGCCGGCGCGAATGGAGCTATGCCTCATCATCGAGCGGATCAAACATTAATAAAAAAAGGAGACCCTGTAGTCATTGATATGGGAGCGCTTTTTAAAGGATATCGAAGTGACTTGACTCGCACAGTACTGGCAGATCCGAGTCGAATATCTCAAGAAAAATTTGAAGAGATCTATGGGATAGTGCTAGAAGCTCAACTCGCTGCCGAAAAAGCGGCGGAACCAGGGATGAGGGGCTCGGACCTCGACAGGATAGCAAGAAGTGTGATCGAGCAGAGCGGATACGGTACGTATTTTGGCCACGGTCTCGGTCATGGAGTGGGTCTCGATATTCACGAACGGCCAATGGTAGTTCCCTCTTCGGATGATTTAATAGAGAGCGGTTCTGTTTTTACTATAGAGCCTGGAATATATTTGCCGGATTGGGGAGGAGTACGCATAGAAGATGTTGTGTTGATGGAAGAAAGTGGCCCGAAAGTGCTAACCAAGTCTCCGAAGTAGGGTTGATCCAACTAACCAATATCAGAGTTGGAACAAGCCGAGGTTAATCTTGATATGGGAACTTGCTTTTCTAACGGTTGAGACTTTTTCAGATGAGATGAGTTTGGAGTCAAAAATGACAATAGGTTATGGGGATCTAAGAAAAGGGATGTCAATAGAGCTTGATGGCGAACCTTTTTCAGTTGTTGGATATGAACGCAGCAAAATGCAGCAGAGAGCTCCGGTGTTGAGGATTAGATTCAGGAGTTTACGCACCGGTAAAGTGGTTGATAAAACTTTCTCTGGATACGATGTGAATTTTACTCAAGCAGATGTGGAACGTAGAAAAGCACAATACATATACGAGGATAGTGGGCTTTACTACTTTATGGACACAAATTCCTATGAGCAATTTCCGATGTCGGCTGATCAGATGGGTGACGCACTCAGATATGTGATTGAACAGACCGAAGTCGATTTGGTATTTTTTGAGGACAACCCTATCTCGTTAGACCTTCCCATTACGGTGGATCTAAAGGTCATATCTTCACCGCCAGGTGTCAAGGGAGATACTGCCCAAGGAGCCTCTAAGTTTGCGACCTTGGAGACGGGATTAGAAATAACCGTGCCCCTTTTTGTAAATGAAGGAGATACCATCAAAGTTGATACGCGGTCCGGGGAATATCTGTCGAGGTCTTAACTTTCATTGCCTCCTCTATCTGTAACACAAGTTGTCAACCATATCAGTCTTGTTCTAGAGGCCGATGAACTGCTTTCAGATATTTACGTTCAGGGGGAAGTGTCAAGGATATCTAAAGCGGCCTCAGGACATTGTTATTTTGCCCTCAAAGATGATGAGTCGGTTCTAGAAGCGGTCATGTTCCAAGGCGGTGTTGGAGCAGATCATCTAGTACAGGGAGAGGAAGTTCTGGTATTTGGAAGAGTGACAGTGTATGCAAGACAGGGCCGATTGCAGATCATTGCTAACCTGATTCATCCGTCCGGAATAGGCGAACTCCAAGTCAGATTTGAGCAAATGAAGTCGATGTTGGAATCTGAAGGATTATTTGACGTCTCCAGAAAACGACCTCTGCCGGCGTATCCAGAAGTCATTGGCGTGGCAACCTCCGAAGATTCTGCTGTTTGGCATGATATCAAACGCACCGTAAGGAGTAGATTTCCTACTGCTGAAATCGTACTTGCACACACCCTAGTTCAAGGTAGTCTGGCAGCGCCTATGATCGCGGATTCAGTGAGATCTCTAAGTGAATGTCCCGGAGTGGAGGTGGTTTTGTTAGCCAGAGGAGGGGGCTCTCCCGAAGATTTGTGGCCCTTTAACGAAGAAAGCGTAGCGAGGGCAATTTTTTCGTCGAAGATTCCGGTTGTTACTGGAGTTGGCCACGAGACTGACTGGACGATCGCAGATCTTGTGGCTGACGTTCGAGCCTCCACTCCAACAGGTGCTGCGATTCAACTAGTTCCGGATGTACTGGAGTTAGAAGGTAAATTGAGTCATAGCACATTCGCATTAACCACTATGATCCTTGGTTGCATTTCTAACACAAACACTTCTATTGAATCGTCGGTTTCGACAATGAATTTCCATATGCCAAATACAGACAACTTTAAAATGAGAGTTGACGAGCTTGTCGGCCGATCTGATTTCCTTTTAAACCACAAGAGAGCTATCGCTGGAGAGGAGTTCCGTTCCCTGAGCGACAATCTTAAATTTGTGGGTCCAAAGAGCACTCTGGAAAGGGGTTATGCGATTGTACAGAAGAAAGCTGGCGGGGAGATAGTAACTGACACTTCTGATCTTAATCTTGGTGATAATGTGGAAATTACAGTCAAGAATGGTAAATTTGGAGCTGTTACAGAACGACTGGGACCCAACCGAGATTAACTTTCTTGACAGCAAAAGGTGACAGGTGCAATTGAAATGCAGAATGAATCTGAAGAGGCATCATTCGAACAACTTATGGTCAATCTTGAAGAATGTGTATCCCGACTAGAAAGCGGAGGACTCTCCCTGAACCTTGCTACTGAAGTGTATGAAAAAGGCATGGCACTCGCAGCGGAAGCGGGTAGACGGCTATCCGAAACGGAGCTTAGAGTAACGAACATCAAGGCGAAGTATCAGGAAATGATGGAACGATCCGAGGAGGTCATTAAGGATGAGCACGAATAGAATATTTGACACCTAAAGATAAACACGGCAAATTTGCTACTCTACATAGGTCAGTCAGGCGACAGTAGTAATTTGTGTTTGATATGTTTTGTCTGTCTATTTTGATCCCAGTAAATGGGCACACCTTTTCCAGATCTCCAAAGAGGTAACATATCAGAATAGTGGGGGGATCCCACGTTCCCAGATTGACCGCCGGGCAAAATAAACCTGCTGTTATCCCATTTACCCACGTCTATTGTCATCCGCATGGAGGCTATAGTGGTAATTTGGGAGAAGGGATTCCAAGGAGGAGAAGCAGCCTGACTGATCGTGTTAGCATCTCCACCCCAAGGGAATGGTCCCAAATTAAAGACTTTGTTTAGTGGTTTTTTTGCGCTCATAAAATGTGGAATTGTAAGTTTTCTGGTATATCCCCACCCCCACTTTGACTGGTCATCACCATGGGTTCCCTTTAGTACCTTAACTGAATTAGACAAAGCTTTCTCAATTTGTTCATCCCATGATGAAGAGGCGAACCACTGTCTCGGTCTTTCTCGCAAACATTTCACTGTATGACTAACCCTTCTGGCCGCAAAGAACGTCAATGCGGACAATGGATGGAAACCTTTACCCATAACCCAGTCAGAAGAATTCGGGGCTCGGTCCATTGCGATCGACTTTACCAATTGGGATAAAAATTCTTGGTATATAGAAGCTTCTGGGGAATTTTCATTCAAATAGCCATCCCATTTTGAAAGCATTTGAACTGCGATTTGCACTTCGGGATCGTTACTTTTAAGGGCAGTAACAAACTCCTTGATCTCCATCCACGGTAATGCTTTCTTGTCTAATTGAAGATTCATGGAGTCCTGTATTTTCCAATCGGATCTTGATGCCAACAACTCGACAATACGACTGATACGATAACCATCTACCCAGTCGTGACCCAAGTGGTGCTTGTACACATTATTATGGGAAGGATTATTGTTTGCTGAAGCTATTATTCCGTTTGCCGGATTGTACCGAGATGGCAATTCTTCGATCGGTATTCGTTCGCTCTTCCAGTTTTCGGCTGCAGGGTGTGGAAGAGTTCCGTTTCCAGAAGTACGAATGGGGACGTCCCCTACGAGCTGCCATCCAATATTCCCTTTGGAGTCGGCATATGCCATGTTGAACGGGGAAAATGGCCATCTCTTCCATGAAGTTTTAAATTCCTGAAAGGACCGAATCTTAGGCAATTGTACAAGGGTGTGGAATGGGACTGGATCTAACCAAGTTGCATTCATCGTGATCGCAAATTCTGGGAATCCTAAACTTTGCCCTATGACGGGTCCGAGGTTAGTTTCCGTAACCAGTTCTTCGGTTTTACCTTCTCCTTTAATATGGATATGTTCCAGAAAAGTTCGGTTTTTTTGATTGGAAGCACTTGGGTTATAAGAACTAGGATTTCCTATGTAGAGGTGGGTGTTGTCTGCTAGACCAGCGGTTACTCCCCATGCTGCGAAACCGTTATGCCCAGCTGCGAAACCAGGCAATCCTACAATCGCGGCACCGCTCATTCGCCATTCTGTAGTATGAAGACTTGCCAAGTACCATTGGGTTGGCACTGATGGGGATAAGTGCGGGTCGTTAGAGAGAATTGGCCTGCCGGTAGCAGTTCTTTTTGCAGAAACGGACCAATTATTCGACCCTCCGCCCTGGCCGATCACGGAAAGTATTGCCTCAATGTCTTCTACGAGCGGTTCAAGTATGGTCTTATCTAAGTCCTTGTTTGGCTTTAATGTAGAGGAATCTGGGTAAATTGAAAGATAGGTTGGGTCGAGATCCTCTAAAGCATTTCTTCCATCATTTAAAAGTATTCGTAGTCGCGCTAGTTCAGAATCCCAATTTGAACCCATTTGAAACGCAAATAATTTAAGAATTCCCAAGGCGTCTTGAGGTTCGAAGGTAGAAGGCTCGCACTTGAGTATTGAAAACTCGTGAGCTTTCTTAGAAGAACCTTCCAGCCTTCCGGTGTTGACTCCGTCAGTGAATGCCTTAAGGTAAGATCTAGTTTGTTCGTCTAATACTGCCATTTGGTTCACTGACGAACGGTGAAAGCCGATTCTTCTCGATAACCTATCCACAGGTAGCCCTACAGGGCCTATTATTTCCGAAAGCGTTCCGCGGGAAACTCTTTGCCCGACTTCAAGTTGGAAACTCCTATCTTGTCCTTGACAGAAACCGAGTCCAAACCACCCATCTGTTACGGATTCCGATCTGATGTATGGAATACCCCAATAATCCCTTTCGATAGTTACCGGATTTTCAGGACCTTTAATGATTAATTTGCCATCAAGCCGAGGCAAGCGACTACCGAGGAGCAACTTAAAAAGGCTTCTTGGCAGGTTCACTGACTGAGTTTGTACTGGAGGGATGTGTGGCGACTAGACCACAACAACGTTGTTTTCTAAAATTCCGATGCTCTCGATGGTTATAGCGACTGTATCTCCATCTCGCAACGTGAATTCCGGAGGTGGAACAATTGAGGTTCCTGTTAGTACGGTTGTTAAATCTGGGACTTGGTTACTTCTTTGCAACCACTCGGATATTTCTGAGCATGTCCGCGCCATCTCACTGGTGGATGTGTTACCGGTGAAGACGGTTTCCCCTTCACGCACTATGGTGCATTCCACGCCAAGGTTTTGGGGATTACCTATCCCTTCGGTTGAAACAAAGCATGGTCCTATAGAACAACTTTGATCGTACAGCTTTGCCTGTGGCAGATATAGAGGATTATCTCCCTCTATAGACCTGCTGCTCATGTCGTTTCCGACGGTATATCCAACAATCTCCCCTTTGAAAATCACGAATGCCAGCTCAGCTTCTGGTACGTCCCAAGTAGAATCTGAGCGAATGCCTACATCATCAAATGGGCCCATGCACCTGTCGGCCGTGGCTTTAAAGAACACTTCTGGACGTTCAGCGTTATAAACGTTTGAATAAACGTCGGGGGTTTCGCTTTCTCTACGTCTTTCCATCTCACTATTCTTATATGTAACCCCCGCTGCCCAAACTTCAGGGGGATCAAATGGCCTATCGAACCTATATTCTCCGGTCCCCACTTTCGATGAGGTGAGTATTTCATCAATGTTCAGGATAAGAGGATCGCCTGAAGCAAGTATGTCACGGGCAAGGTCATCTACTGGTGTTCCAGAATAGGAAGCGGCCCTCAGTAAAATCGCAAGATCGTCAAGATCTTCTTCAACGGATGTTATATCTTCTAATTGGTTTTCGCCTGTTTCAACAACTAGCGATAAATTTCCGAAAGAGTCTACTAATCTGTAATACTTCATTGAATCCTCGCGATGTTAAGTGCTATTTGATAGTGGTTAGAGATTGTTTGAATAGTTAAGTTAAAGAATCCTGTACATGATATTACTAGGTATATTACTAGGTTAATATCATTGCTTTCGATTTTGCCCATTGTTGCGAATCATCGATTTGGAAGCCTGTAGTGTTCAATTGACACTCACTTTCACCAGTGCCTATACTTGCATGGTATATGAGGAGGGGGGAGACTAAAGCTTTTCTGTGACTTTTGGCGCTAGGTCAGATAAATTGTCGATTTCGGTTAACCAATCCAACAGGCTAACTGACTTCGCAGAATCCCCACACAGCGATCGATAGAATTGCTGTTGCTATTTGCAATCGTTTACCAGCTCAAATGCTGAATAGACGGGTCCGCTAAACTGGTTTTTCCGATTTAATGTTTTGGAGCAACGCACCGTATGACGAAATTCATATTTGTTACTGGGGGAGTAGTAAGTTCAGTAGGGAAGGGAGTTTGTGTAGGTTCCATAGGTAGGATATTGAAGAGCCGGGGCTTAACAGTCTCACTGCTGAAATTGGACCCGTACCTAAACGTCGATCCGGGTACTATGTCCCCATATCAGCATGGTGAGGTTTTCGTAACGAACGATGGTAGCGAAACTGACCTAGATTTGGGACATTATGAGCGATTTGTTAACGTTGACCTTAGCCATTTATCCAATGTAACTGCGGGTCAGGTCTACAGCGATGTTATTGCCAAGGAGAGGAGGGGCGAATTTCTAGGGGGAACGATACAAGCTGTGCCTCATGTAACTGACTCCATAAAAGAACGCATGATGGAACTGGCTTCGCAAAGCAAAGCCGAAGTTATTGTTGTCGAAGTTGGCGGAACAGTTGGTGATATCGAAGGACTTCCTTTTTTAGAAGCGATTCGCCAGATGCGAAACGAGGTTGGGAGGGATAATGTATTTTATACTCATCTCACTTTTCTTCCTTTTATATCGTCTACGGGTGAGTTGAAGACTAAACCGACTCAGCATAGCGTTCGAGAGCTGAGAGGGATCGGGATACAGCCTGATGCCATTATCTGCCGCAGCGATCATGAGGTGACCGAAGACCTGCGCCGTAAAATCATGATTCACTGCGATGTGCCTGTTGATGGTGTGCTTACACTTCCAACCGTACAAAGTATCTATGAAGTACCCCTGCTACTAGAGGAACAGGGTATGGGTAATCTAATATCAGACACACTCAGCCTGAATGCGAGAGCTTCTGGTTGGGAAAGCCTAAATGGCTGGGTTGAACTTGTGGATAGGATTAAGACACCTAAAACAAAGCTAAACATTGCAGTCGTAGGGAAATATGTTGACCTGCATGACTCTTATATGTCGGTAAAGGAAGCTCTCATACATGCCGGCCTACATCACGGTAGGGATATAGAAATCTCTTGGGTACAGGCAGAAGATATTGAAGAAGAAGGGCCTGATGTTTATCTTGATTGTGTGGAAGGGATAGTGGTGCCTGGCGGATTTGGTTACAGAGGTGTCGAGGGAATGATCCGGACCGTGAAATACGCCAGAGAGAGAAAAATTCCGTATCTTGGTTTATGTTTAGGTATGCAAGTTATGGTCATCGAAGCAGCCCGTAATTTGCTTGGCATGGCAGATGCTAATTCGACAGAATTTGATGAAACGACCGCCTCACCTGTGATAGATATTATGCCAGATCAAGTAGGTATCACTGATAAGGGAGGCACGATGCGTTTAGGAGTTTATCCTTGCAAGATCTTGGGAGATGGGGTCACATCCAAAGCCTATGGGGAATCCACTGTCATGGAGAGACACAGGCACAGATTTGAATTCAATAATTCCTTTAGAGAAAGCCTGGTTTCAGTTGGTCTCATGCCGTCAGGTCTTTCTCCAGATGGGAGATTAGTAGAGATTGTGGAACACCAGGATCATCCGTTTATGGCTGGTACTCAATTCCACCCTGAATTTCTTTCAAGACCTACTAAGCCGCATCCGTTATTTCGGGAATTTGTAGGCGCGTCTTGTGAGACCTTGCGTGTGGAAGGCCAGACGGCTTTAACTAACGGGACAGGCGATAATTGAAATTACAATTTTGTTCATATGAAGGAAAGCGATTTCTAGACCCTTCAAGAGCGGTGTGGTAATATCTATGCAGTGCACATGTAGCTGCGCTTCCCCGAATTATCTTCCAAAGAGCCAGTTACTCCAAATGCAATCGTAGATGACGGCTTGCGAAGTGAAGATGTCATCTGTGAAAAGCCCAACAGACAGCAGTAGGTTTTATTTAAATAGCCTGGATATAACCCAAACACCTGTATTTTCTTGCATTAGTGCCATTCCACTGTCACGGATAAGGAAAAAGTATATCTTCACGAGATGAGTAGTAATTACAAAGGAATCATGTTTTCAATAGTTAAGGTTTATTTTTTCGAGGTAACAGAATGAGGCTAGCCGAACTTCAGGAGAAAAACGACCAAGAGTTATTGGACTTCGCAATAGAATCCGGCGCCGTAGATGAAGGTGCAAACCCCAGGCGGATGGATATTCTCCGGAAGATGTTCAAAGTTTATTCAGATAACGAAGAAGGCTTAGACGCTAGCGGTATTCTTTCAATATTGAACGAGGGATACGGGTTTCTTCGTCAAAATAGTGACCAAAGGGGAGCAGGCGACGTTTACGTTTCCCAGTCTCAAATTAGAAGATTCAGTCTTCGCAATGGAGACTATGTTCTTGGTAATGTCCGGCCTCCGAAAGATGGAGAGCGTTACTTTGGACTGGTTAAAGTGGAGAAAGTAAACGATACAGACCCTGATTCTTCCAGGCAAAGGCCTAAATTTGAAAGTTTAACTCCTATATTCCCAGAGGAGATGATAATTCTCGAGACAGATCCAAAACAGCTTTCAACTAGATTGATGGACATTATGTCGCCTGTTGGTAGAGGGCAAAGAGGTCTGATAGTTTCTCCGCCCAAAGCGGGGAAGACTACGATATTGAAGGAAATAGCCAACGGGATCACGGAAAATGCTCCGGATATTCACATAATGGTCGCGTTAATAGGGGAGAGACCTGAAGAGGTCACCGATATGAAACGCTCCATAAAGGGAGAGGTATACAGCTCGACATTCGATGAGCCTGTTGAGGATCACTGCCGGGTAGCTGAACTGGTGTTGGAACGTTCGAAACGGTTGGTAGAGGCCGGTGAGGATGTGGTTATTCTCCTCGACAGTATCACCAGGCTTACAAGAGCATATAACCTGTCCGTTCCCAGCAGCGGTAGGACACTATCTGGTGGTATGGACCCACTAGCGCTTTATCCCCCCAAAAAATTTTTTGGCGCCGCTAGAAATACCGAAGAAAGCGGAAGCCTCACCATCCTTGCTGCGTGCCTAGTTGATACGGGAAGCAGGCTTGATGACGTCGTATATGAGGAGTTCAAGGGTACGGGCAACATGGAAGTGCATCTGGACAGGAAGATGGCAGAAAGGCGTACTTTTCCAGCTCTTGATATATATAAAAGTGGTACACGTAGAGAAGAGCTCTTATTAAGTGAAGACACCCTCAAGCAAGTGTGGCTTTTGCGTAGGATGATCAGCATGATAGATTCAGATTCCTCAAATTCTTCTGAAGCTATAGAAAAACTTCTGGAGCGAATGAGGAAGACAAAAAACAACGTTGAATTCCTAAGAGCTCTTGGGAAAGAGTAGAGAGTATTCCTGTTCTACGGCATATTTTTCAAATCGGTCATTAATTGAGGTGTAATTTTCCATTGACAAGGAAAAAATGCCTCCATTATATTTTTCGTCACTGGCAGAGTATAATTAATGTTCGTCGCTTGAAAGAATCGTTGGGTGCTTAAAATGGACGGAACCGAACGCCTGTTATGCCCCGCAAAGCGATGAGAAAAGGGTGATTTAGCCTTGACAATAGGAAGAGGCGTGGTGTACAAAACATACGGCCCTGAATTGGGTCGGTTGTGCTGTGTGCCATGCAACGGCATAACTGGTAGTTAAAATCTCCGCCTCTCGTTTCGAGCGAGAGAGCATTTTTGTTTTTAATCGGCTTGAGGAATCAAAATAAAACCTCACCACAAGGGGGTAAGATAGTGAAGAATTCATTGAAGTTCATCAGCATTGGCTTGGTGATGGTTCTGCTGCTAATGTCGCAGTGGAGCGTCGACAAGTCTGTCGAAGCGGCGGCAGTAGTTGTCGCAGAAGACACTGTGGAGTGGATGGACACTAGTGCGGAAGTAGTTGAATACTACTCGCCTGGTGCCCCGACAACTTCTTATCCTTCTGGATCGGGCACATCGACGGCCTCCTTCTGGATAAAGGACACGGCCCTGGAGACGACACCTTTGGCCAGTACCACCTGGGCGGGTAATAGCTCAAGTGCGACCCAGACGTACACTCTCCATACAGGAGCGACGACTAGCTCGACTCCGGGGACAAAGGCTACGTCAACAGGCTCGACGTTTAATCCATCGAACGTAGCGAGCACGACTCTCACGAGCATAACAACGGACGTGGGTGGTGATGACTACTCAAACCTAACAGTCAAATCTTTGTCTGCGGGTACGTTCTACTTCACACAAAATATCAGCTCTAAAACTGTAGTAGCTACCTACAACTACCATGTAACCGACACTTACGACGGTAGCACTGACGGCCAAAAAGTGGCCAAGGTGACTAGTACGTCTGACTCTACTGGTGAATGGGTATCAATTTCTGAAGTTACGGGTTCAGGCTCAGTTACTCCAGATGATGAAGCAGACTTCTATATGGGGACAGTTGAACTCAGTGAAGATGCTGGCGCTACAGAAGCCGGGGACGGTGCAGTCTGGGTTGCCGACGGCGACACACTCACAGTCGAATACTATGGCGTTGGGACGAGTGCGACAGACACTACTGATAGCACCACGATAGTAGATTCCAGTACGGCGACAATTGACTATGCGGATCCGACGATCACTGTGACAGGACCAGCCGATGGCACCCTTACCAGCGATAAGACCCCCGCCTTCTCATTTAGTGTTGCCGATAGTGCATCGGGCTTTACGGCCACGACGCCTCTCACATATGTCACAGTTACCGTTAATGGATGTGCGCTCACCTCTGGTGAGCATGCGTTTACCACCCTTACTACGGGTGAACTGGGTATGACCGTAGCCCTGGCGTCCCTCACAGACGACTGGACAACTGCAGCCTCCCCAAATTGCGCTAGCAGAACCAGCGGCGGATTTGGAATAGTTGGCAGTGGTGTAGCAACTACCACAACCGGGAGACATCACGGTACGGAATTCTCCTACTCGATTACTGCTACAGATATAGCTGGGAACAGCAAAACAGTAGATGGGACGGATGCCAACGTAACGATTGATACAACGGCTCCTAATCTGGCCTCAGCTATTGCGGGTAAGGCATATGACTCAGATGCTGATGTTTCTACTACTTGTGCGGCGTCGGCAACACCACTCTACTGCGTAGATACTGGTGACGTCGCCGGTGCAAATAGCGTGAAACTCGTCTTTGACGAATCACTAGATCAGGCCTCGGTGTCAGCAAGCGATTTCACCGTTGACGATGTGACTCCTGCCTCCGTTAGTTTTGGCGGTAAGGATGAAATGACCGACAGGTTGGTGTACCTTGCCATGTCTACTGACTTCAGCCCGGGTGCGAAGCCGGTAATCAAATTGATCGGCGCGGTGACAGACGTAGCTGGCAACTCCCTTAACGACAAGCCGTCCGGAGTGACAACAGGTACGGACAACAGTGGTTCTGCCACTGACGGGTATGCAGACAAAGTCACGGCGACTGATGGAGTTAATCCAACAGTGTCCGATGCGGCCTTAGACGCGACCCTGCTTGCCTCCAAAGGCGAAGCGGTCATCACGTTTAACTCTGATGAGAACATGAAAGATAACGGCGAAACGGTTGCCAATGTCTGCACATGCGCAGTTGTGGCCGGTGGTGGAGCGTCTGCGGGCGCTGCAACCAGCGCGAAACTGGCAGTGACCCTCACGTCGCCAACAGCAGGTAAAGCCACATTCAAACAGACGGATTACACCGCGACGGGTATTTACGGAATAGTCTTACAGGCGAAGGACGTAAACGACAATGAAGGTAACTCGGGCGGAGTAAAGGTAACGAACGAGGATGTCTCAGCGGAGATAACTGCTGACTTCGGGACCACCGCTTCAACAACAAATGTCGGCCTTAAAAACTGGCCTCTTGCGGACCACGATGCCGATGGCGATCTATCTGATGGCGTGACTGGAACTATTAACGGCGCAGCCACCACAGTCACAGTCTCCGCTGTTGACTGGTCGGAGACCGAAGAGATTACGGTCGCCTTCAGCACGCTGGTTAAGGCAACTGATACAGTCAAGCTGACTTACTACTACGTGGACGCGTCACAGGTCGTCGAAGTGGACGTTACCAAACCTGAAGTGAGTGCTTTTAGCCCCGCGGATGGGACGAGCACTGAAAATAGGACTCCGTTCATCAGCGTTACCTGGGACGAGGATGAGTATGCCGGTGATACGAGCACTACGGTGACTCTGACGGCGGCGACTCTTACAGATCCCGACGGCGTCGAGGCCGATATCCTGGCGAACATGAGCACTACTGACAACAAGGATTTCTTCTATAGGCCGGTAGATGATCTGGCTTTTGGGGACTACACATTGACGGTCAGTGCCCAGGACGCGGCAGGGAATGAGAAAACAGATCAGTCTGCTAAGTTCACGGTTGCCGAGAGGTCCAAGACTTCAATTAGCCTGCTACCAGGTTGGA
>CAZZBP010000048.1:0-17022 GCA_964652755.1 uncultured Dehalococcoidia bacterium
GACCTCCAAGCCAAGCGGCCGCTGCTGCTTTCGATTTAGTCGGCACCATAGTTGTTAAAGCCCAGGTACATGCCGGAGGAAGGGGCAAAGCTGGGGGGATTAGGATAGTTAATTCACCTGGGTCTGCAGAACAAGCTGCATCCGAAATACTGGGTACTAATCTGGTTACTTTTCAAACTGGATCTAATGGTGTCCCGGTGGAAAGCGTCCTCATCGAAGAAGGGCTAGAGATAGAGAAGGAATTATACCTAGGAATGGTTATCGACGGAGCGACAAGGGGAGTAGTGGCGATAGGCAGCGCCGAAGGCGGTATGGATATAGAGGAAGTCGCAGAGAACACCCCAGAAAAAATCATACAGGTTCCCATCGACCCAGCTCTAGGCCTGCAACCATTCCAAGGCAGAAAAATTGCGTACTCTCTCGGACTACAGCAAGGGCAGATAAGAGAGGCTGCATCACTCGTGCAGAACCTGTATCAAGCATTCGTTTCCACAGATGCTTCTCTAGCAGAAATCAATCCTTTGGTCTTAACGAAAGATGGCCATTTGCTAGCAGCCGATGCAAAACTCAATATCGACGACGATGCAATTTTCAGGCATAAAGATATTAATGATATGTTCGACCATTCCCAAGAGGACTCACTGGAAGTAGAAGCCCGTGAATATGACATCAACTATGTGAAACTAGATGGAAACATTGGATGCATCGTGAATGGAGCAGGCCTCGCAATGGCTACGATGGACGTCACCAGCTCAGCAGGAGCTTCACCAGCGAATTTCCTAGACATAGGAGGAGGCGCGGATGAAGAGAAAGTTTCGAAAGCACTTAAAATCGTCCTATCCGATGAAAATGTTAGAGCGATCCTAGTGAACCTTTTCGGCGGTATCCTAAGGTGTGACATAGCTGCCAGAGGTTTCATCATGGCAATCAAGGAGGTGCCCGACCTCTCCAGACCTATGATAGTCAGGATGCTTGGTACTAATTCAGATGAGGGTAGGCAAATTTTATCTAATTCCCACCTTGATGTAACTCTGGTGGAAACCCTGGAAGATGCGGCGAACGCGATAAGCCAGTTTTCTTAATATAAACCTAATTTACTTGGTGACCATTCTAGGGAGAACTCTATGAGCATATTAGTTAACAGAAATACCCGACTTCTCGTTCAAGGCATTACTGGAAAGGAAGGAAGCTACCACGCGGAACGTTCTGCGGAATACGGGGCCAATCTAGTAGCAGGTGTTACGCCGGGAAAAGGAGGGCAAACTTTTACAGACACTGTTCCGATTTACGATACTGTGCAGCAAGCTGTAGACGAGACCCAAGCGGACGCTTCCTTGATTTTCGTTCCACCTGCATTTGCTGCAGATGCTATCGCCGAAGCAGTTGATGCCGGAATAAGCGTTATTGCCTGTATCACAGAAGGTATCCCGGTTCACGATAGCATTAACGTAGTTCATTACATTAAAGACAAAGATGTCATACTCATAGGCCCGAATTGCCCCGGCATTATCTCACCCGGAGAGAGTTTCAAGATGGGTATCATGCCTGGACACATCCACCTAGCTGGAAAGACAGGTGTCGTGTCACGCAGCGGTACTTTGACATATGAAGCGGTCGGCCAACTAACTAACTTAGGGATAGGGCAATCGACTTGTGTAGGAATCGGCGGTGACCCAGTATCAGGGGTTACCTTTGTGGAAATCCTGCAAAAATTCCAAGACGATCCTGAAACAGACAGTGTTGTTATGATTGGTGAAATAGGAGGTACTAAGGAACAAGAAGCCGCCGAATACATCAAGGGTAACTTTACTAAGCCAATTGCAGCTCTAGTAGTAGGCCAGAGCGCGCCTCCGGGTAAACGAATGGGGCATGCAGGCGCAATCATAACCGGCTCCGCCGGAAGGGCTGAAGAAAAGGTTAAAGCTCTTGCAGCGGCTGGAGTTTCTATCATTCCAGGACCGGGATTTATTGGGGAAACCCTACAAGATTTAATCTCCTAAATTTCAAGGATCTATCGATACTTAAGCAATAGAAAACCCCGTTCTTGATTCATGTCTGATTCAGATTAGTTCCCTTCACCGATTCAAATATGACCCCCCTAAACTCCGCGGCCTTTTCTGCATTGTCTTGATACAGCGACATTCACTGATCTAGCTGTGCCCGATATTGTAAAAATTTATTAGAACATATGTGTTTACTTAGTCATGAAATTATGCTATTCTCAATCCAATTTATCAAACTAGCAAATTCCTGGGCCTCTGGGAATTAAGCACCTAGGCCGATGCATCATGGGCACGGTTAGCAAAAGGAGAAATCCATGCCAGATAACAACGAAAAGATAAAGGCCTTGGATTTAGCTATAAGTCAGATAGATAAACATTTTGGCAAGGGTACTATAATGAAACTTGGCGACGTTCAAGACATTAATATAGACGCCATATCAACATGTTCTCCCTCACTAGATAATGCTCTAGGCATAGGCGGTATTCCTCGCGGAAGAGTAACGGAGATCTATGGTGCTGAATCATCTGGAAAATCGACGCTTACATACCATGTAATGGCATCAGCCCAACGAAAAGGTGGAATATCTGCCTATATAGACGCCGAGCACGCCCTAGACCCTAGTTACGCCGGCAAATGTGGAATCGATATTGAAAACCTTCTAGTTTCCCAACCAGATACGGCAGAGCAGGCTTTAGAGATTTGTGAATATCTAGTTCGTAGCAGTGCTGTTGACATTGTCGTTGTAGATAGTGTCGCTGCCATGGTTCCCAAGGCAGAATTGGAAGGAGACATGGGTGACACACATGTTGGATTGCAAGCACGACTAATGTCACAGGCACTACGAAAGTTAACCTCTTCCATCAGCAAATCGAACACCGCTGTGGTGTTCATAAACCAGATTAGGGAAAATGTCGGAGCCTTCTGGGGAAGCCCTGAAACAACACCGGGGGGGCGAGCTCTCAAATTCTATAGCTCAGTACGCATAGATCTTCGAAGAGTAGAGTCCCTAAAGCAAGGAACGGATATATTAGGGAATCGCGTTAGAGCGAGGGTCGTCAAGAATAAATTAGCGGCTCCATTCAAAACCGCCGAATTTGACATAATGTTCAACGAGGGCATAAGCCGGGAAGGAGACCTTCTAGATTTATCCGTGGAGAACTCAATAGTCAAGAAAAGCGGGGCATTTTACTCATTCGGTGAAGTTCAAATCGGACGTGGTAGAGAAAATGCAAAGATTTTTTTGAAAGAGAATCCGGTCCTCACCGACGAAATAGATGAACTCGTTAGGGCAGCGCTAAACCCCGAGCCTTTAGACGATATCATCATACCGGCTGATAATTCATATAGCAGCGGTACCGAATAATTTCCTGTGCAATACCAAGCTAACCAAGACGTTATATCAGAATTAAAGTTCATTGCTGAAAACGATTCTCCAAAACCTTCACTACTTGATTCAGCAATGAACTCCGACGAATTTCAGGAATCTTGTAAGGCCGCGCGCCGATTCATCAACTATCGATTGAGAAGTGAAGCCGAAGTACGTTTTCGCCTTTCAAAGAGGTTTGAAACCTCGATTGTTCGGGAAACGCTCGCCCAGATGTATCGAGAAGGTTTACTCAATGATGAAAGATTTGCACGTTTGTTCACCGAAAGCAGGAAAAACTCAAGACCGAAAAGTGCATCCGCTGTAAGACGCGAGCTTGAAATGAAGGGAGTATCTCGCGATCTATCATTATCTGTCACTTCCGATATTGATGACTTAGAAGCAGCATTATATGCAGCATCAAAGAAATCGAGGGCACTTTCAAACCTCCCTGAAAATAAGTTCCGTCATAAACTTATCGGTCATCTAAGACGACGGGGCTTTACTTATAGCATTTCGGCAAACGCTTCTAATCAAGCCTGGGCAACACTTCGGTCAATTGTTCCAAACCCTCTGGGAAACCCATCCATTCGTTAGATTTCCCTATCTTCGTTCTATAATTAATATAGAGTGCCGGAAGAAAATCATTTATCTAGGTAGCGACGCAATCTATACGGTACCTAGGAGGATCAGCATTTGAACGGTGACACAAGCCTCAGCATCGCACTGATCGGGGTGTTTGTAGTCCTATCCGCTTTCTTTTCGAGTTCGGAGGCCGCATTCCTATCGCTGCAGAGGACTCGTCTTTCTCACCTAGTAAACACAAATGTTCCTGGGGCAAGGCGAGTTGCAGACATGGTTTCAAACATGGAACGACTATTATCCACAATACTTCTGGGAAACAACCTGGTTAATGTTGCCTTTACAGCAATAATCACGGCCTTATCTGTCAGATTAATCGAAGACAGTCCTTTAGCTATATTGGTTGCCACCATATCCGGTACCGTCATACTACTCATATTCGGGGAAATAATCCCAAAGAGTATCGCAGTTAGAAAGGCCGAGCGCATGTCATTTTTATATGCCCGGCCCTTAAAATCACTTGAATTATGCATGTTCCCGGCCATTCTCTTTCTGCAATGGCTCTCCAACCGTTCGCAGGATCTATTTGGACGTAGCAAGGAGGCCGACGAAACGGTGACAGAAGGTGAGATCCTTTCTATGATAGATATCGGTGAGGCTGAGGGAACAGTGGAACCAGTCGAGGCGGAAATGCTTGAGAATGTATTTCGATTTGGTGACCGCCAAGCCAGGGAGGTGATGACTCCGAGAACAGAAATAATCAGCATTGCACGTGGCGTCACTCTCAGAGAATTCTTACAACTTTATATGGAGCATTCCCACACACGATTCCCTGTATACAAAGAAACGCGGGATGACATAGTTGGAATCATATCCGCAAAAGATATATTGAGGGTGCTGGCAACTAAAAGAATAAATGAAGACGACTCAGTTACGAACGTCGTCCGAGATGCGTATTTCGTTCCAGAGACAAAGCTAGTTTCAGAATTATTTGAAGAGCTTCGAAAGGCAGGCCACCAGATGGCAATCTGTCTCGATGAGTATGGCGGCATTGCAGGGTTAGTAACTATAAAACGACTCACTGAGGTCGTTGTGGGAAAAGTTGGCGAAGAAGGGGAATCGCCTGAGGAAGAGTACGCGAGTATTCGACCAAACGTATATCGGATCGAAGGCGGGATGGGAATCGAGGAAGCCAATGACCAAATGAATCTCGGCCTTCCTGTGGGAGACTATGAAACTATTGCTGGATTTGTCCTTGCCCAGCTGGGGGAAATTCCAACCGTAGGAAATCAGTTCGAGTACGGTACCCTTCTCTTCAGAATTGAAGAAATGGACCATTTCAGAATAGATGCTGTAATGATAAGAAAGCGTATTACTCCAAGTTCAGAAGGGAACAACGTCCAGAACAGGAACAATGTGAATGGAGACACAGTTGTCGACGATACTTACACTAGTCAGACACGGGGAGACTAAGGCTAACAAGGAAGGCCTTGTGCTTGGTACCAGCGATGTAACTCTCACGGACTTAGGAAAAACCCAAGCAGCGGCCGCAGCGCACAGGACAGCAACGTTTCACCCTAAGGCCGTCTACTGTAGTCCCTACTTTCGAGCTGTAGAAAGTGCCAACTATGTACAAATACTTACCGGACTCAGCCCAATAAGAGTGGAGGATCTCCGTGAAATGAACTCCGGAGATATGGAGGGGATGAAAGCGTCACGAATGAAGGAGTTATACCCAGAATATATGGCTCAACGGAGAAATGACGCCAGCACCACGGAGCCTCCTGGGGGAGAGACATTGGGTGAGGTCCATGAGCGTGCCTGGGGGGCTCCCCTAAAAATCGCAGAGGAACACACAAGCGAGCATGCCATAATCGTCGCACATCTTTTTCCCATTCAGGGAATTATCTGCAGGACGTTAGGACTTCATTCCAACCAATACAACAGAATTAGGGTTGATTTAGGATCTTTGTCAACCGTGCAGATCAGAGGCGAAAAAGGCATTGTCCTAGGAATCAATGACACCAACCACCTCAATTCACAACACAGCTCTTCTTAGTTGCAATTAAGTAACTGATCTATGCCAGAATCCTCCGACAAATTTCTTCAAACCATTTCCGCGGCTGTCTACTCGAGCAATCTTAATGGCAAAGCTATAACTGCGGCAGTATCTGGTGGACCAGACTCCCTTGCAATGGTAAACGCGCTCCACCATACGGCCGCATTAACGGGAATTCGCCTTACTGTCGCACATTTGGATCACGGCATAAGAGCTGTGGATTCAAAATCTGACGCTGCTTTCGTAAAAGAGTTCTGCAAAAGAGTCGGTATACCTTGCAAAGTGGGATCTGCCGATGTTCCCAGGATCGCGAAGTCGCGAAACCTGTCTATAGAAGATGCCGCGAGGCGAGAAAGACACAAATTCTTGGCTATTACATCATCCACATTTGGATCATCAGCCGTTGCACTCGGCCATACATCTGATGATCAGGTGGAAACCGTGTTGATGCATGTTATGAGAGGTTCCGGGCTAGATGGCCTTAAAGGGATGGAACTGATTTCTACTCGTAGTATGGAAGGGACAACTTTAAATATTTTTAGGCCATTGTTGTCAATTTCACGGATTAGAGTGGAATCTTACTGCGCCAGAGCAGAATTAACTCCGAGAATAGATTCAACAAATCTTTCAACAGAATTCACCCGTAATTCAGTGCGATTAGAACTGATACCGCTAATGGAACGCTACAACCCATCGGTTCGGCAAGCACTGATCAGACTTTCACGTTCTGCTTCAAGAGATTTATTATTCCTTGAACAAGCTACATCAAAGGCTTGGGAGGCTTCATGTGAGGTATCCGGCGGGTTAGTCACGATAAACACGGACTCTCTATTAGCTCTTCCCGAAGCCTTGGCGTATAGGGTTTTAAAACGAGCTGCCGCTAAGGTAATGGGCACAACAAATGATCTCTTAATGGAACATGTTGAGTCCATGATGAGATTGTCCCATGGGCCTGCAGGTCGTAGTCTTGATCTACCGGGCGGAGCGACGATTATAGCCGGCTACGGGGAACTTGTTATATCAGACTCAGGTAGTAATTTGATACCCTTGCCAACTCTTCCCCTAAAAACCATTTTGGCTGTACCTGGAATCACAGGGATCCCTGGCTGGAAAATCGAGACTTCTTTCGAGAAATCTCCCAATAACTATCCCGAGGCGAGAAAAACGCTCGGAGGATCGGCCTGGTTGAACATAGGGACACCTAATTCGCTGTCAGTGCGATGTAGAAAACCAGGTGACTATTTCTATCCAAGCGGGATGCAAGATAGGAAAAAGTTACAGGATTTCATGGTCGATTCTAAAATTCCTAGAGCATGGAGAAACCGAATTCCTCTGCTGGAAACAGAAGGAGGCATCGCATGGGTTGTAGGGTGGAGGATCGCTCAATGGGCCATACCTCGGCCGGATAAGTTACCAGTCAAGGTAACATTTAACCGGACAACTATGTAAATATGCAGCCAAACTATCCCAAGAGTCTACGTGAAAAATGACTGCCAACATATCATTTAATGAGTCACTTGAAAAAGGAATTATTCTGGGCGATGGCGCCATGGGTACTCTTCTTTACCAAATGGCAATGAAGAATGACACGAAATCGGTGGAAGAGTTATGCCTGAGCAGTCCTGATTCCGTCAGAATCACACATGTTGAATATATCCGATCTGGTGCGACCATGATACAAACGAACACATTCGCGGCGAATCGGGATAAACTCGCCAGCTTTGGTATGGCAGATAGCACTTCTTTAATCAACAAAGTAGGCATTGAAATCGCCCAAGAAGCCAGACGTCTTACAGGTCAACATGTCTGGATTGCTGGTTCAGTAGGACCGGTAGGAAGGCACTTAGAACCCGTTGGCTCAATTTCCCTTGTCTCAGCTAGAAAATTTTTCCAAGAACAGGTGGATGCGCTGGCTGAAGGTGGAGCGGATCTGATTATTCTGGAGACATTCTCAGATTTACGTGAAGTCGAACTAGCAGCAACTGCTGCAACCGCAGCATGTTTACCTTTTATAGCACAGATGGCTTTTGGTCATGATGGACTGACCTCCTTCGGCCATTCCCCTGGGGAGGCTGCAACGGCTATGGAGAGCATGGGTGCTGCAGTTGTGGGTTGTAATTGCAGTGTAGGAGCAGCCCCCATGGTATCTACCGTATCTCAAATGCTATCCCGAGTCTCCATACCAATATCAGCTCAGCCTAACGCTGGATTTGCTACTGCGCATCGGGGTCGCACGGTATTTGGATCCAGTCCGGAATACATGGCGTCTCAGGCAGCGCGACTCGTCGATGCGGGAGCCTCTTTGATAGGGGGATGCTGTGGAACTTCGCCTACTCACATATCGGCTATAAGGAACTCCATCCCTACCCGTGCGAGACCAAAGAAAGATCAATTGCAGTCCCGTAGAATTACCATTTCAACCAGGGAACCTTCCCAATCATTAGATAATGAGATTCCAGAACCATCCACCTTTTCTACAAAACTAAAGGAGCACAAGAAAGTCATTACCATGGAGGTAGATCCACCTCGAGGGTTCCGGGCCTCTTCAGAGTTATCTCAGTTGGAACAGATCCGAAACGCCGGCGTATTGGATGCCATAAACATAGCAGACAACCCTAGAGCTCAACGAAGAATGAGCCCACTTGCGATGGCTACTCTTGTGCAAAATCGCCTTGGAATGGAGACGATCATGCATTTGGCTCTTCGCCATAGAAACTATGCGTCGCTTCATTCAGATTTAATAGGAGCGCACGCATTAGGCATCCAAAACATCTTCATAGTCATGGGAGATAAACCTCAGACCGATAATTATATTAATCCGTATACGCCATCGAACCTCACAACGACTGGGGCATTAAATCTTATGAAGTCGTTTAATGGCGGCTTAGATCTATCCGGGGAACCATTAGAGAGCCCAACAGCGTTTCTTAAAGGTGCTTCATTTAATCCAACCGCGGAAGACACAGATCGGGAGTTTAGATTGCTTGAATCTAAGCTCAAGGCAGGGGCAGATTTCCTTTTAACTCAGCCAGTATACAACGCCGAGGCAGTGCAAAAAGTTGCTCAGAAGTTTGGTGGCTTTCCTATTCCAGTTTTGATAGGTATTTTACCTTTAAGAAGCAATCGGAATGCCGAGTTCCTCCAAAACGAGGTCCCGGGGATCTCGATACCTCCAGAAATCATGGAAACCATATCATCATCTTCCAATCCACGAAGAACAGGAATGGATATCAGCCGGAGGATCGTCACAGAATTATCTGACGCCGTATCAGGAGTTTATTACATGGCCCCATTCAGACGATACGATTCAATTATTGAATTTACTGAAAACCTAAATTTCGCATAACCTATCTATCAACATAGATCAAATTTACAGCGGTACTCTGCAATTCGTCACTGGTAGAAGCAAATGGACCTCATGGGGACAATAACTAGCACTTTTTCACTCCCGCGCCGTAAACGAGCCATAGACATGTCCGAAAATCACATTATCTAGATAACCCTGTCGAGCCTCGGGTTTTCTACCCTCCCAGGTAACCTCCCACGCTTCGATACAGCCTTCCCTTCAATCTCCCTTATATCACCAGTGAAATCGTTTGGAGCCGCGTTGGATATATGGCTGCCAACCAAGTAACCATTAACTGGGGCATCTGTTTCTTCGAATCCTTTTATCCGTTCTGGATTCAATCCTCCACTTATATAAATTTCAACATGCTTGAAATTTGTAAGGTCAAGGCGATTGCGCACCTCATGAACCATCATTGGAGTTACCCCACCTCGTTCCCTTGGCGTATCCAGCCTAACTCCTCTCAACCTATCTCTAAGCGCCTGAGCAACATTTACAGCTTCCTCAGCTTCATCCCTGAACGTATCAACAAGTGCTATTCGTTGGACTTCCATACCAAGATGCTTGTCAAACGCCTGGGTTGCAGCAACTGTGTCTCCGAATAAGAGCGGTAATGTGTGTGGCATGTTTCCAAATGGATTTCTACCAGCTTGACGAGATCCCAATATTGTAGACGCTGAGGAACATCCTCCAATGACCGAAGCATAATCTAGGATATGTGCTACGTTGGGGTGTATGTGCCGTGCCCCGTAAGCCACAATAGTAGTTTCCCCCGCCGCTTCAACGCACTCACGCGCGGCACTGGCCCACCCTGTTGAGGAAGACAACATGCCACATATGCTCGTCTCATAAAGACCAAATGTGGCATACCTGGCCAGAATTCGAAGTGCGGTTTCTCCAGCCTTTATCTCATCGCCTTCAGCTAGTGCCCACACCTGTACCTCCTCTTCAAGATTATCTACGGTACCAGTCGCATTTTCGTCTATTTTTGGTAACACGCTTGTTAATAATGATTTCACCTCTTCGATTCCGCATAAAATCCCATCTCTTTGAGCTGAGAAATCCATCAGTACCAAGGGATTAATAGATTCAAGCCGCAAAACGTCTTTTGCCCAGTGGAGATAGGCGTCGGCCGGATCACCTCTAATTATTGAAGGCCTTATTTCAAAGTGAGGAGTAGTCATATTTCACTCTTAATACATGCTTACTTATGGCCAGATAGAATACGTCCAATGCTATTCAGCGTACCACGGATGCTCCCAGTATTTGTTCCATGTGATCAAGCGCTCGAAGATGGGCTTCTTCATCAAACGACGCGACCGTATTCGCATGAACCTCCACTTTGTAATCACGATTTCTCGCATCAGCAGTAGTGTGCATAACACAGATATCCGTACAAACCCCACATATCGTGATCTTATCAGGATCAATAATCGCAAGCTTTTCTTCCAAGTCAGTGTCGAAAAAGGCACTGTAGCGTCTTTTGGGAAGGACATCTCCTTCGTAATCCTGTAGCTCAGCAATAAGCTCGGCCTCCCGTGTGCCTGTTACACAATGAATCGGAAACATTTCAAACTCCAAATCATTGGGGTCGTGGCTATCGCAAATGAATACAACGGGAGAGCCTTCTATTTGGTGTTGCTCAATAAGTAACCGAATATGAGGAATAATTTCTCTTGCAGAGTCACCACAATACAAGTTGTGACCTTCTTCCATAAAGCCAACCACCATGTCAACAACTAGTAGCACATTTGGCATTTCGGTCCCCCTTTAGGCAATTATCAAGATATTTCAGCTGAAATTAACAGGTTTACGTAACCGACAATACCCCTTGAGATTGATAGTGAATTTTCGGAATCGCCTCAACAAATATGTTTGCATGTCACTCTTCTGTTATTTTCGACAAAGAATTTTCCTTGCCCGGGCAAGGCCGCCAAAACGTATCCTTATAAGGCCTTTGATGTCTTCCCACGCAGTGTCAAATATTTTTACACGGGTATCAGGATCATCAGTCCATCTTACCGGTATCTCACACACTGAAAATCCGTTCTTTTCAGACAGCAAGAGTAATTCCGTATCAAAAAACCACCCATTTGACTTAACGAGCGGCAGAATTTCCTTAACTACTTTTCTAGAAACTACTTTGAAACCGCATTGAGCGTCACGAAATGAAACAAAAAACATAGCCCTGAAAAGTAAGCTGTAAGACCGGGATATGAATTCGCGTTTTATCGATCTCCCTGTGACCTGAGATCCCTCAATCAGACGTGAACCTACAGCTATCTCGCACGTTCTGGATCGGACCATGTCAGCAGCCTTTGGCAAGGCGTCCAACCCTGTGGACAGATCCACATCCATATAAGCAACCATATCCGCTTTACTCTGGGTCCAGGCTCGTTTTAGAGCGCGTCCTCTACCTCTCTCTTCAAGTCTGACAAATCCCACACGATCGTTCAATTCTGATAGTTCGGTTGCTATCTCCAAAGTGCGATCAGTCGATCCGTTATCAGCCGTTGTAATAGTCCAATCATATTCGGACATCTGACTTGAACAGAACTCAATAAGCCGCCCAATACATATAGGTAGATCAACCTCTTCGTTCAAGACAGGAACAATTATCTCTATGCTAGAGCCATTTGCAATTGCCATAAAAACGATTCTCGGTAGTATCCCCTTGAATGTATTTAATGACTAAAATGTCGAGTTCCGGTGAATACCATTGCCATATTCGCTTCGTTTGCTGCAGTAATGACTTCCTCGTCACGTACCGACCCGCCCGGCTGGGCTACAGCAATTATCCCTCCTTTTGCCGCCATCTCAATATTATCTGCAAATGGCATGAAAGCATCGGAAGCAAGAGAAGATCCCTCTGACTTGTCTCCAGCGATACGAAGGGCGAGATGCACACTAACTACTCTATTAGGCTGGCCTGCCCCCATACCTACTAAAGTGTTGTCTTTTCCTAAAACAATAGTATTGGACTTAATATGACGTAAGCACTTCCAAGAGAAAACAAGGTCCGCCCACTCTTGGTCAGTCGGCTCCCTTTGAGTAACTGTTTTCCAATCTCTCGGGTTTTCAACAATATCGTTTACTGTCTGGATAAGCGCACCTCCAGACACCGCTTTCAAAGTCACTCCCGTTAACGGTCCTTGCGAAATGTTCGCAGTTAAGAGGCGGGTTCTTTTCCGTTTCCGCAATATTTCCAAAGCGCCATCTTCGTAAGAAGGAGCGATAATGATGTCGAAGAGTATCTTGCGCATAGAATTAGCTGTTGCGCTCGTCACCGTGCGATTAAACCCAACGATCCCCCCGTATGCAGAAACGCTATCCCCTTCGAAGGCCCTTTTAAAGGCGACAGCCTGATCGGGATGAACCGATATGCCGCAGGGATTTGTATGTTTAACGATTACGCAGGCATTATCAGAAAAATCAGTTACTGTAGTCCAAGCTCCATCCGCATCCAGAAAATTTGTATAAGACATAGGCAGCCCATGAAGTTGCTGTGCCCTGACTATTCCGCCAGTTCCTAGTACTGATGCGTAAACCGCCCCCGACTGATGGGGATTCTCTCCGTACCTGAGATCTTGAATCTTACCAAACCCAACAGTAACCTCACTGGATTCTAGGGGCGTATTTTCCCTTAGCCAACTAGTTATCGCAGTGTCATAAAAAGCTACATGCTGAAACGCTTTTAGGGCCAGATTTTTTCGTTCAATATAAGTAACTTCATTACCATCAGACAGCCTTTTACCAATCCACTCGTAGTCTGACGGATCCACCACAACTATCACATAAGGGAAATTTTTTGCGGCCGCTCTGATCATGGTGGGACCGCCGATATCTATATTTTCTAGAGCCTGAACGGTCTGAACGTCGGGATCAGATACTGTTTGCACGAAGGGATAAAGATTTACTACCACTACATCTATACCGTCTATGCCATGTTCTGACATTTGGTTGATATGATCTGATGAATCACGTCTAGCAAGAATTCCACCGTGAACAACCGGATGAAGCGTTTTTACTCTACCGTCTAGAATCTCAGGAAAGCTTGTTAATTCAGATACCTGTTCGACATCTAATCCGGCAAGGCATAGAGCATCGTGAGTACCACCCGTGCTGACAAGATCATACCCAGCTTCTTTAAGTGCTTTTCCAAACTCTTCGATAGCCGATTTGTTGTAAACGCTCAGAAGCGCTTTCATTTTCTTTTCTCCAAAGGAACCAGAATTCACTATTTAGAAACTATTACCCTGTCATAGGCATCTGCAGCTTCTATGACCTCCCCGGCCAGCATCGACCCTTCGACTGCTGAAAGAATCCCCGATGCTTTCTCAGGTTCACACGCGACGACCATCCCTAAACCCATGTTATATACCCGATACATCTCATCAATATCAATGGATCCCCTATTTTGCAGCAATTTAAAAACCTGGGGAATCTCCCATTGTGAGGAGTCGAATCGTGCCCCTAATCCTTCCGGCAGCATTCTTGGTACATTCTCATGGAGTCCTCCTCCTGTTATATGCGAGATACCTTTGGACAGGCCGAAGATAGGGCGTAACTTCTTAAAGTAGGAAGGATGAGGACGCAGCAACGACTCTCCTAAGGTCTCCCCCAACTCTAGAATATATTCCCTAAGAGGAGAGGCATCATGATTGAGCCCAAATACATGTCTCACTAACGAGTATCCATTTGTGTGAAGACCATTTGAAGGTATCCCTACTAGCGCATCACCCACTTCTATTTTCTCCAATGGCCTCAGCATCTGGTCGGCTTCCACAACACCTACGACAAACCCAGACAGATCCATGTTGTCGGCTGCAAACACGCCTGGCATTTCGGAGGTTTCCCCCCCTATCAAGGCGCATCCTACCGCCTGGCAAGCCCCTGCTATGCCTTCAACGATAGTCTCTAACACAACAGGATCTAATCTTGATGTCGCTATGTAGTCCAGAAAAAACATGGGATCAGCACCAATAACGATTAAATCATTCACACAGGCATTGACCAGGTCGGCTCCAATATTTGTATAATCCCCAGCCATTCCTGCCACCATTAGCTTCGTGCCAACAGGATCTGTGCTTGAAACTAGTACTGGGTCTCGATAGCCTGCCACTCGGTACATAGCTCCAAAACCACCCACTCCACCCAACACACTAGGTCCATATGTTTTTTCGGCAAGCTCTTTGATTTTTCTTTTTATCCTCTCAGAAGCTGCCAAGCTGACACCTGCGTCTTGATAAGTAGGACCTTGTTCACCTCTCTTGCTAGTCACGTTAATCAATGCTCCCCATCCCTAAACACTGCCGATGCTGGGAAAATTTTTCGCTGTATCGTCAAGATCTATATCTCCGATTCTAATTCTTTCGATTGTCTCCGCCCATAAGGAGTGCTCCCTTCGCTGCACTCTGCTTCATAAGGAATCTACCGTATCTCTAGGAAGCACCGGAATTTTAGCTTGGCATACCGTCGGTCCATGATCGTATTCAGCATCTACCAGATGAATGGTAATTCCGCTTTCATCGTCGCCAGCGCTCAAGACGGCGGAATGAACATAATCACCGTACATCCCTTTCCCCCCGTACTTGGGAAGCAAAGCGGGATGACTGTTAATAACCCTGTTTGGAAAGGCCTCAAGTACTTCTAAACCTACCTTACGCATATAGCCTGCAAGCACGACGAGATCCACGTCGTGTTTTTTAATTACTTCTCTTATAGCCCAATGTAGTTCACCAGGTTAGGGATGGGTGTAGGAACTAAGATGAATAGCGTTAATACCGGATTTCCGGGCTCTCTCGATAGTGCGGGACCGGGAATTATTACTGATCACAACGCTTACCGACCCGTGAATACGATCACCTTCGCAGGCATCAATTATCGCTTGAAGATTCGTGCCGCCGTGGGAAGCCATCACCCCGAGGCTAATACTGTTTCGACCGAGCTTAAGCAATCTTCCCAGAACCCACCCGCTATGTTTCCAGGACCAGTTTGTCCATCTCCAACTGCACGGGGATCGGATAGTTACCAGTAAAGCATCCCATACAATACTGATTCTTTTGACCGGTAACACTTTTTACCAGTCCTTCATGGCTAAGATACCCAAGAGAATCAGCTCCGATGAAAGCACAAATTTCATCAACCGTCATGTTTGAGGCCAGCAACTCGTCTTTAGTAGCCATGTCCACACCGAAGTGACATGGAGATATTATCGGAGGGGCGCAAATGCGAAAGTGAATCTCTTTAGCACCTCCCCTCTTTAACAATTTCACAACGTGGGGAGTTGTCGTACCCCTGACTATGCTGTCATCTACTACCACAACTTTTTTGCCTTCAAGTATCTGAGGCAGGTAGTTCAACTTACGCCGAACTCCAAGTTCCCGCAATCTTTGGTCTGGAAGAATAAATGTCCTTCCTACGTATCGATTCTTCACGAGACCCTCACTGAAGGGTATCCCTGATTCCTGGGAGTATCCCACGGCCGCAGCTGTTGCAGAATCTGGCACCCCGATGACAACGTCAGCTTCTATCGGAAATTCCTTCGCCAGTTCGGCGCCCATAGCCATCCGGCTACTGTAAACGAGGTTACCGCCAAGAATGCTATCTGGGCGTGCAAAATATATTTGCTCAAATATGCAGTTCCCGTAAGATCCATCAGATCGTTTTTTGTAGACAGATTGAAGTCCTTCATCATCTATAACAACCGCCTCGCCGGGTTCAACCTCCCTGACGAAATCGGCCCCAATATGGTCAAGCGCGCACGACTCCGATGCGATAACCCAACCGCCATTCAATTTGCCAACACACAAAGGGCGAACACCCAAAGGGTCGCGCATGCCTATAAGTTGGTCTTTAGTCATGATTATCAACGAATACGCACCCTGAAGCCGCCGCATCGCGTAAGAGGCTCGGTCAGTCCAGTTATCTGCCGGGGCATTAGAGATGAGATGGGCGACAATCTCCGAATCACCCGAAGAATGAAAAGACAGTCCCCAGTCGTACAATTCTTCTCTCAACTCCACCGCGTTAATAACGTTGCCGTTATGACCTAACGCAATTTCCACACCCGTACCTTTTGAAATAATGGGTTGCGCGTTACGAATATCACTCGATCCTGTGGTGGAATAGCGAGTATGGCCTATGGATATATATCCAGGCAACCGCGACAGGTCGTACTCCTGAAACGCCTGACCAACTAGACCCATTTCAGTATGTGTACGAATATTACGACCATCACTGGACGCGATCCCAGCACTTTCCTGGCCTCGATGCTGTAAGGCATATATACCAAAAAACACCGCTCTTGCGGCCTCTTCCCCCCTGGCGTAAACACCAACAACCCCACATGCCTCTTTCAATTTGTCATCAGAGTGTGAGAAATCATGAGCGACAAAGCTCTGATTCAAGGTATCAGTACATACAAGGGATTTTCCCATTAAACTCGAGGCCGAAGCCTCTATATGGTCGCGAAAGTTGCTATCTGCCCTGATTGCCTTAGCTCCCCTTGAGATAGAGTGCCCCTGATTACAATACGGATCCATTGATGAATCCCCGAAATGCTACATATGACAGCGTCGAACAGCTTGTATGAACTTCCCGAAAATTATACGTCCGTTCAGAAGTCAGGGTCAATGTAAAAACCCTTGTGGAGCCGATGTAGAAATC
>CAZZBP010000049.1:0-9519 GCA_964652755.1 uncultured Dehalococcoidia bacterium
AATCTTCACTCCGAGGCTCCGCTTGTTCATGCCAAAGACTCTCTCGTCCTCTGCCCTGCCTTGACATATCTCCGCGAGTATCTCGAATAGCTCGGCGCTTAAAGGAATGACTCTATCCTTATTACCCTTGCCGTGTACTAGGACTCGGCATTTATTGAGGTCTACATCTCCCACGGTAAGGTTCGCAAGCTCCGCTCGGCGCATACCAGTCTTAGACAGAGTTTCAATGATTGCTAGGTCATTGGTAATAGAACTCTGCCAAGAATGGTGATTTCTAACTGTGCCCTTGAGTTTCTCTACGTCCTCGTCAGTTACAACTTCTGGCAATAAGTGATGTCTCTTTATGGTTATGCCAAACTCCATGCCTAGATACTTGAGGAAAGCTTTGAGGTAGTCTGCATATCTTTTGCGAGTGTTGAGCTAGAGATGATTGGACTTGGATAGGTATTTTTCTGCACTTTCTGGGCCAATGGTGGCACCAGTGGTGGCAAGCCAGTCTAAATGACGCCTAAGATACTTCTCAGATGTCTCGATATAGTTCTCACTCAGCCCACGATTATGGAGACTTTTCAGATAATCATTAAGGGCATTTTCATGACTAGAAGTGGGGTCATTGTTGGTCGAGTGGGTGATTCCTTTTGCCGCCGTAGGCGGCACTTCAATGCCATTGAAACGCTCTCCTAGATGAGCTACAGAGCCACACCGTAGGGAACTGTCATTATACAAGGTCTCACGCATAAAATAAGTCAAAAAGCCAATCCGGACTACAGTATTCTAGGCTGACGAAATTATGGCTCTTTTATGAGTGGCTTTCCCTACTGGATCTCCATTTTGAGTTACTGCGATTTCATAAGTTAGTCTTCCTTTCTCTCTGTCAATTTCTATGAGAGAGGTTTTTATTTCTATAGTTTCTCCAACGTCAGTTCTGGCTATATGTCTCAGACCGTCGACCGCGTAGCCAACCGTTGTCGTGTTTTTTTCCATTAGAGACTCTGACTGGGAGATACATGCACCTTCCATTAGCCCTAGCATTGCGGGAGTGGACAATACATCGTCTCCTGCATTTCCCGTGCGATTTGTAGTCATTTCACTGGTCACAACTACACTCATACCATGTGATTGTCCAATTTCGAATCCTCTCGTATCCAATTCCTTTTACTCCTTAACAGATTAGATTTTCCTAGATTTATCATAAGTTGTTTTCTTTGAGAAATCGGCTTATTACTCGTCCTCTTTACAGTTTGACGTCTATAGTTCGTGCTTGAAGCCGCTAAGCATATGAAATTGTTGTATCTAATCTATAGCCATGCAACGTTCTTTATTTTTACGTTATATTTCGGGTAACGAGATTTCTGTTTTTTTGCATTAGCTCCAGCTGTACATGGTCATTCTTACCATTGCCTTTAAATCTAACGAGATCTCATGCGATCTCTAAATCGTCCGAGCTCCCTTCAGGCTGCCATCCCAGTATTTCTGTCGCGTGGGAAGTATCGCGCCACTTCCAGCGATTATTTGAGATAGCATCAAATGTGTCGTATCGTACTGAATCTGGAGCGCTTAAACATAAATCGATCATTTGGACGCAATCTGATTGACTGAGATAGCCAGGATAATGTCTCCTCAGCTTTGGCCGGTCCGTATCTAGAACTGCGCCTAATCTGATATTTATGACGGATATTCCGTAATAATCTGAGTAATGTCTACCAAGGGCTTCCCCAAAGACTTTGCTAGCTCCATATAGGCTGTCCGGCCTTACTGGCCAGGTATGGTCAATCATTGGCCAATTATCAGGCGCGTAGGCGTAATTACCTTTGGTGAGATCGCCATAGGGAGAGTCGTGTTCATACCCAAGCATTGTACTGCCCGTACTAGCAAATACCACTCGGGTCACCTCATTTAGGCGACTAGCTTCATATACATTGTATGTGCCGTCGATGTTGACGTCTCGGGTACCCTCCCATTCGTTCACATTAGTAGTGTACGCAGAAAGGTGTAAAACCACGTCTATTCCACGAAATGCAGGGATCATGGCATTGAAATCAGTTATATCGGCTTGAGTGCAAGGGATTTCTTCTACAAGACGTCGGTTCAATGCGCTGAATTCATATTTGTGAGATAAAGCCCGAATTGTAATGCCGCCAATGAGACCACTAGCTCCAGTTACGAGCACCTTTAGCTTTGAAGTCATTGTCTATACCCTCGCCCATACTTGTGTTTTTGATTTAGCGAGATTATGTCACTTTACGTAAGTGGTTGGTTCGGTAAGCGGATCGTTAATGAAATGTAATAATTTGTGGAACGTCTATAGTAACCAGAGAATATAGTTAAGAATTGTAAAAAGGGGTTTTTATGATCAGGAATTTTTCTGTGTTCTATGTGGGAAATATAGAGCTGGATGATATTGGACTGTCTGGGCAAGCTGCCAATGACAGAAGGTATTCAAATTCCCAATTAATCCAGTCTTTTGAAACTGCAGAGCGTGCTGCAATCCTCATGGATAAACTGGGGTTCTACGCGCTTTGGATGGCTGAGCATCATTTTCAACGGGAAGGCTATGAGTGCATACCAAATATTATTTTGTTGGGTACGCACTTGGCGGCGAAAACGGAAAGATTGAAGTTTGGTTGCGGGTTCAACATAGTCCCTATGTGGCATCCTCTGCGGCTGGCAGAGGATTATGCCACTGCTGACGTGCTGACGGGTGGGCGTATGATTTTTGGGGTAGGCAGAGGTTACCACTCTAGGGAAGTGGAGACTTTCGGTGCCCCCGTTATTGATAATGATAGAAATCGGGATCTTTTTGAAGAGCAGGTTGAGATTATTCTAAAGGCATTTAATGAGGAGTCTTTTTCATACCACGGGAAACACTACACTATTCCCCCAGAGGTGCCATACAGAGGTTATGATCTAAAAGAAGTCACTTTAGTGCCCAGGCCCCTGACATTGCCAGTGGAGACATGGCAACCTGTAGTTAGTGGTAGCAGTATAGATTTTACAGCTCGAATGGGATTTAATGGGGTTGTCGCGCTGACTGGGGAAAAACTAGTTGATCAGGCATTTATTAGATTCAGAGATGCTTGTGTCGAAAATGGTCGTGGAGAGCTCCTGGGAGAGGGGCTGGCGCTGGGGGTAGGTTTCTATATCGCAGACTGCGAAAAGGAGGCGATAGAGAAAGTACGGCCATACCACGACGAGCGTTACAAGTGGTTCTCGCCTTTCGGTTTCGTTCGTTATACTGACGAAGAGGGTCGAGTGTGGGGGACGCCGGGTGCTCCAGCTAGAACCCCCAGAATAGAAGATGGGGTAGAGCAGAAAGCTTGGATCTGTGGTCCAGCATCACACTTTGTTGAGTTCTTGAAGGAGACAGAGAAAAAATACCCAGGTCTAGAACACGTAATACTACACTGGCCCGAAGGTATGCCCAGGGACGCTTTCTTAGGGCAACTTGAGATTTTTGCAACCGAAGTTATGCCCCATTTTCAAATAGAATAACGCTGACACAATCTTTGGTGTTTCTAGGCGGGATCTCGCACTTGAGCTTCGACGGATTCGGTGACCGGACCGACGAAAAGCTCCCACGGTCGAAAGTACTCAACAAATTCCTTAGCCTCCTCCATAGATGGGATTCCCTTTTGCGCCCTTTCGGGTGTCATAGTAAATGTCTTCGCGAAAGCGTCGAATCCCCTTTTTGTCTCGCGAATCCCTCCGATCATCTCATGCCGATCATCCCAATATAAGACGAGTTTCTGACCCTTCCGTGTGTATTCCCAGTAGATTTCCATTTGTTTTCAACCTTGCCGGCTTCTGTTGCTGAAATAATCCAAACCAAATTGTATCTGAATACCAGTTCTCAATGTGATATTTAACCCATTCCTCTTCGTAGGCATAGAGCAGACTGTCTATAAACAAGCCTCAACATATCCAGATAGAACTGTTCCAGTTCCCACCAGATTGTGTTCGGAATTCTCGGTTTCATTTCCCAGTAATAGGCTGTCCGACATAGCGCGGATAGGATAGACGAGTGTCGATATTCCTTGAGGAGATCTTTCATAGGACTGAATCTAGTAAATGGCTTTAAATAGGATTCTGCGACAAATCCTTCCTCAACTCCTAGTCCCCAAAACGATGACATTGTGAAGAACGGATGGCTGATGACTGCATCAGACCAGTCCATAAAGATAGGTCTGCTGACGGCCCCTCTATTTGTCACAAAGGCGTTGGAAGCATCCATGTCCCCATGCTCAAGTGTTGGAGGTATGACGGTGTTAACCAGTTCTTCGGCGGACTCCCGAAGAACTGGTAGTGAAGCAATTAATAAGTTTCGTTGTTCCTTATCCAAGTCTATATAAATATCGTGGGGCCGAGAGTCTAGCCAATCGATGAACTCAATCAGCAAAAGGGGATTATTTCTTCGTAGGCCGAGAGTTTCTAGTTCGCCCGTTCTATCTGAGCATTTCGATTGGAGTTTTCCAAGTAACTCGAGATATTCGGAGAGTTTGTTTCGATCACTAATCCCGTTAAAATCCGTACCCTGAAAGTCTTCCATTAGCATCCAGTTCTGCGATTTTTCTATGCTGACGACCGACGGGGTTGACAGCGAGAAGTTTTGATGTAACCAATTAGTTAAGGCAGATTCAACAGAAAAAAAAAGCGGAGAGGCTTTGAACCAGTAAACACCTCGGGTTGTTGGCACAGATGCTACATAAGATATAGACCAAATTTTTTTAGGAACCATGTAACCGGTTTTTTCGATACCTTTTTCTGCGAGTATATACTCAACCCAACTATTTGCCTCTTGCAGCCATCCTGGGTAAGCCCATGGTGTGGAGTCTCTCGCGGAGTGATCCATTAGAATTGAGCAATCGTCTGGAAGATAGTCGATAGAAGACCAACGGAAATTTGGTGGTATTCCCATACCAGGGTTGAGTTCACATGACACAGTCCTTGATTCTGAATATCCGTCAACTGTTCGTAATTGATTAACTGGTAATCCGAGTTTTAAAAAGGCATTGCTAGAAATTTGGCGACAGTCGCTATAGTGACTATAAGGGACCTGCAAAGAAGGAAGGCTTCCAAATTTGTCCGTTATGAACCTGCTGCAGTCCCTGTCAAGAATGACAAGCCTGATATTTAGATATTCAGACGTGGACATATCCTCGGCCATTATTTATCCTGACCTTTGTTCCCATGTGACCTGAAAGGTCTCTCATTCGTCGAAGCACACGATCAGCCACACTACCCTCGGCCACTACTGGTCTACCAGTCATGGATCGAGGCTTTCCATATCCCATGTCTATGGGTATGAGCTCTATGGTTGATACGTCTTTAGATTTAAATGTGATTCGAGTGATTATGCTCTCCCAATAAATTGGGTCTCCTGGGAATCCCCGCCCATCCACACTTCGCTTGTCGTAAAAATCGGCCGGCGTCGCCATGGGACCTAGATTCAATAGTTCGTAATTGAAAGAGGGCTGCCATAATACGGTATCGTTTTGGAAGATAAAGTTTCCCAAACTATAGAAAATCGGTTTGCCTTTGTATAATTCCAATCCCCTGGTCAGGTGGGGTCCGTGGCCAAGAAACACATCGGCCCCAGATTCAATACATCGATGAGCAAACTCTATGAGGAAATTCGGCGGATCAGATACGGATTTGCCGGCCTCATGGCAGTGAAATGACACTATTACCCAGTCCGCCATTCGCTTTGCGTCTGAGATCCATCTTAAGTTAGCTTCCATATCCTCAACATGTGGAGTTGTGATTTCCGAAAAGCCGTCACCTAACTCGAATTGTTTTCCCAGAAATGACATAGATGTTTCTGTGTCTTCAGAAACCACACCTTCTGGGCGGAATTTTCGAAGGGAATCTCTCTTTTTTTGAAGACCTAGCTCCCTGTTAGTCCTTCGAATCTGATCGAAGGCATGTCTGTCGACAATATATTTAGTATTGAAGCGTTGCGGATTAAGTCCCGGTCTCCCTTTAATGTCTGGTCTCTGATCTAAAGCCCTTCCAGATTCCGCAAAAGTTGAAGAAGTCGATATAAGCCCCACTCTTCCATTCTTGGTATCGAGATATGCGGCTCCACGTGCCTCACTTTAGTTCTTGCCGGTTCCTGCAAACGTTAGGCTAGAGTCACGTTAGTGTTTTAAATTTGTTAAAACACCGCCTTCTCCATAATCTTGGCTGTGATTGTTGGCGGTGGATACTAGGTTAATTCCAGCCCATTTCAGTTCCTCGAGATTTGAAGGGTTTGAACCTGTGAACGTACCTCCAGCTGAACCAGGGGAATGTTCGAAGTTGTGCATCAACATTTCAAGATTCACGTAGCTCACGTCTGAATCTCGAATTAGTTCTACTAATTCGGTGAAACGATTTTCACGAAAAACTGAGAGTTTCCGTGTGATCATTGCGTCGCCGCCGGCAACTATAGTTAGGTTACCTGCCTCTGCCTCATATATCATGCTGATTCATCCTCCCGTCTACCGACATGATACTGCTCAGAGCGGGCAGATTGTTGAGTTAGTCGGACCTAGAATACTCTTCAGCGAGCATTCCCATTACAACGGAGTCATGTCTCGATCCTTCATGAGGACGGCTGCGTCGGAGGGTTCCTTCGTGTGTAAAACCTTGATGTTCAAAGAGACGCAATGCCGAAACATTGTAGTCAGGGATGTCCGCCCAAACACGATAAAGTCCATAGGTGATAAAACTCAAATCTAATGTAGCTCTGAGGCTCGCTGTTCCGTATCCTTGATGCCAGAGTTCTCGGTTGCCAATGAGTATTGATATCTGACCGTCTCCAAGGGATTCTTCCACAGTTATATGAGTTTCCCCAATGTGTTCATCGTTTTCCGTATATATAGAAAAAATACGGTGTTCGGGGTTTTCAAAGACCTCATCCCATCGACTATCGGGAAGTGACTCTATCTGTTCTGGGTGATAACCTAGATGCGCGGGATCCCCATATGAATATCTTCCGAACCAACTCTCCGAAACCTCTTTGTCAGATAACCATTCGCGAATTCTTCGTACATCTTCACGAGAAACATGTTCGAGCGAGACTCTCCTTTCTTCCATATAAAACCTCGATGAGACTGGGATTTAAAGCCAGTATTTCTAACAGCCCTACATTTAATCAGCTTTGTCGCTGACATACGCAACTATTATTTGGAAATTGTCAGGATGCGTCAATAAACGCTGAATTTCTGAATTAAACTTCATGAAGTATTTAATTATATGAAAGGTAGTCCTGACGAAATTGGGGTATCATTTCAGTCTATTATGGATAATGTGAACTCACGGTTTTGAGGTTCGCTGCAAAAGAAATGAAATGTTAGACAGGCTAACCTCAGTAGAGGACAGATTCGAAGAGCTCAATGTTCTTTTGTCAGACCCAGAAGTTGTTGCTGACTATACCCAGGTTCAGAAGTATGCCAAAGAACAAGCTGTAATTAGAGAGGTAGTAGAGCTCGCCCGAGATTTTCGAAGGATATTGGAAGATCTGGACGGTGTGAAAGAAATAGTTCACACCGAGTCTGATGCTGAATTACTGGCGATGGCAAAGGAAGAGAATTCGTCTCTAGAAAAAAAGAGAGATGAAGTAGAAGCTGCCCTTAAGCTCGCGTTGGTTCCCGCTGATCCGAACGATGACAAGAACGTGATTATTGAGATACGGGCAGGTACTGGTGGTGAAGAGGCAGGACTGTTCGCTTCGGACCTTTACCGTATGTACTCCCGCTTGGCTCAGCGCCTGAATTGGAAGATGGAGATTATAAACTCAAATTCCACGGGAATCGGTGGTCTGAAGGAGATAACATTTCAAGTGAATGGAGAAATGGCCTATAGCCAGCTCAGGCATGAAAGTGGCGTTCACAGAGTTCAGAGAGTTCCTGCGACTGAATCCAGTGGAAGAATTCACACATCAGCAGCCACGGTCGCTGTTCTTCCCGAAGCAGAAGAGGTTGATATAGAAGTAAATCAGGAAGATCTGCAGATAGATATTTATCATGCTAGCGGTCATGGCGGACAGAATGTTCAGAAAGTTGCCACAGCGGTTCGTATTACTCATACCCCATCTGGTCTTGTTACAACATGTCAGGATGAAAGGTCACAGTTTAAGAATAAAGAAAAGGCACTGGCAGTACTCCGATCTCGCCTCCTTGCAGCGGAGATAGAAAAACAACAAAAGGAGATCACAGCCGCCAGGCGATCCCAAGTCGGCTCTGGAGATCGTTCTGAGCGAGTACGAACTTATAACTTCCCACAGGGCAGAGTAACCGATCACCGTATAGGGCTGACTAGCTACAACCTCGAGCAGATTCTAGATGGAGATTTAATGGAGTTTGTTGAAGCCCTCGTTCAGGAAAATCAGGCACGCAAATTGGAAAATGCCGGCATATGAAATGGTAACCCATGAAGTTGGGTGAAGCCCTATTTAGTGTCCGTGAACAGCTAGTTGAAATAGGCTCCTACGATGCCCGCATTGAAGCAGAGGTGATTTTGTGCCATGTTCTGGGAATCGATCGTGCAACGATGCTTCGGGATCTACAAGAATCTTTGATCATGGAGCAAGAGGACCTAGTGACCACACTGGTCAAAAGACGTATAGAAGGAGAGCCACTCAGCTATATCACTGGAACCAGAGAATTCTACGCACTGTCTTTTGAGATTACTGAAGATGTACTCATCCCCCGTCAGGAAACCGAACTATTAGTCGAAGCAGTGATTAAGTTTTCAAAGAAGAGAGATTGTGCTCTACTAAACATTGCCGATGTAGGGACTGGTAGTGGAGCAATTGCGATAGCTATCGCAGTGAATATTCCTTTTGCTTGTGTTACAGCTATCGACATAAGTCAAAAGGCACTGGAAGTCGCGGACGTCAACCGGCGAACTCATGGAGTACTTGACAGGGTGTCACTAAGGTTGGGAAATCTTCTTGAACCTTTAAGTGGAGAAATGAATATCATTGTCTCCAATCCCCCTTATATACCTGAAGGAGCTATTGATGGATTGCAGAGAGAGGTGCTCAGAGAGCCCAGATTAGCTTTAGATGGTGGTCCTGATGGCTTACGAGTTATTAGAAACCTATTACGGCAAGCTAAATTAAAACTCTCTTCGCTGGGCATGATGGTGTTTGAAATTGACCCAACTCAAGCTCGCAAAACCTCCAAGCTATCTAAGAAAATGTTTCCGAATGCTTCAATAACCGTTCTCGACGACTTGTCAGGCGAGCACCGGGCGATCCTGATTGATACTTCTTTAGACGCTAAAAGCTAAATATCATTCTATTCGCTTCGATATTTATGAGAGACCTAGCTGATAGTGTTTTCCTTCTGTTTTTATAGATGGGGCAACAACAATTTCTGCCTTGTGCATCTCTCTGATATTCATCGCTCCTACCATACCCATGCACGCCTTGAGTGCACCTATTAGGTTTTGGGTACCATCTGAGAGCGATGAAGGCCCGAAGAAGAGTTGCTCTAGTGTTCCCTTCGTGCCTACTTTGACCCGCGTGCCTCG
>CAZZBP010000049.1:9529-16678 GCA_964652755.1 uncultured Dehalococcoidia bacterium
GAGGTAGAGCCGGATGAGGGCATGCCATACCCCAGTTAAATCCTTTCGCAGGTGCCTCAATGGATTGGGCTAGGGGGGTTCCTATCATGACAGCATCTGCGCCGCTGGCGATCGCTTTGCATAACTCTCCGCCCGTCCGTATCCCGCCATCTGTGATTATCGGGATGTATCTTCCGGTCTTCTGAAAATAGTCATCTCTTGCCTGAGCACAATCCATTGTCGCTGTGACTTGAGGAACACCGACACCTGTCACTTCTCTGGTAGTGCATGCTGCTCCTGGCCCAACGCCCACTAAGAGACCATGAATGCCAGTTTCCATTATTTCAGTTGCAACATCGTAGCCTACGCAGTTTCCAACCACGACTGGAACATTGACCATTTCCAATAATTCGGGGAACTGTAGCCCCTTCGCACTATTCGAAGAATGCCTCGCTGTAGTTACCGTGGATTGAACCACTAGCATTTCAGCCCCAGCTTCCACGGCTAACGGACCTAGTTTTTTGGTAAGAGCTGGGGTCACAGAGACAGCGCAGTGGGCACCCGTTTTCTTTATCTCCTCTACTCTTTCCCCGATCAAGTTCTCCTTAATTGGTACTGAATATATTCGCTGCATTACAGAAGTAACATTTTCGTTTGTTGCCGCAGAAATCTCGTCAATGGCTTGCTGAGGGTCATTATATCTAGTCTGGACACCCTCTAGATTCATTACGCTCATAGCACCTTGTTTGTGCATTTCCCCTGCAAAGGCTGGACTGGCCACGGCGTCCATGGCAGAGCCTAGCACAGGGGTTTCTATCTTCACGCAGCTTATCGAAAATTCGGTATCGACCATCTCTGGATTAACCGTTACGGCTCCTGGCGCGATGGCAACTTCGTCAAAACCGTAGGTCCTTCTTAGCTCTTCGAGTCTGACCATGGTTATCACCTCCATATTTTATTCTGCGAGTAATCGCAATAATGATCGATATTCAGGTAAAGTAAAAAGACAAGGGCCTGCAGGTTTTTACCGCAGGCCCTTGTCTTTTTGAGGAACCCCCAGCGACTGACAAATATGTATCCTGATTTTAGCTACGCTTGCGGGTTTTAATGTAGAGAGAGCTATTGGTCACTGGATCCGCCGGGCTTGTGAACCTTCCTCCCGTAACCAAAGTAAGATGTATTCCTGTACTCCCAGCTTTGAAAACCAGCACACTTACCTATTGCACAACAAATCTTAGAATGCTTAGATAAATAAGTTCTAGTGATGATATTGTCGTAGGCCTAAGGTGTCAACAGCTTCCAAAAGAGTACTTTATGTTGTGTCTTTTATTTGTGGATACCGGATATATTGTTAAATGACGTTGAATGATGCAGTAAAAGAATATGCCCTTTCAAAGGGTTTCGATATTGTCGGATTCACAGGTCCAGAGCATTTTGCCGAGGATGAATCAGCGGCCTTGAAAAGAGTTCGTGACGGCCATATGGATGGATACTCCTGGTATACAGAAGCTAGGATTCGGAAGATGAACCGACCTAAAGAACTTTTAGAAGGTGCCCGTTCAGTCATTTCATTAGCTACAAGTTACCTAGGAGATGAGCCTGACAGTACGAACGGTATGAAAGGCAGGGTAGCTCGCTATTCTTGGGGTGACGACTATCACAACGTGTTGAAGGGACGTCTGAGAGAGTTCTGTGACGGATTGCCTGCCATAGTAGGTCGATCAGTTCGTCATAGAATATTCGTTGATGATGGCCCCATGAATGATCGTGCTGCCGCTAGAAGAGCTGGAGTAGGGTGGTTTGGGAAAAACACCAACATCTTGACTCCAAGCCATGGTTCGTGGGTGCTTCTGGGTCAAGTGATTACGGATCTGGACTTGGAACCGGGTAATCCTTTGAAAAAGACCTGCGGAAGCTGTGTACGTTGTATCGATGATTGTCCTACGGGTGCCATTGTCGCCCCCTATGTGGTGGATAATACCCGATGCATCTCATATTTGACGATTGAACTCCGAGGAACTGTTCCAAGAAATTTACGTCCTCTCATGGGCGACTGGATATTTGGATGTGATATCTGTCAGGATGTTTGCCCTGTAAACATTAAGGCGGTCCCAGGAGCTACGGCCGAATTTCAGCAAAGGACCGGGTTTTCGACGCCAGATCTTCTACCCATACTGGAGATGGATCAAGACACTTTCAGCAAAAAATATCGAAACAGTCCCATTAAGAGGGCAAAACTTATCGGTCTTAAGCGAAATGCATGCATCGCTCTAGGAAATAACGGGGATCCCAGGGCTATCGAGCCCCTTACTAAGGTGCTTTTAGAATCAGAACCATTGGTGCGATCCCATGCGGCGTGGGCGCTGGGTCAAATTGGGGGACCAGAGGCAGTAGCGGCTCTCCAAATGGCACTTAATTCTGAAACGGAATCGCATGTGGCCCAGGAGATCGAAGATGCACTATCTGACGCGCGGGAAGAGAAACTTGGATATTAGATTTGGCAGGTAGAATTTACGTAGTAAATGTTGGTACCAACGCTGCGCATCGTTTCTGTAGCCCGGTGTTTCGGGACAGAACGTTTGAATTCATACCTATACCAGAGGACAGGTTTATTCCTCATCCAAACGGGGTTTTATACGGCGATCTTCATTCGTTCTACGATCCTTCAAAAAACTTAGACTCCTACATCCCTGAAAGGTTTCTCAAAGAAACGACACATAACGATCCTGAATTCGATACGTTTTCCTATGGGGACAATTGTGATGTAAATCCTCGTGCAATGTCTCTGCGGAACGTAGAGAGGGGTGATTATCTCCTGTTCATTGCCCGTCTTCATCATTGGCTGACTGAAGGTAGCGCGGATTGGTATGGATTTTTTTTGGTAGGTTACCTTCACGTGGATCACATAATTCGTTCGGTGACAAACATTCCTCTGAATGCTGATCTAGAACGGTTTTCTTCTAATGCACACATTAGACGGGCTATGTACGATAGTTCATTGTGGGATTCTTTCTGGGTATTTGGCGGATCTTCATGGTCCCGCCGATTTCATAAGGCAGTGCCTGTTACGAGAGAGATATGTGATCAAATTTTTCGCGCAGCAGATGGGTCAAAATGGAAGTGGGGAAGAAATAAAAGAGGACGTAGCGACCTTCAAGTCATTGGCTCATACACAAGAACTTGCAGATGTTCTATTGATCCAGGAACTGAAGATGGGACCCAAAGAGCAGCATTGTTATGGAAGTGGATAGAATCTTATTCACATTAAAGTTCCTATTAGTTCGTTGACACTACTTTCATGCAAATTTATAATCTAGTCACGCTAATTATTGAGACTTAGTATCAATAAGATAAGGCTACAAGTTACATTTATTGGGTTGTATGGGTGCTGATACTTTGAATCGAGTCAAGTCACCTCCTGTCATAGAGGCGCTCAACGCGTGTGTTGAATTCGATAATGATCTTGCCCTTGATGACGTAACTTTCTCGATCGAACGGGGAGCTTTGATAGGAGTTGTGGGCCCAAATGGTGGAGGGAAGACTACATTATTCAACGCTATAGCAGGCCTTCAACGTCTGGCGAATGGCGCAATATTCATCAAGGGGAATGCTCCTGAACGTGCCAGAGGGGATGTGGGATATGTTCCACAACGTGAACGGGTAAATTGGCGTTTCCCATTGTCGGCCCTCGACGTGGTCTCCTTAGGTAGGACCCGGAGCGTCTCTTTGTTCGGTCGATCTACGCCAGAGGACGAGAAAGTTGTAGAGGAATCTCTACGCAAGGTTGATATGTGGGATCTCAAAGGCGGTCTCGTTGACCAGTTGTCGGGTGGTCAGCGCCAGAGAGTGTTTGTGGCTCGTTCGTTAGCACAGGGATCAGATATCCTTTTGCTTGATGAGGCTTTTAGTGGAGTCGATGTCGCATCTCAGGAGGGTCTTGTGGATGTGCTAAAGGAGCTGCGAGATGATGGGAATACCATTTTGATGGCAACCCATGACTTGAACACACTGGCTGATCGATTTGATGAGGTGTTGTGTTTAAATAGGCATGTTTGTGCATACGGCAATCCTAGCATCGCATTTACTCCTATGGTTCTTGGAGAGTTGTATGGTCCCCATGGCACGATGCTTGCTGATCACTGGGTGGGGCATCATGGTCATGAGGGCCATGATCCGAACCATGTACGGGAAGATAGTCTAGCCCACTAAAGTGTCTGATTTGGTTGAATTGCTGTCGGAACCATTCGCATATTCATTCATGATACGTGCTTTAGCCGTTTCAATATTTGTTGGGATAATGTGCCCGATTCTTGGTTCATACGTTGTCAATAGGGGACTCGGGTTCATGGGTGACGCGCTAGCACACTCTGTACTCCCTGGAATGATCCTTGCTTTGTTACTAGGTGTGAGTCCCTTGGTCGGAGCTGTTCCCACAGGCATTGCGGTCGCTTTGGCTATAGGTTATCTGAGTAAGAAGGCGAAGATTTCTGAAGATACTTCTATCGGAATATTGTTTGCAGGGCTTTTCGCTCTCGGATTAATAATGGTTCCGATTGCGGGCAACGTTTCTGTAAGTGTGGAAGACATACTGCTTGGTCAAGTGCTTGGAGTCTCGAACACAGACGTCTTCGTGACATGTCTTTTGGCTGCATTGGTATTAATTTTAATATCGGCCTTTCACAGGCAGCTTGTATTCGTCAGTTTTGATCCTGTGGGTGCTACAGTTATTGGCCTTCCAACAAAAGGTCTGGATTATTTACTGTTCGTACTTCTGTCTATAGTGATAGTGGTGGCACTTCAGGCCGTCGGCATTGTTTTGGTGGTTGCAATGCTCATAACACCAGCCGCTGCTGCCGGCCTAATTGCGCGACGATTCAACCGTGCGATTGCTTTAGGGGTGGTGTTCGGAATCCTCTCCACGGTCGTAGGACTCTATTTGTCCTATTTCTTCGATCTTCCCTCGGGTCCGGCTATGACACTCGTTTCGACGGGAATATTTCTTTTGGCAGCGGCGAGAAAAAAGATTCTTGCTAAGTGACGTAACTTTAACTTTATAGAATGTTTGACTATGGCTCTGTTAGTGTTGTCCGTATTCAAGATCCGCAAGTGTCGCACAAAATGTGAAATTCAATATTGTGTCCTACGATCTCTCCTGGAATCTCTGATCCGATTGCGCGGAGTAACCTCTCAATCGTAGAGGCTCTAAACTCACCCACTTTTCCACAATTTACGCATACAGTATGGTGATGATGTTCTGCTCTGGACAATGAATAACGAGGAGTGCCGCCGGGCAGTGCAAGCCTACAAAGGACGTTAGCGCCCAATAGGAGCTTTAATGTACGGAAAACAGTTGCTCTGGAAACCTGTGGCAGAGATTCAGCGACCCCTTCAGCTGTAAATCCATCGGGGCGTTTTTCCAAACACTTTATTATCTCGATGCGAGGTCCGGTCACGCGAAATCCGTTATTTTCCAGAATAGCTATCAAATCTGGTCGCGATGAGGTTCTACTCGATGTTGTCATATCAAATTTGAGTTGTCCTAGAACAGAATAATAGATACATGGATTTGTCCCATTTACTAGAGGGAGGTTTGCTAATTGAAACGCTATTTCGGCATCACATAATATCAGTAGTGCTAAACTTGGGGATGTGAATTCAGAGCAGTTCCAAGATGAAAGAATGAACGAATGATCCCGTCCAGCGACCCGGTACGAGGGAGCGAGAACAGAAAAAACGTAGATTCTGGCCCTTCCGACAGGAAGCCGTTTTTTCTGTTTAATCTCTTCTACGGTTGGTGGATATGTCTTGGCGGGGCTTTCGTCATGGCCATGACATCAGGAATCAACTTCCACGGATTTGGTAATTTCATAATTCCACTTAGTAAAGAATTTGGCTGGAATCGCACAGTTGTATCAACAATTTTCTCTCTGGCTAGGCTGGAGGCTGGATTTATAGGCCCTTTGGAAGGGTGGCTTGTGGATCGAATCGGACCCCGAAAGCTGATGCTAATCGGGATACCTCTGATGGGTCTGGGATTCATACTGCTGAGCCGAGTTAATGGGTTACTAACCTTTATGCTGGTCTATGTCCTAGGAGTGACCCTGGGTAATAGTGTTGGAATGCACACACCTGCTTCAGCTGCTGTGGCGAATTGGTTTACCCGAAAACGAGGACTAGCCTTCGGTATTATGTGGTCAGGGGTTGGCCTGGGGGGTCTCATGGTGCCTGTGCTTGGTTGGGCTATTGAAGAATTCGGCTGGCGTCAAGCTTCAGTTTTCGTCGGCATTTTTGTAGTGGTTGTGGGCATCCCCGTAGCTTCAATCATGAGGCATAGGCCGGAGCAATATGGGTTGTTACCGGACGGGGACAAACTAGAAGATCCAAGAGAAAACTCCGAAGGTCGACAGTTGATGCCGGATCTTTCCAAAGATTTTACGGCAAGAGAGGCTCTCAGGACTTCGAGCTTCTGGTTTCTTTCCCTATCGATCATGGCACGATCACTTGTTTCAGGTGGAGTAGGCTTACATCTGGTGCCATATTTTGTTGGATTGGGAGCAAATCCGGTGCAAGCTGCTACTTATGCCGGATCCGTTGGGGTAATTAGTATTCCAGGTAGGTTCGGACTCAGTTATCTTGGTGATTACTTCAATCGGCGTTACATGATGGTTGGCTCTTTGGTCCTGATGACAGTTTCCATAGTAATGTTGGCAAGGGCAGAGTCAATTGGGGACTCAGTACCCGCGATCATCTTATATTCTGTCTCACAAGGTGGTATATCAGTTATACCTCAGTCTTTGATAGCGGACTATTTCGGTCGGAAAGCTTTCGCAACAATTTCAGGATTTCGAAGCACAGTACAGATGGTCGGCATCATTATCGGCCCAATCGTTTCTGGGGTTTTATATGACCGCACTGGAAGTTATGAATGGGCGTTTATGGGGTTCGCGGGGGCCTCTATTCTATCCATGGTATTAGTATTTTTTGCACGTCCGCCACAACGAAATAAGAGGAATTTATAGATTCTGCTAAGCCCACAGTGAGTATTGCGACATGATTTGGCAGCAGAATTTTCTAGTGCTTCTAGAAAAATTTCCAATCTGTGAAGGCCAGAGCGTAACCCAGTATTGTGATAGGATCGAATTGGTCAACCGCATGGATATTAGAATGTCT
>CAZZBP010000050.1:0-16509 GCA_964652755.1 uncultured Dehalococcoidia bacterium
GTTTCTTATCTGGCCAGGACTTTGTTCCGAACATTTGGGATTTTTGCGTGTCGCGTCATTATCTCATTTGAAAACAACTCAATGGAGCGCATCGCGGCCTCGTGATCGAGATCGCCCCATTGAAAAGAACACATAAAGTAGTTAGCCACTGTTTCCAAGTATTCTTCCATGTATCTTTGCACTGACTCGGGAGACCCAGCTAGTGCAACACCTCCGAGCCGAGTAGGATCAGCTCTGGTTGATTGTAAGTCAAAACGCTCTATTTCAGCTTCAATATCTTTTCGAGGTTCTTTTTTAGGAAAGCTTTTGGGTCTGTCTCCTACGAATCCAAATGAGCCGTCACGGCTTGATTGGAATTGGGTCAAGCCCCTCTTCTCGGCCTCGATTCTTCTTGGTGTTGCAATCTTGATTGTTTCTTCATCTGTATCTGCCACTACCATATGAACAACTAGGCCTATTTTCGGCTCTTGACCTTGAATCGTAAGGGATCCTTCTCCGTGAGTTTGTATCCACACTTTTTAAAGCGCGTAGTTTCCTTCCTAAGGCTATCCAGGGTACCAACAATGACGGTGTTCATTCCCTCCAATGGTGCAGTCTCGGCATTTCGCATGTACCACATTGGCGGAAATGGTCTCTGTACAGGCCCAAGTCGCATAGGAAGGCTTTCTAACCAGTGAAATCGACCGTCATATGTAAGAAGATCTGTATTGAGTCCTTTGCGAACAACGCCTAAGGTCTCAAGGTAAAGGCGGAAATTTGTGGCAGAGGCGGTCTCCTGGCCAAAAAAAATGCCTCCATGACTGCTCCTCTTCCTACGCCGATTTCTAATCTCCCATTGCTCAGGTGGTTGAGCATACTGATCTCTCCTATGAGTCTGATGGGGTAGTGAAGGGGCAAGACATATACGCAGGGAGCGAGTTTCAATCTTGAGGTTCTCTGAGATGCGGCAGCTAGAAATACGTTCTGAGATGGCGCTAGGCTGTGAGCTGCTAGTGTGTGATATTCGGCCGGATGATTTGCGTAAAAACCGTTGTTATCAAAAGCCTCAAACTGCTCCAATTGCAAGCGGTAAACCTCGTTCAAAGGCATTCCGTCAACTGGCTCGATGTGGTCAAATACCCCGAATTCTATCGACATGAGATGTAAATTCTTACCCGTCTTGATTAAGTTTTAAATCTCGATGATTGTGAGGGGAATTCTACACCCACCCATCGCCGCAATTAAGCTGAGTATGTGGAGATCCCACATACTCAGCTTAATTGAGATTAGCTCTGAAAGGTCTTCTTCAGAAAACCAGCATTAACGTAAGCGATGTATTTATTGTGATCCGCAGCACGATATACTATTGAGAGGATTCAAGAATCGGTTGACGGAGAAAGACCATGGTAGAGCATAATGACGGTGGGATTGACCCGAGAGAGGATGAGCAATACAAAGAGAAGCTGACACCTCTTCAATTCGAAGTTACCCGTAATAAGGCCACCGAGCAGGCGTTTACAGGGGAATACTGGAACACAACTGATGACGGTGTTTATAAATGTATCTGTTGTGGTGAGGATCTCTTTTCTTCAGATACGAAATTTGATTCCATGTGTGGATGGCCGAGTTTCTACGCTCCCATGGTGGAAGAGCAAATTGAAGAGGATACTGATCATTCCTTTGGGATGATACGCACGGAGGTTACATGCCAGTCCTGTGGAGCTCATCTCGGACATGTATTCCCTGATGGGCCACAGCCGACAGGGTTACGTTACTGTATTAACTCAGCTTCTATTGATCTAAAACGTGATGACGAAACCGTAAACTAAATGTTGGCTCTTTCAAGGTAAGTTATACCATCTGCTTGAACACGGGTTTTAGTTTGTCCCAGTCTGAGGATTGCTCAGAAGTGTGCTCAACCTCATGCATTGGCACATCGTCATCTAGGGTTGTTCTCAGATCATACAATTGACCTGCGATTCACCCTTTGACCTGTTTAAATTTGTGAAGGGGCGGGTTCTTTAGGCGTTTGTTCAATAACCCTCATTGCTCTCCACCGACCCGTGCGGTACCTCAAAAGAAAAGTTATTCCAAGTCCTATAATGTAGGCAACCCCAGCACTCCAGGCTGATTTCAGACCGAAACCTAATACCTCCACTGCGAAGTATGTGGGCAAAATAAGTATAGTCACAGATAGTCCCACTATAGCGTACATGATGAACTTGGTATCCCCTGCTCCTTTTAAGGCAGACGAGACCATGATTCCGACAGAGTCAAAAACAGACCACATTGCTACGAATTTCATTGCCGTCATTGCATGGTCTCGAATTTCTGCAAATTCGGCAGGATCTGCGTTCGCTGCGAACGGGTATATAAACATAGCGGGCACGACTAGATACAATGCTGCGATTGTCACCATATATACAGATGCCATTTGAACAGCTGCGAATGTTGCTCTGTCAGCCATATCTGGTCTGTTTCCACCGAGTGACTGCCCTACCAATATAGACACCGTTATTCCCATACCAATCATTGGCATGAACGAGAGCATGCTTACGTTCATAGCAATGTTTGTAGCGGCAAGTTCTGCAGCTCCAAGACGTCCCACTATAAGTATGAAAGCAGAAAATGCCGCGATGTCCAGAAAAAACTGAACCCCGTTTGGCAATCCATATTTGATTAGCCTGCCAAACAGGTCTTTGTCAAATCGCCAACCGGAAACAGTCTTGAACTTGGCGTTATTACTTCCAGAGAAAGCCATGAATAGTAACAGTAGGAAATTAAACAACTGTGAGATCACTGTAGACAATCCCGCGCCCGCAATACCCATTTCTGGAAACCCGAAATTCCCAAAGATCAGCAGATAATTGAACACAATGTTCACGAAAGTTGCGGCAAAGCTTGCCCACATTACTGGATAGGTACGTCCCCTGCCACTGAAAAAGGAAGATACGGCGGCAAGGCCAATAGGGAAAAAGCCTCCGATCGCCAAATATTTCCAGTATTCAGCTTCGAGTTGTCTAACAGAAGGGTCGTGACCAATTATGTCGAAAATGGGTTCAGCAAGGAAAAAAGTGAGGGAGACTATAATCCCGCCTACCAGTGAATAATAGAGTCCCTGCCACATCGCTGGTCCGACCCTTTCCGGTCTTCCGGCGCCGAAATATTGAGCAACGAAAGTACTTGCATAGCCGGAAGTCCCTAGAAAAAAGGAAACTAATGTGAAACTTAGAATGCCCGCGGGCATAGCTGCAGCCAGGGCATCGGACGAATACCAGGATAGGAACATTCGATCCACGAATTGTTGAATCGACCATGAACCTGTGCTTAGGATTAGCGGGAATGCTATTAATAGGACCTGCTTGTAGCCATTCTCTCTGCTCCATCGGGTCCTTAGCGAGTTGATTATTCTGACTATTGGCAAATTGCCACTTTGTTTACCGACTTCCTTATTGAAGAATAATAGATCTCATTCGAACAATTCTAGTTCCATAGATGTAGTTATGGAACAGGATAAGTGGCATTGTGTATTCAGACATTACCGAGTACTCATATTAAGACCTTTTGCGTAATAGGTACTCACTTTGTTAGCAGCTCAGTGGGTTTTTAAGGTACGAGTGTTCGCATAGGGGTGAGACTGGCCCACACACTAATATGTTGTGGCAAGAGGGCCCTGATAATTTAGCTAGGGGCAAATATCTTTTGATTGACACGGAGAAAAATTGAGCAATTCGCGTGCAGCAAAGTAATCATAATTTATGGAAAATCGATCAGGATAAAGAACATTTCAAGTGACTGCCTGTTAAGATGATTTACTACTACTCATCAATTTGGATGAACTAATGGGGGAACAAGATGAGACAGATCGTTTTCATGACGCTAGCGGCGGACGATCTCGTTTCGTGTTGGGAAATTGATGACGCCACAGGGACTCTCACTCTAATGTCTGAAACATCTGTAGAAGGTCGCCCTGCACCGCTAGCAGTCGACATAAAGAATAGCCTTCTATATGTGGGTAGACGTGATATACCCCGAGTTTCATCTTACGTTTTTGACCCGTTCAGCGGCACCTTGGAGCACCAATTCGATGGCCCTGTACTACAAGGAGACCCTTGTTATATATCTTTGGATAGGTCCTCGCGGTTTCTGCTCGGAGCTTATTACAACGGCGGCGCCGTTAGCGTTCACGAAGTGGAAGCGGGGAATTTTGAGGGTAGGTCTGATTGGATTCCAACGGGCAATGGGGCTCATTGTGTTAAGACTGACCTGTCTAATAAATACGTGATGTTGCCCCATATTGCAGGGGAACATGGAATGAACGCTATCAGGTTATTTCGATTCGACGATGATAACGGGAGTCTCTTACCCAATAGACCTGCAGAAATTTCCCAGCCTGACAATCGTGGACCTCGCCATTATGTCTTCCACCCCAACGGGAAGCATGTATATTTTTCAAACGAACAAGAATGCAGTGTTACGGCTTACTCGTTTGATTGTATAAGTGGGTTGATAAAAGAGTTGCAAACAGAGTCAACGTTGCCCATGCATTACGGAGGAGTGAACAGCTGTGCACAACTTCAGATAACTCCTGATGGGAAGTATCTCTTTGCCCCTAATCGAGGACACAATTCTCTTGCCGGGTTTTCTGTAGACCCAGATAGCGGGGGCCTCACTCAAATTGGTAGAACTCCCACTGAGGCTATTCCTAGGGTTTTAGACATTGATTCAACGGGAAAATATCTTTATTCAGCTGGATTGGAATCTGGTCATGTTTCTGCATTTAAAATATGTGGGGATGGTTCTCTTGATCTCATCGATCGATATGAGGTGGGAAACGAACCCATGTGGATACTTACACTTCCGATCGGCTGATTGCAGGCTGATTTCAGAAGGATAGCCCAGTGTTGAATTTATCAAGTTTTATCTCATTGACGATAAATGGTAAGACTTATTCTCTTAATGTAGATAACCGTTGGACTTTACTAAACGTTCTCAGGGATGCAATAGGTCTCAAAGGAACAAAACGGGGTTGTGACCTAGGTGAATGTGGAGCGTGCACCGTAATTTTAAAAGGAAGATCTGTTAACGCCTGCCAAATTTTGGCTATTTCCCTTGGCGGCTCCGAGGTAAGAACGATAGAAGGGATCTCCGATGGCCTTAACATTCATCCCGTGCAGCAGGCATTTATAGAGAACGACGGTGGGCAGTGTGGATTCTGTACTCCCGGATTCGTGATGAGTACGGTTGCTTTGTTGGAATCAAATCCAGCCCCGACAGAAGATGAAATCGTAGCAGGGCTTGGGGGAAATCTGTGCAGATGCAATGCATATGGAGCGATCATTAATTCTGTTAAGGCCGCGATAGGTAAGAGTTCCAATGGCTGAACATTTGGTATCAGTAGGTCACTCCATCCAGCGACGGGATCTCTTCGACAAGGTGACTGGCAGGGCAACCTATGCAGCCGACTTGGACCTCCCAGACACCTTGCATGCACGAATCTTAAGAAGCCCTCATGCTCACGCCAAGATCAAAAGCATAGACGTAAGCAGGGCAGGTTCACTTCCAAGCGTCGGAGCTATCGTAACTCCCTTTGACGTCCCCTCTGGTCGAGTAGCTCCCGATTTACAGATACTAGATAGTAGGGTTCGGTTTGTAGGGGATGAAGTCGCTGCTGTCGCTGCGGAGGACATCTTCGCGGCTGAAGATGCAATGCGGCTAATTAAGGTCGATTACGAGATTCTGCCCTTCTCGGTGGATACAGATCAGGCCTTGGCAGAAGGGGCCGAGCCAATACATGACGGAGGGAATCTTGTAAATGGTGGACCAATAGTCGAGCAACGCGGCAATGTCGAGGAAGGATTTTCTCAGGCCGACTTCATAGTTGAGGACTCGTTTAGCACTCCAGCCCACAGCCCAGCTCCCCTGGAGCCGCGGGCGGCTCAAGCTGCTTGGGATGGAAATCAATTAACAATATGGAAGTCTAGTAGGGGTATTCATGCTGACCGGAAGAATATTTCCAATGCTCTAGGCTTGGACTCGTCAAGAGTGAGGATCATAGGCCCCCATATGGGGGCGGGATATGGTGGCAAAGATGAAACACGAACAGCTGTCATAGCTGCGATTCTTTCTATTAAGAGTGGTAGGCCTGTACGTATTGAACTTTCGCGGGAAGAAGAATTCCTTGCCGGGAGAAGGAGACATTCCACAAAAACCAGAGTGAAGATGGGATTAAAAAATGATGGGACCATAACTGCAATTCATTCCACTACTGTTATGGATACTGGGGCATATCTTTCTTCGGGTCCAGGGGTCGCCAGAAGAGCAGGCCAAGGAGCCCTCTACCTTTACAGATGTGCGAACGTTAGGTATGACGGTTATCTCGTATTTACGAACACCCCAACGGCTGGGTCATATCGAGCTCTTGGTGCACCTCAGGGACACTTTGCTTTGGAATCTGTAGCTGACCAAGCGGCAGAGAAACTTGGTATGAATCCACTAGAATTCCGCTTAATGAACCATGTACGGCTTGAAGGCCAACCAGGAGAGAGATTAACTCCGCAGGGAGACATAATCGATACGCAACCTGTTGAAGGAGGAATACCGTTTTCATCCAACGGACTTGAACAGTGCCTGCGGTTAGGTTCTGAGGCTATGAAGTCGAGTGAGTATCGTGGGGATGCAGAGATTCAAGGCAATGTTCGTCGCGGTACTGGTATGTCGATGTTTATTTATAGAGGGGGACCAGGAGGACAATCGAGGGCGACTATCATTGTCGATAGTCAGGGGATATTCACGCTTAAGACAGGTGTAATGGACGTCGGAGAAGGTAGCATGACCGTACTTAGCCAGATGGCGGCAGAAGTACTCTGTATAAGACCTGAAGATCTGGCCTTAAACGTGGGAGATACAGAAACGACTCCAGACGCATCAATAACTGCTGGTTCTTCTGTCACGTTCTCTAGTGGCTTGGCCGTAAAAAAAGCTGCGGAGAACCTAAGGAAGAAGATAGTTTCCAAGGCGGCCAAATGCTGGGGCATGGATGTTTCCAAATGTTCGATGAAAGGCGATGCCATCGTTTCGGAATCGAGCGATTCATTTACTATTGCTGAACTTATATCCAAAGTTGGCTTACTTACTGGCAAGGCTACCGTTAATCCCGGGAGTACCAAATATGTGGTTAACTCATTCGGAGCACATTTTGCCGAAGTAGAAGTCGATACTCAGACCGGCGGTGTGAAGATATTAAAATACGTTGCCGCACATGACTCGGGTCGAATCATAAATCCTCGGATGGCAACGAATCAGGTCCGCGGAGGTGTATCCCAGATGTTGGGATTTACATTCCTTGAGGATATGGAGACTGATCCGAAAACAGGTATAACTCTTAATCCCAGCTTTCTAGAACATAAGAGTCCTACTATTCTCGATTACCCAGAAATCGAGGTCATTTTCGCTCCTGTAGTGGACACTGTAGGCCCGTTTGGCGCGAAATCCCTAGGGGAACCTCCTTGTATAGCCCCTGCCCCGACTATTGCTAATGCTATATACGACGCAGTGGGGGTTCGGATAACAGACTTACCAATTACGCCGGCTAAATTATTGTCCGCATTGGAAACGAAGGATAAATCCCTTTGAAATCCTTTGAGTATTTCCAACCGAAGACACTTGAGGATGCTTCCAGAATACTCCTTTCTGAGCCGGGTTCAGAAGTCATATCGGGTAGTACTGACTTGCTTGGCGAGATGAAAGAAGGCATAGCAGAACCTTCAATTCTTATAAGTCTTTCCGGTATTCCCAACCTTCGCCGAATCACTTGGGATGGGGATGGACTGACTATTGGGGCCATGGTTACGTTATCGGATATAGTTTCTCATCCCGAAATCAGGTCGCGTTGCTTAGTGCTTGCTGAATCAGCCGAGTCAGTAGCGACTCCTCAAATCCGCAACGTTGGAACGTTGGGCGGTAATCTTTGTCAACGGCCACGCTGTTGGTATTATCGAAGCTCACGATTTGACTGTTCAAAGAAAGGTGGAGATAAATGTTTTGCTGTTGGAGGTCTTGATAGGTACCACGCTGTCATTGGGGGGGCGGGATGCTACATTGTTCATCCCTCTGACACTGCAACGGCGTTGGTCGCACTGGGCGCATCAGTAAAGATTTTTGGAGCAGGGTCGGAAAGGACTGTGCCAATAGCTGATTTTTTCGCCGGTCCGGATGTAGATGTCACTAGAGAAAACATTTTGCGTGCAGGCGAGTTGCTAATTTCAGTGAATATACCTCCTAGCGCACTTGACCATCCGAGTTCCTATCTCAAGGCAAAGGAACGTCAATCTATGGATTTCGCCTTAACTAGCTCGGCTGTTCTGTTAAAAGTAAGTGATGGTGTAATATTTGGGGCAGGCGTTTCACTTGGCGGTGTGGCACCCGTGCCCTGGCATCTTGTATCGGTAGAAACGGCCCTGACAGGTATTTCGATCAATTCAATTGAACCGGAAATTATTACCAGCTCAGTTTTGAAGGAAGCTGAGCCTATGTCTACTAATGGCTACAAGATTCAGCTGTCAAAGTCCTATCTCAATAAGACCATCCTAAAGGCTGCGAGTAGGGCATAATTAGGTATCTCAAGTGGTTAGGCAATCTCTGGATTTTTTTTGTCGGGAGAGGCATGAATGGATGATTATGAGAATCTGAGTTTAGAAATTAAAGATCACGTTGCTGTTATCACTCTCAGAAGGCCGGGCATGATGAATGCTCTTAATAAGGAACTGACACTTGAGTTCCACCAAGTTCTACATGAGGTTTCAGGTCTGTTCCCAAGTGTTAGGGTGGTGGTACTTACGGGTGAAGGAAAAGGTTTCTGCTCTGGTGCGGACCTGTCGAGGATGGCATCAAGGGGATCTGAGAATAGAAGGAACTCCGTTACTAGGGGAGAATCTGGTGAGAGAATCCAGGAGCTTGCCCCAGTCATCCGATCTATAGCTCAGCCTGTAATCGCCGCTGTTAACGGTGCTGCAGTTGGCGCAGGGCTGTCAATAGCTCTGGCAAGTGACATAAGAATTGCATCTGAGATGGCCCGATTTTCTGCCATTTTCATCAGGCGAGGACTAGTGCCTGATACAGCGGCCTCAGCTACTATCACAGCAATTGCTGGTCATGCAGTAGCTGCCGAGATGTCATTAACTGGAAGAATTTATGACGCACAATGGGCTCATGATCATGGATTGGTAAGTTCGGTCGTGCCTGCCCAAAATCTCATGAAAGAGGCACTTTCTATCGCTGAAGAGATATCGTCGAACCCTCCTCTAGCCGTGAGGAATACAAAGCAACTTATGCGGGCCATTATGTTGGATTGGCACGAAGTAATAGCAAATGAAGATGATGCGGGGGATCCACTTTACAATACAGAAGATCAACAAGAAGCAGTGCGTGCTTTTTTGGAGAAGCGTTCCCCCGTATACAAAGGGAAATGAGGTACGCAATTAGTGGTGGATAAGCCTAATATCCTCTTTTTCTTTACCGATGACCAACGGTTCGACACTATTGGGGCGTTGGGCAATGAGGTAATCCAAACTCCAAACATGGACTGGCTCGTTGAAAATGGAACGGCTTTCAGTAACGCTTATATTTTGGGTGGTACCGACGTGGCCGTGTGTATGCCGAGTCGCGCGGTGCTCATGACTGGTAAGAACCTTTTTCATCTCCTGGACGCAGGCGAAACCATTCCTAACGATCACATCATGCTTGGAGAGACATTAAAATCTCATGGTTATAAATGTTGGGGTGCAGGTAAGTGGCATAACGGGACCCTTTCCTACTCAAGAAATTTTGACGACGGATCTGATATATATTTTGGAGGAGGTTATGATCATTGGATGGTACCCGTCCATAAGTTTGATCCATCGGGGGAATACCCTGGCAGGATCATTCGAAGCATGACGCCCATACATGATTTTCAGCCAAATGAAACATATTCTTATAGAGTGACACAGTACAGGCAACCCCCGCCTGTAGAAGAGAAAGTTGCAGATCACATGCATGTGGGCCACCATTCTAGTGAGCTATTTGCGGAACAGGCTGCTAGATTCTTATTAGATTACGAAAGTGATGATCCTTTCTTTGCCTATATTGCCTTTATGGCGCCGCATGACCCCCGTATTATGCCCCAAGAGTTCCTGGACATGTATGAGCCTTCCGAACTCGAAATTGGCGATAACTTTATGGAAATGCATCCGTTTGACAACGGTCAGCTAACCATACGTGATGAATTGTTGGCCGCTATACCGAGAAAAGAAATAGAGGTTCGCCAACATTTGGCCGAATATTATGCAATGATCAGCCATGTGGATGATCAGATTGGTAAGGTTCTTCATGCCCTGCGAGAATCGGGGAAACTTGAGGAGACCATTATCGTGTTTGCAGGGGATAACGGCTTGTCGCTTGGAAGGCACGGGCTAATGGGCAAACAAAATCTTTATGAACATAGCATACATATTCCCATGGTAATGGTAGGCCCTGGTGTGCCGAGGGGCCAGGTTAATAAGGCTAATGTCTACACCTTAGATATTTATCCCACACTGTGCGCCCTCACGGGTACCAAGCCGCCCGAGGGGTTGATGGGCAAAAGTTTAGTACCTGTTCTTTCTGGAGATGTAGAGACTCCCCGTGCCTACTTATATTACGCCTACAAGGAACTGATGAGGGCCGTGAACTTGAACGGTGAGAAGCTCATCGAATACAACATTCGAGGACAACGGCATACGCAGTTATTTAATCTGAATATTGACCAAATGGAAACCAACGACATTTCAGATGATCCAATGCATTTACCCGACGTTCAGCGACTGCGCCTCAAAATGCTTGAGGCCCGTGAAGAGTACGGTGATTACCTTCCGCCCTTTGATTCCTTCTGGGAAGGATTCTAGGCCCAAGCTCCCTTTGCCATGATCCCCCCGTCTACGTTGACGAAGGTACCGGTCATGAAACTGGCTTTATCACTAGCTAGAAAGGCTACAACCTTCGCGATATCTTCTGGTGCCCCCAGTCGTCCAATCGGGTGGGTAATGCCTGATTGGACAATGGCATCTTCCACGTTTTTGCCTGAACTAAGCACAGAGTCTCTCCAAAGGGGAGTGTCTACTCCCCCTGGGCATACTGACAATACTCGGATGTTTTCTTCAGCATAATCTAGAGCTAACTGCCGAGTAAGTGAAAGATCTCCTCCTTTCGACGCTGCATAGGCCGGTACTAAATGTGCTGATTGTTGTCCCTGCACACTCGCTGTGCTAATGATGACCCCTCCTCCCCGTTTCCTCATCTCTGGTATGGAATACTTGGCCATAAGAAACCGACTTTTTAAGTTGACCGAAAGAATTCGATCCCACATCTCTTCCGTTGTGTCCTCCACATTGGCGTATGAAGCGACTGGTTGGATACCTACATTGTTGAATAATATGTCGAGCCCGCCAAAGGCTAAAACTGTGTCAGATACGCATCGATCACAGTCTGTTGAGGAAGAGGCATCTCCAATTACAACAATAGTCTTTCCACCGGCTGACCTTATTTGCGTGGATGTATGCTCTGCTGCTGATTCATCTATGTCCATTATCGCCACAGTTGCGCCTTGTAAAGCCAGTTCCTTTGCCCCAGCGGCGCCAATTCCCAGGCCGCCACCCGTTACTATCGCTGTTTTTCCTTCAAGGTCTCGCATACTGAAAATCCCTCTCTTTTTTAAATAAGTTTGACCGAAGTCGCAAATCATGGATAATCCAGCCCCACGATACAGCAAAAAATATGACCGAAATCGATAGGGAGATTTATCAGATGCAGGGATTGTTCTTCACCGGAGATTCTGTTGTTGAGTCTAAAGATTTAATGATGCCTTCACCTGGTGAAGGTGAGGTTGTTCTGGAGATGAAAGCTTCTGGCATTTGTGGCAGTGATTTAGGCAACTTCAAGGCACCCAAAGGCGATAAACCTGATAGCTGGAAGCTTAAAGTACCTGGCCACGAACCGGCCGGAATAGTGTCGGAGTTAGGATTATCAACTAAGGGCCTTTCCTTGGGAGACAGGGTGATGATGCACCATTACACAGGCTGTCTGAAGTGCGCTATGTGCCGAATCGGATACACCCAGATGTGTTTGGACCACCACGAAGTTTACGGTGCAACAGCTGACGGGGGGCATCAGGAATACATGGTAGTACCGGACTATACCTGCATTCCTATGCCCGAAGAACTTGACTTCGATTTGGCTGCGGCTTGCTCTTGCGGTACGGGGACTGCCTTTCATGCGGTTAAACGGTTGGAGCCTACAGGTATGGATACCGTTGCAATTTTTGGTCAGGGCCCCGTAGGTTTGTCTGCGACTATGTTTGCAGCCCAAATGGGAGCTAGAGTCATCTCAGTTGATATTTCACCCTATCGGTTAGATCTTGCTAAAAAACTTGGAGCTGCTGAGGTGATTGATCCCTCCAAGGTTGATCCGGAGGAAACTATCAAGGATTTAACCAGCGGAGAAGGTGCAGATTCCACCCTCGATGCCACGGGGATTCCTGAAGTACGGATACAGGCAGTAAACAGTGCACGCTACTGGGGCAAGGTTTGTTTTGTGGGCGAAGGGAATACCACTACTTTTGACGTAAGCAAGCAAATAATACATAAGCAGCTAACTATCCTCGGTTCCTGGACCTTCAGCCAAGCGGGATTATCTGAAGTGGCCAAGTTCGTTATAGAACGAAATTCACCGATGGAGACGTTAATAACACATAAATTCGGTCTAGACGACGCGCAAACGGCCTATGATTTATTTGTTTCCGGCGAGACTGGAAAAGTCATATTGACTATGTGAATAGATATCAGACTTACTACTGGTCTCAATCAGGCCTTTCGCCAGATCTGGCCCCTCTCCTTAACTGCCTTAAGGAGATCAAGATTGCCTGACTCCAGTTCGTATCCCTGTGGTTGCGGAGCTCGACCTTCTGTACCGATGAGTCTCAGTACCTCTTGGGTTGTGTAGTAATTGTTGTAAGTTAAACGTATCAACTTCCTGAAGAAATTAGGGCTTGATTGTTCGATATCACTTAATATCTTAACCAAGGTATTAGACGTTATAGACTTAGATTCCCCTTGCGCGCTTTCGATAACTTTATCTTCGATCTCTTTTAACCCTTCAAGCAAAAGGCGACGAAGTTTCGGTCGGTCGATATAAACTGAGTCAGAATCAAGGTATCCAGCAGATCCGGTCAAAAAAGAAAATTTAGTGAGATCGTTTCCCGATGCTATTGCGTCGATATATTCTGCAGTTCCTACAAGGGATGCGGGAGGCATTTCTCCCTCTGCGGGTATCAGGCAGTCCACTACTCGGCGCAACAGTAGCATTTGAGACTCTGTGAATGTTTTGGTTTCAGGTTCTGTTGGTGACAATTCACCCTCCTTGATCTATCCGATAAAAACCAAATGGTGATCAGCCTATCAAGTGCCTAGCGTTATCCTTGACATAGTCGGCTATATACAGAGCAAGAGCCTGTATCGTTGATGTTGGATTCACAGCGCCAGCTGTTACAAATATGCTGCCGTCGATAACGAATAGGTTTTTAACCTCGTGTGACCTTCCATGACCATCGACGACAGAGTTGCCTTTATCTGTTCCCATTCTCGCGGTTCCCATTAGGTGCCAGCCAGCTTCCTTTATTAACGGATTCGCTGTTATCTTTGTGGCTCCTGCCGCCTCCATCACCTGAGTAGACGTTCTAATTCCGTGGTCAAGAATTTTCCTACTGTTGTCGCTTAACGTATACGTGATTCGTGGTGCGGGGATACCATCCGCATCCGTCAGATCGGGATCCAGACTAACTTTGTTGTGAGCCTCAGGTAGGTCTTCTCCTATGACAGCGAAAGATATAGTTCTATTGAAACGTTCCTTGAAAGCGCGGTGGTGCTTTTCCCCCCAAGGAACGTAGCCACTTAGAGATGTTCCTACCGGGGCAATCGACCTGACGACCTGATAGGCGTAGCCCCGAACAAAACCTCTACTCAGGTCGGTCTCATAATGCTCTGAACACATGATATTGAGTGGGCTGGGGCCCTTATGGCCTTCAAGATCCTCTTCGAATTGACCCGTTACGCTGGCATAAGGATGAAACATAAGGTTCTTCCCTACCATTCCGTTTGAATTGCCCAGACCATCCGGGAAAAGACCGGATTTAGAGTTAAGCAGAAGTCTTGGAGTGCCCACACCATTACATGCCATTACTACAACTTTCGCTTTTAGCTCTCTGACATTTCCTTTTGAATCGTAGTAGATAACGCCGTCTGCGAGACCTTTGTTATTGATGGTGATCTCACGAACTCTAGCCTCGGTCACCAGTTTCGCTCCCGATGCAAGCGCTTTTGGCCAATATGTGACATCGGTGCTTGCTTTTGCCTTGATTGAGCATCCTAGGTCACAGGGGCCACAGTTATTACACCCGTCTCTACCATCGTAGGCCACGGTATTAATAGCGGAGTCGGATGGCCACCAGTGCCATCCAAGTTTGTCGAATCCAGTGGCAATTTTGTCGCCTAGCTTTCCCAATCCCACCGGTGGAGTCTGGCGAGGTGACTTATCTGGATAAGCGGGGTCACCATTCAGACCGGCAACTCCCATTATCCTGTCATTTAATGAAAAATACTTTTCTAGGTCGCCATAAGACACTGGCCAGTCATCAGCAACGCCGTCCAGAGACCTTACGCGAAAATCAGAGGGTTTAAGTCTCGGAAAATGGGCAGACCAATGGATGGTACTTCCCCCAACCGAGTTATACATAAGTGGGGCTATCGGCGTATCCTCGTTGTTCACTGGATAATCGGCATCCAATCCCCTGTAATTTGGATTCGGATTGAAATCTGTCTGGCGGTGGATCTCCCAATCTTGGTCAGATGTGTAGTAATCCGTCACTGGATTAATCCACCGTCCCTGTTCCAGGCACATTACGTTTATTCCCGAGGCGGCCAGGCGCCATACGAAAGCTGCCCCTGACGCACCAGCACCGACAACGACTACGTCAATTCTGTCTTCAGTCAATTAGAAACTCCCTGAGGCAGCTCCGCCTGCTTTATTAGGAATGGACATTTTTCCGGGTAAATACGGATTATATGCTTATCGGTGCGATCTAAGGCAGCATGATCAACTTGTTTCCTCAAATATTTCTGTAATATGAGTTTCTGCTAACAGAGGATATATCTTCATAAAAACCTCCCGTATTTTGGGAGTGTTTCTGACATCCGGACGTGATGCTTCGTACGCTTCCAGGGAGTCCCAAGCCTGCATTGTTACCATAACCCCGTGGTGTCCCAAGAACTTTCGAAATATTTTAAGTTCAGGCATTCCTGCAGCCACTGTGCTGGAGTTAACCTGGTTGAGAAGTTCTCCAAGTCCTGACGCTCCCGCAACCGGGGTATACGTTCTCTTTACTACGATCATAGAATCTCCTTTCCTTATTATTGAGATTGAGTGAATAGGATAAGTCTTGAACCTTTGACGAGCGCATTACAATGTCGTCATCCGGACGGATTTTAACTTCAGTGAGGAGAGCCATATGAAAGTTCTGGTTACGCCTGATATTGTCTACGAGGTTGGGAATCCCACAGCGCTTACTATTTCTCCTGACGGGCTCAAGGTAGTGTATGGCATATCACGTCCCAGCCGCGAGTCTCACAAATACACTAATACGCTTTGGATAGTGGACTTAGATAGCAATAACAAATCGAAGGTCACCTCAAGGCAGCTAACTCGAGGAGACAGTGACGGGTCTCCCAGATTCTCACCAGATGGAGCCTCAGTGGCGTTTCTCAGAGATGATTCAAGAGGAACAAAGCAAATTTGGGTATTGCGAATGTCGGGAGGGGAAGCGGGAGTGGTCACGGGCATTCCGGGAGGAATCAGAGACTTCGTTTGGAAGCCGGACTCCTCAGGGTTCGCGGCCGTAGCAGACGTTGGCACCGATTATTACGGAGAAGTATGCGACAAAGAAATTTCAGTGGTACCGGTGTCCCGAATCAGATTCAGACATGATGAGCTGGGTTGGAGAGGCGATGGATATACTCAGATTTTCAACATCGACATCCATTTAGGGTTAGTAGAGCAACTGACTAATGAGGATGGGGACCAAGGTATTCCGGCATGGTCTCCGGACGGGTCTAAGCTAGCTTACGTTTCGGATGCTATTCCGCGAAGAGATATTTGCGAGGGAAATGAAGTCAGGGTTCTTGATGTGGAATCAGGAGGTAATGCCTGTTGGTCTAAGGGGTTAGCTGACATTTGTTCAATAACGTGTGTTCCCGATGGAAAGCGCCTTGCAGTTGTAGCTTCGGACGATGCTCGGGTGCACAGTTATTACCAGGGATCCCTCTACATAATTTCCGCTCATTCTGATCCGATTCGCGTGACCGATGACGACGTGGCTCCCATAGGAGGGAGTCACCCTGCAAAGAGCGGGCCCACAATCGTCATCGACAAAGATGCTCACATATCATTCCCAGGGCAAAGCAAGGG
>CAZZBP010000051.1:0-16233 GCA_964652755.1 uncultured Dehalococcoidia bacterium
TACGGGAATACTGGTAGTCAGGGCCAAAGAATAAAGGACTGTACTCCAGAGAGTTAGCAGCTCCTGACTTTTGAGTGAGGGGGGTCGAATCTCGGCTCTCCTTCACTCATATTCTCATTACAAGTTTATGTGCTGACCATCTGATAAGACTTAGGAAGTGAGAGGATTGTTTCAATATGGAGGGGACGTTGTCTTATCGACAGGGCGGGAAAAAAGAGGCAGCTGATAGTACGCTAATTATTTAAAACTCGATATACCCATACTTGATTTAAAACTTCAGGTTCACCCGCAGGCAGTGGGTGGAATTCATCACTGACATCTATAACTTCCCATAATTTTTTGGATTCCATTTCTTCCTGTTTTTCTTTGAATCCATTTTTCAGATATACGTCTGTTTTTATAGTAAACACTATATATCCCAGAGGTTTGGTGATCCTCAGTAGTTCATCGAAGGAGTCGGGACCCGCGTGTCCGAGAGTCATGACTCCGACACTAATCACAGCGTCAAAAGAGTCAGTTGCATAGCTCAGTGGTTCTCCAAGGACCATCTGATCTAATTTTCTATAGACGTTTTTATCCTGCGCTTCTTTAAGCATTCCCTCTGACAGGTCCATTGCAGTCAGGTTCTGAAACCCCAGTTCCGCCAGTGCGAGGCCCACTAATCCTGTTCCTGCTCCCGCGTCCAGAACAACGGATTCCGGGTGAACATATTTCGCTAGGTAGTCAGATGCTGTCTTGGGTCCAATCCAACCGAAAATTTCCGATAGATCTTTATCATAATCTTTGGCCCATTCATCGTATCTCTGGGATAATTCGGAATTGTCTTTCGACGAATAAACCCACTGGACCCGGTCTTCATTTTTTTCGTTCATTGATACTCTCCGGAATTTTCGTCTGCTTCAGGCACGTTCGGGACAGTTCCACTCCCCTGAACCCTACCCCCACTGATTAAGCTGCTTAGATGGGATGTTACCCAAAGGCGCCATCCACCCCTGGGCATTAGGCTGCGCTGGATGGGCAGCGAGCCACTCCTCGTTCATGTCTCCTCCCAGTCCAGGGGATGTTGGCACGGGCAGGTATCCATCTTTCTGAATCGGAAAATCTCCGATGAAGGCGTCCTGGAACCAGGAATTCATACCGCCTTCATGGATCATGAAGTTTGGTGTCGAAGCATCGAGGTGCAGAGCCGCAAGCACGTCCATAGGACCATGAATCGCATGGGGTTGGAATCCCACGTACTCGGCCTCAGCCATAGCCGCGATCTTCTTGAGCTCGGATATCCCACCGCCCTGGATAACGTCAGGCTGGATCATAGCGACTATCTGCCGCTTCAGCAGGTCTGCATAGTCCCACTTGGTATACAGTCTCTCGCCGGTCGCTATCGGGATATTCACCGAGTCTGCGACCCTCTTCATCGCGTCCATGTTCTGGAAAGGAACGGGCTCCTCGTACACGAAGGGACGCAAGTGCTCGATCTCGTTGCCGATTCTGATAGCTGCCGAGGGAGTTAATCGTCCGTGGACCTCCACCAGCAGTTCCACCTCGTACCCAACGGCTTCCCGGACTGCCTGAAAAATCTCGATGGCCAACTTCTCGGCCTCGTATGTAATGAGGTGACCCCGGTGATGGAACGGGTCGCCTTTGAGGGCAGTCACACCCTGGTCAATGTATGACATCGCGTTCTCGACGGCGGATTCAGGATTGATCCCATCCCAGCGTCCGTAGCACCAGATTCGGTCACGCATCAGGCCTCCGAGCATCTCGTACACAGGCAACCCATGCGTCTTGCCCTTGATGTCCCACAAAGCCATCTCTATGCCACTTATGGCTGATGTTTGTATCGGTCCTCCTCGAACGAAGAAGTGGTGGTACAGGTTCTGCCAGTGCTCTTCGATACGGCTCGGGTCTTTGCCGATCAACAGCTGACCAAACTCTTCAACCATAGATGCGACGGTCAGGGGTCCGCAGGTCGAGTCTCCCCAGCCAGTGATACCTTCATCCGTCTCTACCTTCACGCCAACATAGTTCCAGGTGCCAGTCATACCTACAGATTGTAGATACGGACTCCGGATCGGGTCTGGTGCATAAGGTATAGCTTTTATTGACGTGATTTTCATGGTTTGCCTCTCTAGCTGGTTTTTCTATAGGTAGTCGTCGGAGTTCCCTGTCAAACTCCGATGCCTTCTCCATATATTTACCATATTTATTACTCTAACAATACGACATTTGTTCTGATCGTCTCTTTTCACGGCCGATTGCCTCCGTACGCCGCATGGTGGGTTATAGTTTTCATCCTCTGATAAGGTTTAGGAAGTGAGGGGGTTGTTTCAATTTGGAAGGGATATCTTGCTATGTTTACGCCGGATTTGAACACAGATTCCTACGTTTGTACGATAGTGATAAACATGGGATCAAAAAAAGAATACTTTTAGGTTTGATCCTCTTTCCTTAAGTATTGGTTTCTGTTAGGAGTATATCCGTGGAACAAATCAGACTTGCCATAATTGGATCCACAGGTGTCATAGGCAAGACACATATTGACGCCATAGATGGGTTATCCAGTTGTAGGTTGGTTGGATTGAATGCACGGCGCCAGAGACCGCTTTATCAGCAAGCAAGGGAACTTGGCGTACAGGCGTACCCTACGTTGGGTGATCTCCTCAGAGAACCTGAAATAGATGCCATAATAATTGCCACACCTCATCCTTCCCATAAAGATATCACGCTTAAGGCGATAGAGTCTGGCAAGCACGTTTTAGTGGAAAAACCAATGTCCGTTACACCTTCCGAATCTGATGAAATGGTAGAGGCTGCCCGGCGCTCAAACGTGTCACTTGGAGTGCTATTTAACAACCGGTTTCGCCGTCAAGCGAAACTGATGCGGGAGTTAATTGATAAAAATGCGGTCGGTAAGATATACAGGGCCAACATGGTAACGGCCATGTTCAGGAGCCAAGACTATTATGACCGACTAGACTGGCGTGGCACATGGGAACATGAGGGCGGCGGCGCGCTAATAAATCAGGGCATTCACACAATCGACATGTTTCAATGGCTGGTGGGAATGCCAAAGTCAGTATTTGGAGTAGTTCGTACACTGAAACATAGTATCGAGGTTGAAGACTATGCTAGTGCTATCTTGGAATACGAAGGTGGGGCGCTGGGGACTCTCCAATGTGATACTGTCCAAGCACCTGGTAAACAACGTATAGAGATCTATGGGGAAAATGGGGCTCTGGAAATGGATGATTGGAACGTTACACTTCATCACCTAGATACTCCCTTACAGGAATTTCTCGAAAACGATAAAACAGTTAAGTTCATACCCCCGGGATCCAATTCAGAAACTTTTGAATTAAAAATTGAGGAGGGGACTCATGCGCTTTCGATAGATGACTTTTGCCGTGCTATTCAAGAAGGCAGGGATCCAGCGGTCACCGGAGAGGAAGGATCAAAGTCTCAAGAATTAGTTGCGGCTATCACTCTTTCAGGCTGCACCGGTGACTGTGTCTCGATCCCCGTAGATCGGACGAGATACGATAGTCTTATAGGCCAACTGAAACAGACAGGTAGACTGCCTGATCCTCCATATTACCCAAGTCAGAATGATTAGTTCCAGAATATTGAATATCAATTGCCCTGGAATTAGGTAATTTTCTCTTCACAACAATCGACTAGTTCAGAACGTAAATTTAATTGCTATGGCTGATACTAAACTGACTGTAGTTCTATTTTGCTGCTTAACAGGTTTGTTTTTATGCCTCGTCTCTTGCCAGCCGCAGGCGGGGACCCTTAGCAATAGTCCAGAACATCAATCCCAATATTTGGGGAGCGATCTTGAATTTAGCGGGCTTGGCTCCTGGATAAACAGTGATCCTTTCACTTTGTATGAATTGAGAGGGAAAGTAGTGCTCATAGATTTTTGGACCTATACATGCGTCAACTGTATTCGTACTTTCCCGTATCTTAAGGGGTGGCATGAAAAATATTCAGACCATGGTCTGGTTATTCTTGGGGTGCACACCCCGGAATTTGAGTTTGAAAAAATATTTGAAAATGTCGATACAGCAGTGTCAGATTTTGGTATTGAATACGCAGTAGCACAAGACAATGACTACCATACCTGGCGTGCATTTAATAACAGGTATTGGCCGGCAAAATATCTGGTGGACAAGGATGGAGTTATTCAGTACCAACACTTTGGAGAAGGCGGATATATTGAGACAGAATCTGCTATAAGGGCACTTCTGGAAGAGGCTGGATTTGATATTTCTAAGATCCCAGAAACCTCACATGCTGGGGGTGGAGCCAGTCAGACTACATTGCTCAACAAGAATCAGACTAGAGAGTTATATGCTGGAACGGCCCGGAATTATAAAACTAATTTCTTTTACCCACCTTATGTTGGTAATGAAGAATATTTTTCCGATTATCGTTCTTCATCCTGGAAAAAAGAAAGATTTTTCGAAGATCCTGGTGACCGGGAAAAGGATCGATTCTACGTTAATGGAGAGTGGGACAGGGAAGAAGAATACCTGAAACATTCAAGAGAGACGGGTAACTACAGTGACTACGTAAGTTTTCGTTTCTCTGCTTCTGAAGTCAACGCCGTTCTTGGCACTGGAAGTAAACCCTACAAAGTCATCGTGACACTGGAAGAGGAGGCACTGGAGGTATCGGAGGCAGGGCCTGATGTTCAATTCAGTGACGAAGGTGAAAGCTTCATAATTGTTGACCGTTCTATGATGTTTCGTTTGGTTGAACTCGGGAGTTTTCAGACCAGAGAACTCAAATTGAGTTCCAATTCGGAAGATTTTTCGATCTACGCATTCACTTTTGGTTCAGATAATTGATCAGACGGGTGTTTATGATTCGGATCCAAAATGGTTTTTTCATTCCTGTAGTCATTCTCACGGTCTGTGTGTTTACGTCCTGTGGTTATTTCGGGACAGAGTTCGTAGCTCAAGACTCTCAAGATATCGATAGTGGCAGCGAACCGGCCCTTCCCTATCCGGTAGTTGGTCCGGTTTCTCCGAATGGGTACCAGGCGATTCTTGCCACAAAGGACATGGGTATAGGGAAAAACCGATTCGCTTTTGTACTTATTTCGAAGGAAGGCTTTGTTAATTCCGAGGTCGTTGACCTGGTAGTTTACAAGGCTGAAACCCGGATATCTGAACAAAGGCATTCAGCCCATTTCTTAAATTGGATTGTTCCAAGTAGGGGATCATATGTTAGCTACGTAGACTTTGCTCAAAAAGGAGAATGGAAGGCAGTAATTGATTTTCGTCACGACGGAAACCAACAAAGTGTCGAGCTTTATTTTCAGGTTCGTGAAGACACTATCGCTCCCACCGTCGGAGACCCGGCTCCGAATGTCCACAGTAAGACGCTGAGTGATGTAGATAACATACAGGAACTTTCTACCGGAATAGTAAAAGAGCCAGAGTTGTATAGATATTCTCTTGTGGAGACTGTAAACAGCGGCCGGCCTACCGTAGTAACTTTCACGAGTCCCGCTTTTTGCAGAAACGAAGTATGCGGACCTCAGGTCGACATTCTGAAGGAAATGTATGAGGAGTTAGGTCGACAAGCATATTTTGTCCATGTGGAAGTTTATGACAATCCGGAGGAACTTCAGGGAGATCTCGATTTGGCACGCTTTTCAGAAACTTTTCAAAAATGGAATCTGCCGAGTCTTCAATGGACATTCGTAGTCGACTGTGAAGGCATTATATCTGACAGATTTGAAGGATTTGCCCCGTCAAGAGAGTTGCGATCCGCCTTAATGAAGCTGAGACAAAATGCTAGTGCCTCGCGACATTGTTTCTCTGGATAATTCGTCTGGTTGATTCCAAGAATGAGCATGTTTGGTGCCAATGCGTAAGTATTTGAGAAAATGGGACTAGCACCGATATAACTCCGGGCGGTGTCTCTTAGTTTTTCTCCTCTAAGATCGCTTTTGGACAATGACAGCTAAATAAGCCCCTTAACTGATACATGAAAACTATCCAGGCGCTTCGCCAAATAAACTGGCATCGTTATCTAATTTGTCTCCTTAATGGAAATTTGTCAGACCACTGATTTCATTAGTAGGTATAATCGTGCAGGTATTTTGCAATCTACTTCTGCGGTTGGTTCGCGATTTGTACAAGGGGCATCAGTAGATATGGAATATACGGATCTCAGACTTGCTCAGGACAAAGGTGTACTAACTATTACAGTCGACAGGCCTGAAGTTCTTAATGCCCAAAGTCGCATTATGCGGGAGGAATTGGATCTAGCTTTTTAGAATGCCAGACTGGATGACTCAGTGAGGGTGGTTATTATCGCTGGGGCGGGAGATCATTTTTCGGACGGTCATGACCTTGGTAGCCCCCAGGAGATAGAGGACAGGGAAAATCGACCGGAATAGGTTAGCTCTAGATGAAATCATTTCGGGAATATTAGGTGAAGTTGATGCGGCCTTTTTTTCCGGGCGTCTGTGTGACGTTGGCTTTCCCTGTGAAATAGTCTTTAATATCAGGAAGGTTGTGTTAAATTTTGACTTTCACAAAATGGGACTATTTAAAAAAGTGAAGCATGACGAATCAGGGATATTCGACCATGTAGTTCCAGCATGGTAACTAAGTCAGACTCCTGCAACCATTGATTTGCCTACCCCAACTCTTAGTGGGCATACTAAATCTGTCTTATCAGATATTCTAGGTTGGCCAGATCAAAGGATAAAAGCACTGTTTGTCTCTGGGAACAGTGGAAACATGCCAGCAGTCTGAACAGAAATTATTACCGAGTATAGAGATGTAGGAGAGTTTGATGCAATCAGGAAAATATCGTCTGAACAAGCCTGAGTCTCTGGATACGCCAGCAATGCTAACGTATGTGCACCTGGTTCATCAAAACATTGAAGAAGTGATCAGGATATGCGGTGGTGCGAGCAGGATAGTTCCTCATGCGAAAACTCATAAGTCTCATGACGTACTTCGAATGCAAGTTGCCAGAGGCTTGACCTCATTCAAGTGTGCAACCCTTAGGGAAGCAGAAATTGCTGCTGAGAACGGTGCAACCGAGATAGTTATGGCCTATCCCATGATTCATCCACGTAAACTAGATCGATTAGCCAAACTGATGGCTACATATAGTGAAGTAAATATAAAAGCAATTGCCAGCACGCAACAACATCTTTCCAGTCTTTCCTCAACGATGAGGGAGGCCAGACAATCAATAGGCGTATATATGGACTTAGACACCGGGATGCGTAGGACCGGAGTTCAGCCGGGTGATGAAGCATACGGGTTTTACGATTCCATCGCATCTGCTGACTTTCTTGATCCTTTAGGAGTTCATGTGTTCGATGGAGAAACCCTTTACATTCCGAGTTTCAGTGAACGTGAGAATATCGTGAAGGGTAATCTGTCCCGCCTCGAAAATATATGGGAACAGGCTGATAAAAGTGGTATCCCTGTAACCGATAACCTGGCTGGCGGGTCGTGGTCCTTTATCCATTATGTAAAGGATTTAAGAATTCGTGTAACCCCTGGTACTTGGGTCTATTGGGACACCCGCAATTCTGAAATGAAGGAATTAAAATTTGAAATTGCTAGCCTTATCCTGGGACAGGTAATCGATAGAGATGACGAAATGGGGACAGTCACACTCGATATTGGGTCGAAAGCTTGCTCATCAGATCAGCCCCTGGAGCACAGGTTTCGTTTAATCGAATATCCTGGCACAGAAGTCGTTCAACAAAGTGAAGAACATGGTGTGGTGAAGCTCAGTGGCGAGAGCCTAGATGTAGGCCAGTTTGTTCTTGCGGCACCAGGCCACGCGTGCACATTGACGGTAAAGTTCCCCTTCACGAACGTCATAGATGAAAATGGAGATAGGGTGGGATCTTTCGAACACTCCGCTAGAGATCGGTAGGAGAATTAGATGGAAAGCTTCTCCGATAACTCTTCATTAGTAGGCTCGACAAGAATTGATCCGTCCTCAAATACAATTGTTGGTACGCGCACCTCTCCACCGTTCAGATCCATGATGTATTCTATGTATTGAGTTTCTTCGTCTACGTTGGTCCAGTCATAGATGATATTGTTCCCGTCCATGAATGACTTCGCTCTGACGCAGTCTCCGCACCAATCTGTTCCGTAGACCTTTATATTCACCATTACTTTACTCGCTTCCCCCTTCAGATTGAAAGTGTACCGGCAGACATTAAAGATATCAGGTATATTCAGCTCACTCATAGTTGGACTACTGTATTTATTTAGTTCACGGGAGAGCCAAGCACATGTATAAGGCTTTGAATGGCATCAAGATTCTAGATTTGACTCAATATGAGGTAGGTACTTCATCTACTCAATTGCTAGCCTGGTTGGGAGCGGACGTTATAAAGGTGGAACAACCCGGCAAAGGGGATCCTGGCAGGACTGTTATGTTTGGATCGCTTGAGAAGGACTCAGCTTACTTCCTAGGTTTTAAAGGGAATAAACGTAGCATTACCCTTGATTTAAAAGACGAGCATTATCGGCATGTGTTCGTTGAACTGGTTAAGAATGCAGACGTAGTGGCAGAAAATTATGGTGCAGGTGTTCTCGAAAGACTTGGATATGATTTCAAAGCATTATCAGAAATCAATCCTAGGATAATATTTTCCAGAATAAAGGGTTTTGGGACATATGGACCCTACAGTAATTACAAGAGTTTCGACCCCGTGGCCCAGGCCGCGGGAGGGGCTATGGCTGGAACTGGGGAGCCTGATGGTCCGCCAATGAAACCTGGTCCGACTATAGGTGACAGTGGCACGGGACTTCATTCAGTCATCGGCATACTAGCGGCTCTCATCCAATGCCGGTCGACGGGTAGAGGTCAGGTAGTGGAGGTGGCGACGCAAGACGCGGTTGTTAGCCTGAGTAAAACCTCTATGTGCGGGTACTTGGAAACTGGTGAAAGCCCTCCCAGGCGCGGGAGCAAGGTAACCGGTAGAGCAGGTTCTGGAGTTTTCAAATGCTCCCCTGGCGGGCCCGATGATTACGTATATATTACTGCTCTGTCGACGCGTCGAAACATATGGGAAGGCATGATGAAAACTATTGACCGTGAGGACCTGGAAGAATCATCGCTTTTTGATGATCCTTCCTCCAATGCTGAAGAGATCAATGAGGTTATCCAGGAATGGGCATCTTGTGTAACCAAGCACGAGGCTATGGCGGCGTTGGGAGGTGCGGGAATACCATGTGGAGCTGTTCTGGATGCCGGCGACATATTTAACGATCATCACCTCAAAGAACGGGGGATGATATTGCCAATAAACCATCCGCAAAGAGGCGAACTTGAAGTTATAGGTTGTCCGATTAAGATGTCGGATTCCCCAGTAGAAATCAAGCCCGCTCCTTTGCTGGGAGAGAACAATACGGAAGTACTTTCAGAAGTGTTGGGCTAAAGTAACAAACAGATTGAGGCCTTGAATCTGAGAAATGATCAGATATAGACCGGGTAGCGTTAGGGAGAGATCTCACCCATTTCAGATAGCACGTTCCTTGCTACCCTCACCGCTGATACTGAGGAAGGAACACCCGCATAAACCGAGGCGTGGATCAACAGGGCCATTATCTCTTCAGGGGTAACCCCATTATTTATGGCGCCCTTGATATGAAGGGCAATCTCGTGTTCTGCTCTGAGTGCGACGAGCACAGACAGGGTAATGATGCTCTTTGTTTTTCGGTCTAAAGGCCCGCGGGTCCATACTTTTCCCCACGCAGACTCTGTTATGAATTGTTGGAACGGACGATCAAAGTCTGTGGCGTTTTTCAACGAGCTCTCGACATATTCGGTGCCGAGCACCTCTTTTCTCGTATTAAGTCCGTTATCGAAGTCTTTTGTCATCTCTGTAGCTCCTCTTATGAATTACGTTAGAAAGCTGATTTTTGTCATGCATGCAATTAGCGGCGCTTTTCAAGAACTGCAAGAATGAAGAAGAAACTTTCCCTAAGAAATGTTAGTGCCAAGGGTACCTGCGAGTTAATTGAACAGGAATGTAGTGTTCATCGTAATAGGCAAACGTATCCTGTCCTTGATGGGCACTCACAGAAAAACTGTGTTAGACGTTTTTCTCGTAAAAGATTCCTAAACCACATATTTTTGTGGAATATGCCGGTTCGTCAATTTCCGCTCTCAATCAAGTCACTAATTCTTTCAGCCATAGTCATTACCGTGACATTGATGTTAGCCCTTACGCATTCGGGCATTATTGAAGCATCAACAATTCGTAGACGTCTGGTTCCCTTAACCAGACCTGACTGACCAACCACTGCCAGCGGGTCAGAAGCCGGGCCCATCTTGTTTGTACAAGAAATGTGATGGCCAGTTGTTACGTCCTTCATCATCCAGCTATTTAACGCCTCGTCAGATTCCAGGTCCGAGTCTAATGGGGTCAATCGCTTTTCTATAAGAGTGGACATGTCGGGATGATTCTCTAACCTGACCAGCATTCGTATACCATCTCTGAATCTTCTCCGGTCCTCTTCCTCAGTAAGATAGTTGTAGTCAAGGTAGGGTTGATCTCGGTAATCCCCTGAATTGAGTCGTACTTCTCCTTTTCCTTTAGCGAGATTGATACAGAGGTTGGTTTGGATGCCGATTGGGGTAGTTCTCAAACCACCTCTTTCTGGCCTTTCGCTCGCAGCTGCCATCATGTACACGATCATGTCATTTTCAAGTTCGGAGTCGGTTGCCGTATAACGAAGAGCGAGTTGTATCCGTGGCCCCAAGGCGTCTAGGTCTACTTCGGGCTTTGTTTTCCACGTTACGTATAACATCGGATGATCGGACAGATTTTGGCCGACTCCGGGAAGATCGACAATACTCTCAATACCTTGTTCGGAAAGATGATTTGCTGGACCTATACCGCTCAACATGAGTAACTGTGGTGAGGCCACCGCGCCTGCACTTAGAATCACTTCGTCGGCTTCGATTATGAACGTCTCGCCTTCAGAAACCGCCTCCACACCAATTGCCCTTGGCAGGTCTTCACTTCTGTCAAAAAGTACCCGCTTTACTGAAATGCCGGATCTGATTGTCAGGTTCAATCGATGCCGAGACATGCCGAGATACCCTATAGCAGTTGACCATCTGATCCCGTTAGGATTGTTTAGCGGCAGGGGACCAACGCCAGTTGTACCGGGGGCGTTCGCATCCTCACAAGACGGGAATCCTGCGTCGAGACAGGCCTGCTCGAAAGCCCTCGAGGCTGGAAGCCAAGTGTTTCTGGGGAACCTATGACATATTATTGGGCCCTCAGACCCATGAAAGTCACCAGGATCGTCTTGATAGGTGGTGTCGGTCTCGACCTTGTTGAAATAAGGCACCATATTCTGGTAGTTCCATTCTTGATTACCCATCTCGGCCCAGCTGTCATAGTCTTCAGGTATCCCCCGAAGAAAAATTTGACCATTTATTGCACTGGATCCCCCTGTGACTTTCCCTCTGGGAACAAGTATTTCTGTTTTATCCGTTCCTCTTGCAGTGAATTGCCAGTTATGTTCGCTGGTGGTTATCTCGGTGCCACTTGCATACCCGTACTTGACCTCTTCCGGCAGGCTGTCCATGTCTGGGTAATCCGGTCCGGCCTCCAGCAGCAGCACCGATTTTGAAGGATCCTCTGTAAGTCGGGTAGCTAATATTGCTCCCGCAGAACCGGCGCCAACGATAACAGTGTCATATTTCATATCTTCCAATCCGCCTTTTACATCAGTTTGGCTTCATTGATTATTCATCTAAGAAATTCTTCAACGCGTCAGGATCAATCTCTAGCCCGTGTCCCGGCCTGTCAGGTAGGGAGATAGTTCCGTTCTTTGGAAGGACCGGTTCCTGATATAGCTTTGATATCTCTTCGGCGGGGCCGGTGAATTCTTCGGAGAATTCGTGAGGACGAACGGCGTTTGTTACAGTAGAGTAAAGATGAAGGCTTGCCATGGAATTTGCGCCCACACTTGGGCTGTGTGGCATCACGATCTTGTTGTGCACAACTGCCATCTCGTAAACTCGCATCATTTCAGAAAGACCGCCTACGTTTAAAACATCTGGCTGAAGGATGTCGGGATTACCAAGTTGTATAAGGTCTCTGAAACGCCATGAAGATATCTCATTCTCACCTGTGGATACCGGGCAATCTAAAGAGTCAACAACCTGTTTTAGCCCGGGGAAGTCATATTGGGGTAGGGGTTCTTCGAAGTGAGCAATGCCCAAAGACTCAAATCTTCGGCCTTGTTCAATAGCAGTGGGTACAGAGTATCCGCAATTCGCATCAAAGCCTAATGTGCAATCTTCAGGTAGCCACTCTCTGCATTTTTTGAAGATGGCGAAGTCCTTTTTGGGATTAGCATCTTGCCGATAGTCCCGCCAGTCCATCCTAACCTTGAAGGCGCGATATCCTTTGTCATAGCCCTCCTGGACCTCTTCCAACATTTCCTCAGGTGACTTGCTCCATCCGTTGCCGCGGCTCCAGTAGAGAGGAATATCTGTGCGGCGTGCTCCTCCCAGAAGTTGGTATATGGGCATGTTTGTTGCCTTGCCAGTAATATCCCACAGAGCTACGTCGATTGATCCTACGATCTGAGAAGGAAATCTAGTAGCCTGCTGGCCGTCTCCTAACGCCAAAAGTTCCCATATCTTTCTTGGTCTGCAGGGATCTGTGCCGATCAAAAGGGGTTTGATAAGTTCCTCTATATAGACACGAACAACTGTGAGGTTTCGACCAGCTTCTGCAATGCCTGTGACACCTTCATCAGTATGAACTTGCAATAGCAGGCGGCCGGGTCTGCCTACGAAGCTCCTAGCGTTCTCACCTTGAGGAGCTTTTATTCTGTTTACTGTTATATCTGTTATTTTCATATTTAGTCCTTTAACTTTCCCCTACATGTGATTTTGATAGTTAGCAAGTTTCAACATCATTTGTTTGATCGAATAAGGTAGTGGTGTCTGCCGGCATATTCCAGTCCAACGCGAATGAGATGTTTTTTGTGACATCGGTTCCTATTTAACAGGTGAACTCCTTTCCTGAGCATATTAGCAAACTTATCGAATACTGAGTCTAGGTGCAATCCTGCTTTTGTTTGAGACCTATAAGTTATACTTCGCATCGTATAAATTAAATATTCAGCGAAAGATTCTTATCGTAGTTCACCAACCGGCAGAAATAATCTCAACGTCTGAGCGACTCAAATCGCTTTCGGCGGAAGCCGCCACACAGCCTTGGATTGGAATAGACATCGAAGGTAACGGGTTCTTCCGATACCCCGAACGGGTTTGTCTCATACAGATCTCCATAGGTCAGACGCCTTACCTCATTGACCCTTTGGATGTTGAGGATATGTCGCCGTTAGGGGATGTGCTCTCCGACGCTTCAGTGACTAAGATACTTCACTCGGGTGATTATGATATTCGCAGTCTTCACCGGGATTATGGATTCCAATTTGAGAATATATTTGACACAAGTATTGCTGGCGGATTCCTCGGCTCCAAGCGTCTGGGACTGGACGCTATTTTGAAAGAATTTTTGGACGTAGAGGTTAAGAAAGATAAAAAACTGCAACGTAGCGATTGGACAGACAGACCGCTTTCCAAGGAGGCTTTGGCTTACGCGGCAGATGACGTTCGATATCTGGGTGAAGCCCGGCAAAAAATGCTAGCTAGCATGGAAGAGAAAGGGAGGTCCGCTTGGGCGGAAGAGGAGTGTGCACGTCTGTCTTCTGTTCGGTTTGAGCCGAGAGATGAGGAGACAGCTTTTCTCCGGGTAAAAGGGAGCAAGGATCTTGATGGTAGAAGCCTTGCAATACTCAGAAGCCTTTACGATTTTAGAGAAGATGAAGCCATAGGGAAGGATCGCCCTCCATTCAAGATAGTCTCGGATTCGGTACTCGTAGCCATAGCAAGAGAGCCTGATGATGAATATTCCAAAATAAAAGGAATTGGTTGGTGGGGGCGCTCGGAAATGCGTAAACGATTGAATAAAGTCGTGGCTGAAGCTAAAAACGGTGAACCTGTACCTCGTCCCAGAAACGATACGCGGCGGGGTCCCCATCTCAGTCACCGTGAACGTGAAATGGCGAACCAGAGACTAAAGGACCTTAAACAATGGCGAAAAAGTCTTGGCCAAACATTGGAACTTGATCCAAGTTTGTTATGGCCCACGGCAAGTCTATCGAGGCTTGCAAGATTTCCTGAAGCTCTCCAGGCGGAATTCGATGAGCCTGAGGTGCGAAAATGGCAGGTGAAAGAGTTTGCTGAAAGCCTTGCATGGTGTCTTAAAGAACTGTCATAGAGGACGTCACTTCCAATTGACCCGCATATTCTGCTAGAGAATCGTAGGAGTATCTAAGGCGATCAGGGGATCAGGAGGTATAGTTTTGGATATCTTTGGAGATGTTCCGATCATATGGTGGATTGCTTCAGCAGGAATCGTTTTGACAGTCCTGTTGGCAATAAATTCTTTGAGACTATTAGGAAAAATCGAACAGGAGAGAAGCCTAAGGAGAAGTCAGTCGACAAGATATGGTCAGATTTCTGAGCAATTTTTGCCGTTAGTAGAACAATACCCGTACGACCCAAAGCACTTTCGATTTCTGGGTTCCCCGATCGATGGGGTTCAATTCGAAGAAGACAAGGTGGTGTTGGTTGAATTTAAGGCTGCCGGCAGTCGACTTTCTGCGAGGCAACGTAAAGTCAGAGACCTGGTAAAGGAAGGGAAGATCGAGTTTCAAGAGATCAGGGTCAGTTAAGAATACGTCTCATAAATCTATCGATTTAATCACTTGAGAGAGGAAATGTGCAACGTTTATGAGTAAGCTGTTCACCCCTATAACTATTAGAGGGGAGACAATAAGGAACAGGGTGTTTGTCGCGCCAATGTGTCAATACTCTGTTGACAACGGGAGTGGTATTCCCACTAACTGGCATATGGTTCACTTAGGTTCGAGGGCTGTCGGTGGCGCGGGTTTAGTGATGGCAGAGGCTTCTGCGGTATCTCCCGAGGGAAGGATATCACCTCAGGATCTCGGGATTTGGTCCGACAATCACTCAGAAGCATTCAAACCTATAGTGGAATTTCAGGTCGATCAAGGTGCAACTCCAGCTATCCAACTTGCTCATGCTGGGAGAAAGGCTTCTCATGCCCGGCCGTGGAATGGTGGAGAAGCGCTCTCTCCGGGATATGGAGGATGGGAGATCTCGGCGCCGAGCCCTATACCGTATGAACCTGACTGGCCGACTCCGAATCAGATGTCCATGGAGGAAATTGACGGGGTTGTTTCGGACTTTACAACGGCAGCAGGCCGATCAGTGGAAGCTGGGTTTAAGGTTTTGGAGCTGCATCTTGCTCATGGATACCTCGCATGTGAGTTCATGTCACCTCTCTCCAACATAAGGAAGGACCAATACGGAGGTTCTTTAAAAAATAGATGTAGGTTTACTCTTGAGGTGATTGCTGCTGTTAGAAGTAGGATTCCTGAATCCATGCCCTTGCTTGCCCGTATCTCTGCTACCGAGTATATGAAGGATGGCTGGAGCCTAGATGATTCAATTGAATTGGCGGGTTGGATGAAAGAAGAAGGGGTGGACATGATCGATTGTTCTTCGGGGGGTAATTCTGCTACGCAGAACCTCGACCCTTTTCCTGGATATCAAGTCCCGTTTGCCGCAAGGATCAGGAACGAGGTTGAGATACTGACCGGAGCTGTCGGTCTTATCACGGATGCTTCTCAGGCTGAACAGGCCTTGCGCAATATGGATGCCGATGCAATTCTTCTGGGAAGGGAGCTTCTAAGAAATCCCTACTGGCCTCTGAAAGCTCGAGATGAACTGGACGGTTCTGACGATCTCTGGCCGTCACAATACGTAAGGGCGCGACTTTAAATTGCAAAGAAGGCGTTGGTTTATTATGAAACATAGAACAGAATAAAACGAGATTCTAATTCAGATAGTTTCGGACCAAATAGAGAAAGACTCCTAACCCAGCTCCGCCGAGCACCAGTTCGGGTCGGCCTTTAATGAATCCACCTGTGATAAGTGCGATGGATATCGCGAAAATTGCAACCAGTGTGAACCATCCTTTTGACATATGAGTTAGTCTCGTCCTTGCATTAGCTACTTGACCTTGATCACTGCGGACTATATTACAATCTGACCGCATCATATGCAGCGAAAACCTTTAATGTAACCTTGCTCTTGGTGATAACA
>CAZZBP010000052.1:0-2865 GCA_964652755.1 uncultured Dehalococcoidia bacterium
GTTTGCCCAGAACTTCCTTGCCTTCAAACATCGTGTAATCCGAGTTGCAATGCTGCGCCTCCGCTGAAAGCGTGTGTTGTAACGTTGGGTCGAATAGGACAATGTCGGCGTCTGATCCGACCTTGATCGTCACCTAATAAAATAGCGTGTACACCAAAATCCAAGTAAGAAATCTGGTGGGATTCTTCTATAAAGTCTTGAATAATCTCCGATGTGCTCCCTTCAATTCCCCGACTTCGCATGTTTTGCATAAATGGAATCACTGTCGTCACGCTACCATAGGCAGAACTCCTGGTAAAACTATCCATTTTATCGAGATTTATCGGATGGTTATGGGGGTCTATGATTCCAGTGAATATGTACAATCCAGAGACATCAATTACCTCTTTGGCCTCAAGTCTAGAAGGATGTGGCTCTACTGAGGAGATAGTTTCCCCTGTTACGTCGACGTCACATTTAACGACGCCTTCCCCATTGACCAACAGCCCTCCAGTGAAAAGCGTGTCGGCCTGTATTGAAACCATAATACTCACCTTAATTAAGTGTTGGTATGATATCAGTATAAAGACTGATGACTAGAAATATATTCACAGTAATATTGGTCAGAGGATTAAGTGTCAGATAAGGTCGGTTCCAAATGAATCAATTACCCCAAAGATCATCTACCGCTCTTAAAGAATGGGCGGTTGCTGTAGAAGCTATGGCCCGAGGAGATCAGATAATCATTCTACGAAAGGGTGGAATACATCGAGACGACAAGGAATTTAGAATTGTTCATCCCGAATTTCTCTTTTATCCGACATACGAACATCAGAAAAGTGAGTTGATTAAGTCAACTTATAATGGCCTTTTAGAAGAAATGGCTGGCGTGGTTCCCGACAACGGTATCGTTGAGTTTAAGTATTGGGCATATGTTACGGATAAGTTCGAGTTAAGAGACGAAGATGAACTTGAAAGAATCAAGGACAATCACCTCTGGACGAAGGAATATGCGTCCTCTCGGTTTCATTGGCGGCCCAGCCACCCGCTGACAGTGGCGCTTCTTAGGGTCTATCGGCTTGAATATCCTGCTTTTGTTCCCGTATTACAAGAGTTTGCAGGATGCAAATCCTGGGTCGATTTAAGCAACGACATTGAACTCGGGCGCCTCACCCCCGCTATGACAGATTCAGAGTACGAAGAAGTGGCCGAATATGTAAAAGGGGCATTGGCAAGATCCGTCACATACAATAATTGAATTTTAAGCGTATCTCGCGAATAACTTGCTATACAATTCCTTTAAAACTAATGATATTGTGGTTTCAGAGATAGGTTTTGGGCTTTGGACTCTTAGTACACCTGGATGGTCACAAGCGACGTCCACAAACTCCGTTAATCTTCTCCGGGAAGCCTTCGATTTGGGGATTAACCTTTATGATGTGGCTGACAGCTATGGAAAAGGATTTGGAGAAGATCTGATTCATGAATCTTTAGGTACTGTTAGAAAGGAGATTGTTCTATCAACTAAGGCAGGAATTGATTTCTATACCCCTGATTTGGACGGCTCGAACATCAGAAAAAAAAACTTCGATCCTGACTATATTTCGTTTGCTTGCGAGCAATCGCTGAGAAGGCTAAGCACAGATTATATTGATATATTTCAGCTTCATTATCCAGAGCTTACTGACGTGGAGAGAGATGGAGCATTCGAAGCTTTGCACCGACTAAAAGATGACGGCAAGATCCTCTGTTGGGGAGCAGCCCTGGATGATACAAGTCAGTCAGGAGAAATCGCGGAGATCTTGACGGATGATAGGGCAGTGGAAGTAATACATCTTCCCTATAATTTGATCGAACGTGAACCTCTAAAATCTCTTGAAGATAGACTTCATAGATGTGAAACGGCAGTTCTCGTGAGGAGGCCGCATTGCTATGGAATGCTCGACGGTTCAGTCGAGATGGATTCTATAGATCCGAATTTATTTGAGAATGAAGTTATATCTGTTCCTGATAAGGTGTCTGGGGCCATTGAACTTGCGCAGAAGGTCATACAATTGTGCAGAGAATTCGAGGTTGAACCAAGAAAGGCCGCAACACAATTTGTTCTTGAAAATAGTGCCGTTGCATCTGTATTACCTAATATTAAGGACAGTCAAACTTTAAAAGAATTTGTTGAAGATCGTGGCTCAGAGAGTAGAAGATCGGAGTTGCCTGACGATCTAGTACGATCATTAGATGAATTTCAAATTGCTTAGTTTGAAAAGGCCTGGATTTCGATTCAATCAGGTTGAGGGCCCTCATCTGAGTCAAACTTATCTTGCATTTCTGCCTCAGGTGCTCTTCTAGCCTGGTGGATAGTGGGAGTATTTGCTAACTGCACCCTTGGCCGTCTGTTATGTCTTGAATTGTGCTTTTGGTTTGCAGAATCTCCGGGGTAAAGGTCTGCAGGCCTGCCGGTTTTTATCCTTACCATCTCTCCTTCTAATAACTTGAAGTCCCGTTGTGGAAGGAGGTGTAATTTATCCCAGAACGCGAGGGGCCAATTTTCGGGAGCCCACCTTCTCACATATTCTAGACCCGGTCCGATCTGCAAACCGTCGAGGTATTGGGTTTCATCAAGAATATAATCTGGATCTAATTCGACCCTGAATTTGAAGTCGGCAGGCCTCGATTTTGGCATCCAAATTATGGAATCATCTTCAAAGCATTTCGACTTTATGGTTGCGGAAGCAGTCCAACTTCTGGTCGTTCTTGTATAAAAAAGTACCCTGTCGCTTTTTTGCATTCTTTGAGCCCGCTTCCTATAACGGGGTCCCATTCCGAAGAGTCTGTACCCCAACCCTTTGGTGATAGATGCATTTTCTTCTGTTTCCACAAACATCCAAT
>CAZZBP010000052.1:2875-15966 GCA_964652755.1 uncultured Dehalococcoidia bacterium
TAGTGAGGAGAAACTATTTATACCTAATAGCTTTACTCCAAATGAAGATGAATTAAATGAAATGATTAAAGCAAATGCAGACACTTTACAAGATTATGAGATATGGATATATAACAGGTGGGGTGGACTTATTTTCTATTCTGATAATCTCATTACATTGTACATATGAAGGTACAGTTTCCAGGCTTGTTTAAGAAACTCTATAGTATTGAGCCCCGTTGAATCGTCCATATGGACCTGAACTGCCCTCTGAAACAATGAAAATTCAGTATGATAGACCCTCCTTCCACTTGATTCCATGGCCTTTGCGAATCTCCTTGATTCTTCGGGGGGTACTAACTTATCTGAGGAATCATGCATTAATAGAACTTCAGCTTTCAAATTACTGATCTTTGTACTCGGGGAAATATTCTCAAGGAATTGAGTAGTTCTTGAATTCAACGAGATTATCGCTTCCCTGGCGTCACTTAAATTTGGACCCGATATGAGTGTTAAAACTGCCCTTCCGCTTGAAGACAAATCGTCGGAATCTTGTTGGGTCCATTCACCCGTCGTGAGGATCCTATTGAGAATTACCCGATCTCTGTCGAAAGTGCCTTCAACTATATGGGTTGTAATAAGATTTCGAGTAAGTGCATCGGCGTTCCAACGGGTTGAACTAACTTCATCGAACCTTGTATTAGCTGCCGCAGCTACTACGAAGTCGGCGGCATCGTAATATCCAGCGAAAGAATTTACGAACGATACTCTGTCGTTAATTCGAAGGTCTTGGGATGCTACTATGGCCATTGAAGCTCCTGTGCATATTCCTCCCATACCTACTTCCCCAAGCTTTACCCGAGGATGGTTTTCAAGATATACGAAAGCATCAACAAGTGAATCGATATCTTTCTCCACAATCCTATTCTGATGCTGAGTCTCTAGCCAAGGAATCATCACCACCATTCCGGTTCGTGCCAAGCCTTCGGCTAGAGCCACTATCCTGGATTCATCCCTATCCGGCGGCACCACACCCATAAAGAAAACCACAGCCGGATGACTATTATCTCCATTCGGTAGGTACAGATCAGCGGAGGCCTTATCACCGCCTAAGGTTGGAAATTTAATCTTCTCCCTGATAGGGGATTTGGTAACATATTCCAGTGGTCTAACAGGTATATCCGGTAATACTTGAGGGATAAAAAGTGCAGATTTAACAAAAGCCCTTCCCTGTAAGGTGGAGGTGGCCAGCAGTAAGATTACTACCACGAAGAGCCCCGAATACTGGGCTCCTATTTGTATACACTTTAGAAAGCTACCCATTTGGAATTCACTTACTAGTACAATATGCTAATCGCGATGGCAAGAGCCCGACTACGTCAACAAGTATTCTTTAGCTATGTGTAAACTGGTTTTTAAGGTTATCAGTTCAGTAAACTCCCGCATGCCGGATAATTTGAATGACCTCTAATGCTGCCATCGTCGTCGCTGCCGGCGTGAGTTCACGGATGGGGAGCATAGATAAGGCTTTCATAAATCTCGCTGGCCGTCCACTAATCTGCCATAGCGTCGATACATTTTTGGCCTCAAACCTCTTCGATTCGATAGTTGTTGTGGTTTCTGAGTCAAAATATGAACAATCAAAAGATGTACTTTCTGAATGCATCTATAATGGTGCAGAGGTAGTAATTGGTGGAAGTCGTCGGCAAGACTCGGTCAGAAACGGCCTGGAAGCTATTTCAAAATGCACATTTGTCGCGATTCATGACGGGGCAAGACCCTGCGTCGGGTTAGATGTTTTGAGACGAGGCCTGGATGCTGTTAAACATAACGGCGCCGTCGTTCCAGCAGTTCCGGTTGTAGATACCCTTAAGAGGATTAATGAGTCTGACCAGGTGCTATTAACATTAGCGCGGAATTCCATTCGGTTAATACAAACACCACAAATATTTGAATATGATCTGATTGTTCGTGCCCACCGAGATGTTTTGAGAGATTCTCCCGATGACGCTTTTATGGTGGAACAGATAGGTGAACCTGTAACTTTATTCGATGGAGATCCAAATAATATTAAAATAACTAGGCCTATTGACTTAAAGATTGCCGAATCGATACTTATTTCAAATAGAGGTGATTAAGCAGCTTGCGATCAGGTGTTGGATACGATGTTCACGCGTTTGCTGAAGGTGGGATATTAGTTCTTGGAGGGGTCAAAATTGAATATGATAAAGGTCTGGTTGGGCACAGTGACGGTGACGTTTTAATACACGCCATAATAGACAGTGTTCTGGGAGGGGCTGGACTTGGTGACATAGGAATTCATTTCCCCCCCGATTCCCCCCTGTGTGAAGGAATAGCCAGCACAGCTCTTCTCAAAAAAGTAAAAGAAAAAGTGGAGTCTGCAGGATACGGAACTGTTTTTGTCGATGCTACAATCATCGCGCAGAATCCAAGAATGACTCCATATATATCGGCAATGAAAAAAACCTTAGCCCTCATTATTGGAATAAATAGTGAATCAATCAATATCAAAGCCACAACTACTGACGGATTGGGGTTTATAGGCAGGGAAGAAGGTATCGCTTGTCTTGCAATTTCAACTCTGGAAGAACTTAAATGAGGCTTTATAACACCTTAACAAGAAATATAGAAGACTTTGTGGTTAAGGACCACAAGGTCAATATGTACGTGTGTGGAATTACTCCATACGCTCCTTCGCATTTGGGCCATGCCATGTGCGCAGTCGTATTCGACATTGTTAGAAGGTATTTGGAATTTAGAGGCTTTCACGTTAGACACATTCAAAACTTTACCGATATTGATGACAAGATGATTGTCGCGGCGGCTAATGAAGGTATTGAGGTGTCTACTCTCGCCGAGCGTAACATTCGGTCCTATTTAGAGGAATTGAATACCCTCAACATTTTACCTGCAACGGAATTTCCAAGAGCGACAGAAGAAATTGAGTCAATCATAGAAATAATTAGCGGGTTAATTCAAAATGGCTTTGCATACGAAGTGGTTGGAAATGTGTATTTTCGGGTTCGGAATGATAATGATTATGGAAAACTTAGTAATAGGAATCCAGAAGATCTTATTGCGGGAGCCCGGCTTGAAGTAGATGAAATGAAGGAATTTCCTGGGGATTTCGCACTTTGGAAGTCTCATAAAGAGGGAGAGCCTGCATGGGAGAGTCCATGGGGCAAAGGTCGTCCAGGCTGGCACATTGAATGCTCGGCCATGTCTATAACTTATTTGGATGAAAGCATAGACATTCACGGAGGAGGCCTAGACCTTGTTTTCCCTCACCACGAGAATGAGATTGCACAGTCAGAGTCGTTTACCGGGGTAAAACCTTTCGCCAAATTTTGGATGCACAACGGTACCTTGCAATACGGTGATGACAAGATGAGTAAGTCGATTGGTAATGTCTTTTCCATAGAGAACGCATTAAAGGAATATTCCCCCGACTCTCTTAGAATGTTTTTTCTTAGTTCACATTACAGAAACCCTCTCACTTTTACAGATGACTCCGTTCAGAGCCAAGGTAGAGCTTTGGACAGACTCAAACACTCCCTAAAGGTTCGTTCTGGCGAAGGTGAGGAAATGGAACACATTTTATATCGTGACAGATTCATCGAAGCGATGGATGAAGATCTGAACACTCCGAGAGCCTTGGCAGTTCTCTTTGATCTTGCTAGGGACATCAATAGGGAATCATCTTCCGGGTTAGACGTGATAAAGGCTCAGACGACTCTGGCCGAACTTTCACGAGTGCTGGGGTTAACTCTTTCCAATCAGAATTCTTACTCAGGTGGTGATATCGCTCCTTTTGTAGAGATGCTCATCACGGTACGTTCAGAATTAAGAGAAGTTAAACAGTTTGATTTAGCGGACAATATTAGAGAAAAGCTTTCACAACTTGGCATATCCCTTGAAGATACTGAAGAAGGGACAATTTGGAGGTTCTCCTGAAGAACCTGATTGATATTAAGAAGGTTTAATAAGCCACGCACTTACGATAGCGACAAGGATAAATACGATAACTAGACCAATTGTGAATCTGAACAAAGCCAGTTCGACACCGCGCCGAGTTCTATAAGAAGATTCAGCGGCTCCAAATAGAGCAGTCCCCTGTCCTCTAACTTGCACAAGTATCACGCCAATGAGAAGGACAGATATTAATATCATTATTATGTTGACGAAGGTTGACATATATTCAAGTACTCAACAACTATTATAACCTGAAAAAAATTCGTTATTTTACAAAGTCGATGGAGGATACTTTTCCTTCATACACGTCTAAGACTAACTTAGCCAATTTATGGGGGTCGTGTCGTACCGGATGAACTATGTCCACTATATCCCCCTCGGCTATTTGTAGGTTATTTTCGACATTCGTAGGTAGCTGGACAGATTCCCCTTCAAATTCCTTACCTATGTCACCAATATTGTTATTTGCAATCACCCAATCTACTATTCTGGGATTTGTATGTCGGTGCAAGGCTGCAACGTGATCTGATACGTCGAACCCTTGCGTTTCACCTATTTCGGTCGCTACATTGCATGCATATATCCGGGTTGCTTTAGTTTCCATTATGGCTTTGCTAATGCCAGATACCAAGAGATTTGGAAGGATGCTTGTATAAAGGCTTCCTGGGCCCAAGACTACAATATTAGCTTCCAAGATTGCCTCCACCGCTGGAATATACGCTTCCGCCGTGGGAGGGTCTATATATATATTCTCGACGATGCCCCCTCTGCTTGTTATGTTCGACTCCCCCTCTATAAAGGTCCCGTCAGTTAGTCTTGCAGAAAGTCGGATGTTCTCTGTAGTAGCTGGAGCTATTGTGCCTCTCACTGCTAGGACTTTGCTCGATTCAGACAGTGCTTGTTCAAAACTGTAAGTGATATGTGTCATTGCAACTATGAAAAGGTTTCCGAAACTATGTCCTTCTAATCCGTTTCCTTTTGTAAAACGGTATTGCAATAATTCAGGTAGCAGGGATTCTTCATCTGACATTGCCACAATACAGTTGCGGAAATCTCCCGGTGGGAGTACCCCGAGTTCCCTCCTAAGTCTGCCAGAACTTCCTCCATCATCTCCGACACCAATTATGGCTGTAAGATTGTCGGTATGGTGTTTAAGTCCCTGCAATAATACCGACATTCCGGTGCCCCCACCTATGGTAACTATTCGAGGTCCTCTCTCCCGAGATCGTCTTGTATATAGGGTTTCCCCAAGCGATCCCAAAGTAGGCCTCCCCACGATAAGTGGGGAGAGAGTTCTGTACAACCCTGCCAATCCTCCAATGACGGCTAACCCTCCCAACATGAGTAAAAGAATTGCTAAAGGAGCTTCTGCATACAAATTAAGGAAATCAGGATTTCTTGTTCCTATAAATTGCCTTGCGAAAAATGTGATACCAACCGACCATATTGCTATACCTAGGGAGGCCAGAAGCAGCCACCGTTTAATTCCAATACCCGGATGAAAAAGTCTAAATATCCTTAATATGTGTGGGGATCTTGTTAAGCTAGATAGAGAAGGCAGTACCAATTCCTACCTCAATTCATCCAGCGACTTTTCCAGCAACTCAGTGGCTATTTGAGGATTCGCTGCACCTTTAGTTACCTTCATCACTTGTCCTAACATATACCTTAATACAGACCTTTTGCCTGCGTGGAAGTCGGATACAGCCTCTGGATTCTCCTCAATAACGCTTTTAATAGTGGAAATAATGGAATCGACGTCGCTGATTTGAGACATACCCATCTTTTTTGAAATGATGGAAGGTGTGCCTCCGTTGTTAAATATTTCTTCTAAAACAACCTTAGCCATACTGTTGCTTAGATTACCCTTCTCTGTTAAAACCATGAGTTCCGCAAGAGAAAGCGGGGTGAGCCCAGAGTTTTCAAGTTCTTGTCTGCTTTCATTAACTAGTCGAGCTAACTCTACATTGATTAGATTTGCCGCCCTCTTGGCGCGGAATTTGGTGTCGGATGTACTGTTAGATTTGAAGGCCTTGATAGTCTTATCAAAGAAATCAGAAAACATCTTGTTAGCGGTTAATAGATTCGCATCATATTCAGAGAGACCGAATTCATTGATATATCTATCTCTTTTATGAACGGGTAATTCGGGAATTTGAGAGTTAATCTCTCTTACCCACTCTCTGGGGATAGTGACTGGCGGGAGGTCTGGTTCAGGGAAATATCTGTAGTCAGACGCATATTCCTTCGTTCTCTGACTTACTGTGGTACCCCGGTCGTCAGACCACCCTCTGGTTTCTTGGATTATAGGTTGACCGGATTTCATAGCGTCCCGTTGACGGTCCTCTTCATATTTGAGTGCTCTGAAAACAGATTTAAAACTGTTGACATTCTTGATTTCGACTTTTTCCCCTAATTCCGATTTGCCAATTGGGCGAATGCTTATATTTGCGTCACATCGGAAACTACCCTCTTCCATGTTTGCGGTGCTGGCTCCTAAATAACGAATAATGGAATGTAAAGTAGTTAAGTAGCTGTGGGCCTCTTCTGGGCTTCTCATGTCCGGCTCGCTCACAATTTCCATTAGCGGAACGCCAGCTCTATTTACATCTAGCAAACTATATCCCTCACCATGAGGTTCTTTCCTGTGAAGAAGTTTCGCAACGTCTTCTTCAAGGTGAATCCTAGTGATGCCTATGATTTTCGGATTACCTTCTGCATCTTGCACTTCTAGCTCTCCGTTCTCGGCGATTGGACGGTCAAATTGAGAGATTTGATAGCCTTTCATGAGATCTGGATATGGGTAATTTTTTCGGTCGAACTTAGTCAGTTTAGAAATATCACATCCCAGCGAAAGTCCTGTTCTTATAACTAATTCAACTGCCTGCTTGTTGACAACGGGCAGGACCCCTGGCATTCCCATACACACAGGACATAGCTTAGTGTTAGGAGGGGCGTCTTGGTAGTCAGAGGCGCATGAGCAAAACATCTTGCTATTGGTGAGTAGTTGGGAATGGACTTCTAGTCCAATTATTGTTTCGTATTCTACTGCCATGTCTAAATTACTTATTTGATGGATTATCTGGTGATGAGGTAATGCGAACCACGTTGTGTCTAGAGTCTCCCGAATATTATAAGCGATGGGCATTCCGGATATAATGTGGTGATCAAAATAGATTCAGGTTGTGGGATTATCCAATTTCCTCTTGTGACCAACCTGATTCCCCTACAAATGGCACGAATTTGCAACCAACCAATGATTTGACTGTATATCCGGCGGTGTGTTTTTGTAAGAGGATGATTGATTGCTCGTTCAAATCTCCTACGGGACATACGAGCCTTCCGAGAGGAGTGAGTTGGTCCAATAAATCGAAAGGAATCCTTGGAAGAGCTACTGAAATAATAATTGCGTCAAATGGCTTACTTTGCCTCAGGCCGATTCTTTTCTCCGCGAGATTCAGGGATATATTGGTAATTCCCAGTTTCGAAATATTGTTTCGCGATTCTGCTAGCAATTCCGGGATCCTTTCCACCCCCACTACTTCACTACATAGATTAGATAGGATGGCGCATACATAGCCACTACCTGAGCCTATTTCCAGCACAGTGTCCCGAGAACGTACGGATAATTCACTTAACATCATAGCGATCAGAGAAGGTTGAGAAGTTGTTTGTTTGTGACCGATTTTTAATGCTGTATCCTCAGAGGAGAACCTTTTGCTATCTTCTGGAATAAAAATGTGTCTGGGTATGAGCTTCATAGCACCGACTATTCGCTTGTCTTTTACGTGTTTTTCCAATATTTTTGAAAGCTTGAAATCTGACATCAAATTTGACCCAAAATCCATTCAACTTGTTTTAATATCTGGTTACTTGGTCCCTATATGGGTAAACGGGACATCAATTTTATGAATGATAAAGACACGATATCATCCGAACCATACGACGTGATTGTTATTGGTGCAGGTCCTTCAGGAAATACTGCTGCTATTAAGCTTAGCTCTGGCGGTATGAAAACCCTCGTGATAGACCAGCGTCATATAATAGGTGACAAGCTATGTACTGGCATAATTGGAGTTGAGTGTGCGTCAGTTGTGCCTCCTAGGGCAGAATTGATTTATGGTGGGGCCTCTGAAGTTAAAGTCCATTCCCCTAATGGCTCCAGCTATATGTTGGGCGACGATAAATGTCACGCTCTAATAATTGATCGGGTGTCCTACGTACAAGATATGGCTAAGGATGCGATGCAGTTAGGGGCTGACTATTTTCTTGGATCGCGTGTAGATTTGATTAATAGAGACGAGTCTAAGGTCCAAGTTTCAGGGGGGTCTGGGGAACGGCAATTCACATTTACTGCTCGGGTTGTCATATTGACAGGGGGATTCAGAACCAGTCTTCTTAACCAAGTAGGTCTACAAAGGAATAAGCAGTCAGATTATTTGGTGGGTACTCAGATCAAGGTCAAAGCCAATAACTTAAGCCACACTAATATTTATACGGGATCTGGCATATCTCCGGGTTCGTTTGCTTGGTTGGTACCTACAGATGGTGATGATGCTCTTCTAGGTGGTGCTTCAAGGGAACGGCTCAACGGACGCCTTGACGGATTGATGGGTACACTAATCACGGATGGGACAATTACCGAGCCGACATCTTCAGAAGAAAACTGGGGTATTCCGCTTAAACCCATCCCTCGAACATTTGCTTCAAGAGTCTTAGTCGCTGGGGACGCCGCGGGATTTGCTAAACCGACAACAGGTGGAGGTATATATTACGCGATACTTTCGGGTGAAATCTCCGCTGAAATCGTCCTTGAGGCGGCCATAGACGGGGATTTCGGCGATGAAAAGCTTTCAACCTATGAGAAGAGATGGAAGGGGTCGTTTGGCAATGAACTCCGTGCTGGATTTTATGCGAGGCTTCTATACGAATCATTAGATGACAAATCGTTAAGTGACCTACTTGAGTTGTTTTCATCGGACCGGGTGCAACAGGATCTATTGTCGAACGAAGGATTCTCTTTTGACAGGCATGCTTCTTTAATTGATAAAACTATCCGTAATGGAGAGATATCACACACACTGAAAACCTTAGGACCGAGATCAGCAGGAATACTTGGTAGGCTATTGAAGAATGTCTTTCTGGAAAATGTGTACAGATAGATTTATCCTAAAAGCCGGCTAAGGACTGCCATTCTTGCAAAAAGTGCATTCTCTGATTGCCGGTAAAATGCCAATCGCGAATCTTTTACCTCGATTGAAAAATCGCCCCTCCATTGCATCGGATCGAGGATTATAGATTCAGGTTTGAGCATTGACACGAATTTACTATCTATTTTGGAAATAAAGGAATTTCTAGATTTTAATAGCTCGTAATGGGCCATAGTTCGTGGGCCATTTAGATAAACTACATCAGATCCTTTAATTTCTGGTAATTCTTTTAAATATGAGAAGTTTAATCCACGTTCCTTACAGGTCTTTTCTGTTTCTGGTGGCACTTGACCGCTGAATGGTAAGAGGCGGACCTCAGTGTTGTTAAACAAGGAGAGCCCGAGCAATAAAGAGCAAACATTCCGATGTTCTAGTCTTCCCAGAATAGAAACAATTTTGTTGTCAACACTCCCGAATTCCCGGTGGATTGTGTATATGTCAGCTATCGCCTGAGTCGGGTGGTCATCGGCGCTTCCGCCATTTATCACGGGAATACTCGCAACTTTTGATGCCTTTTCAATGATGCCTATTTCGCTGCTGCGAATCACTACTCCATCGATGTGCAAGCTATGTAAAATTTCTACCGTATCTTCTATGTAGGTTGCTGTTGTTACTGGAAAAAATTGTGATGCATCTTCAGTGTGCAAAGGGTGTCCCCCGAGCATGGTAATGGCTCGCTCAAAGGAAATTCTTGTCAAGAAACTTGGCTCATAAAACAGTGAAAACAAAGTTTTGTCTTTGAGCTGTTGTCCGATAAATGGGCTGCTCCTCAAAAAATCGCAAGCGGGAAAAATGTCTTCCTCAAGATATTCTCTTGTTATTGTTATCGTATTTTTGAGGTGTTCCAATGGCATGTCGAATACCCTATTTCAAGAAGGCGTTAAATTTAACGTATTTTTCAGGGGCCAACGTAACTCTTAGCCCGACAAATAGTGTTGTATGAATCTTGTGTTTACAACGAACGGTTTCTCCTGAACGTGTCTTTACCCAGAACAATGTGTCATCGCCCCTAAACTCTTTTCTAATAACAACGTTATTTCCTTTGGGATCGGGTGTCATAACAAAATCGTTGGGTCGGACGGCTACGACAACACTGGTCCCGTTTTCCATCATTGAATGGGTTCGTCTCTCAATTGACCCTACAGACGTTTCGATTGAATCTCCCTTTGTAGTGCCTTCTATGAAGTCGCAACTTCCACTCAGTGAAGCTATTTTCTTCGTGTTTGGCCAAAAATATATTTTGTCAGGGGGATCTATTTGTTGAATATTTCCATCTACCATGATTGCAACTCTGTCAGAAATCGAGAATGCCTCCTCCCGGTCGTGAGTTACAAATAGCGTTGTAGATCCGCTGTCTTGTAATATTTCCCTAATCTCGTTGCGAACTGAACTCCTAAGAGAGGCGTCAAGATTTGAGAAAGGTTCATCCATCAATAACAAAGTTGGGTCAGTAGCCAAAGTCCTTGCGAGAGCTACTCTTTGTTGTTCTCCTCCAGATAGTTCTGATGGGAAACGAGTTATTAGTTTTCCAATTCGGGTCAGATCAAGAACCTTCTCTAGTTTTGTCTCCTGATCCTTCTTTGAGAGAGAGGATATTCCAAACAGAATGTTTTCCTTCACAGACAGGTGAGGGAACAGAGCATATTCTTGGAACACCATACCGAGGCCTCTTTTGTTGGGCGGTACATTGATATTTTTTCCGAAGAGTCGCTTACGCTCGAGTTCGATGCTTCCTTCATCAGGTTTCTCTAACCCCGCTATTAATCTAAGTAGAGTCGTTTTTCCGCAGCCGCTCGAACCCAGGATAGAAACAATCTCGCCATGGTTCAAGTCTAGATCAAGACCTGCTATAGCAATTACTTCACTAAACCGTTTTGAAATTCCGCGGCACTTCAGTAGAACTTTATCCATATTCTGCTAAACTCAGCGTTTAAATCCACCTTTGGCTAGGATCAATGTTAGCGGTACGGATGATAACAATATCAAGATAAGGGAAGGCAATGCAGCCTTCGCGAAAAAAGCTTCCGACGAATACGACCAGATCTCTGATGTAAGAGTACTGAAATCTAACGGTGATAGCATTAACACTGCCGGCAATTCCTTCATAGTTACCAGGAACACTATTGCACCTCCCATCACTATCCCTGGCTTTAACAGCGGTAAACTTACAGAAATCGATGTTCTTAATGCACCCCTTCCAAGTGTTCTTGAAGATTCATCGATTCTTGGACTGATCTGTAACATGGTACTTCTTACGGCCCCGAGTCCGGTAGGCAGGTAAAGGATAAAGCAGGCTAAGACTAGCAACCAGATCGATTGATATATGGGTTTGCCGATCTGAGCTGCGAAAAAGACTAATGATATAGAAACAGCGACGCTGGGTAGGGCAAATCCTGTAAAGCAAGCCTTCTCAACTAATCCACTGAAATAATTTCTGAGCCGAATTGATAAATAGGCGACTGGTATCACAGATCCTATGACTGTAACCGAAGTTAATATCGCAAGTGTTAATGAGTTTAAAGATGCTCCGAAAAGTATAGATAATTGCTCACCGTTGGAAATTCCCCTCAATAGCCAGTAGGTCAGAACACTCATGGGTATAACTACCGAAACCAATACAATCGAACCACAGAAAAAAATACAGGGTAGTTGCCACAACCCGAGTTCTACCTTTGGTTGAGAGCGAGCTGACCCTGTCGAAACCCGGAAATACCTTAATCTGCCTCTCATAAGTGATTCGGAATAAACGAATGAAGTAGCTACGATACAAAGCAGTACAGATAATAATGCCGCTGTATTCCTGTCAAACGAAGCTTCATACTGGTTATAGATAGACCATGTGTAAGTCTTATATCTCAGTATGGATACTGCTCCAAAATCACTCAGAGTGTACAAGGCTACTAGTAGACCCCCTGACATCATTGCAGGGCGGAGCTGAGGGATAGTTATTCGCAAAAGTGTGGTGATAGGGTTTAGGCCGAGGAGCCTAGCTGACTCCTCCTCTGACGGGTCTACTTGGTTTATTGTGCTCCTCAAAGTTAACAACACGTACGGGTAGTTTAACAAGGTGAGAACAATTAACGCCCCGGTAAATCCATACAGGTCAGGCAGTCTTTCCCATCCTAAAAGTGATTCGGCTATGTTTTGAATAATTCCTTTGGGCCCTATTGCAGAAATGAAGAGATAGGCGCCCACATAACTTGGTATGACCAGAGGTAGTACCGTTGTCACATCCCAGAATTTACGCAATCTTATGTTGGTCCTACAAGTGAGTAATGCGATAGGCAAGGCTATTAAAGCGCTAACGGCTGTAACTGTTACTGACAATAATAGGGAATTCCACAATATGAGGGCCGTGTTCCACCGCAAAAGCCACTTCCATGATTCAAAGTCCGAATTTACAGCTTTAAAGATGATGTAAGCCAGTGGTAAAACCGCTATTAGTGCGATGATGCCGCAAGTAATAGAGAGTGCTATGGGAGTACTTTGAATACGAGTCATAGTTATGGCTTGAACTAGGATTCTAAAACTGACCAATCTCAGCCCTTTCTGTGAGGCAATTTTAGTTTCGGTTGATGTTGCTTGCCATACACTAAGTAGGCATTAAAATGGGGAGTAAGTGTACACTAACTAATTAAGTAAGGATATGCTAACTACTCCATGTTATTGGACCATAACGGTAGCTAACTATTGAATCCTATTCCTAATATATTCTGTAGGTATTAATTAAAAGGGGGGCTTTTGTTAGAGCAATTTAAGGTCAAACCGGAGGATGCTGTCCGGGTAAGAGAAGAGAATCTCCGAGAGACTGTTGAAGCTATATTTGAGAAGATGGGTTTGGATAGTAAGGACTCTGCACTTGGTGTGGAACCTTTTTTGGGCACCAATCCATTCGCTGTGGCAGCACCT
>CAZZBP010000053.1:0-15120 GCA_964652755.1 uncultured Dehalococcoidia bacterium
GATGGTAACTTACGTTAGAAAATTTCATCTCCATTCTCCAACCCAAATTTTCAATGGATATGCTTTACATAAAATTTGACCAACCATTTCGTGCTATTACCTGCGAATCTGTTAGGTAGAATAACTCCCTGCAAACAGCAAATATCTCAGCCTGCGGAATTACTCACCCTGGATTAGAGGCGCAAATCGTAAATGGTACGATCATAAATGATGAATAGTGCTCCAGAATCTCTACGAACTCATAGGCCAATAGAAGGCGCCTTTGGTTGATTTCTTCAGGAAGACAATCGTCGCCAAATCCAAGAATTTTTGTAATCCTTTTTCTGTGAACAAAAAATGAAAATTAGCATAGGAATGAACCTCCAAGACGGTCCTTTCGGTGGCGGAAATCAATTCGGACTGGCCTTGACTAGACAATTAAAAATCCTTGGACACCAGGTGATATTTAATCTCCAAGAACGAGACATAGATTTAATCCTTTTAACTGACCCGAGAGTTGAGTTGAAAAGTTGTGCGTACGACCATAGAGAGATACTTGACTATATAAATGATGTGAACGGAGACTGCATTGTCATCCACAGGATCAATGAATGCGATGAGAGAAAAGATAGTAAAGGACTAAACTCGTTGCTTAGATATTCCAACAGGATTGCGGATCATACTGTTTTCGTCTCCTCCTGGTTACGGGACCTCCATCTTTCCCAAGGAATGAACGCCTATCCAAATACTGTTATCTTGAATGGACCTGATCAGACCATTTTCAATTCTAACGGATATCGTAATTGGCCGGGATCAGGCCCGATTAAACTGATAACGCATCATTGGGGCAGCAACTGGAAGAAGGGATTTGATATCTATCAAAGAATCGACGAGTTGGTTGGAGAGCGATGGAAAGGTTTATTTGAATTTACGTATATAGGGAATCTCCCCGAAGGGTTTTCATTGAGAAATAGTAGCTACTTAGGACCTCTAAGTGGTAACCAATTAGCAGAGGCTATAAAGCAAAACCATGTCTATATTACCGGATCAATTAACGAACCCGGGGGAAGTCACCAAAGTGAAGGTTTACTCTGTGGCCTTCCAGTGTTTTATCGGGATAGTGGTTGTTTGCCAGAGTACTGTGACGGTTACGGAATTAAATTCACGTATGAAACCTTAGAAGAACGTTTAGAGTCGATTCCTGGAATATACGATTCATACGCTAACGCAGCTAAAAAGTTCTCGCTTAATAGCGAGGTGATGTCCAAGAGTTACATCAACCTTTTTGAATTTTTGTTAAACGGGAAAAGGGAAATCTTAAAGAATCGAGGTGAGCTCCCTAAATTCGATTCTGGTAAAACACAAAAATCTATCATTGCTAAAATGGTGCGAAAAATTTGGCGTAACTTCGTTTAGAGAGGTTCTACTTCCTTTATAAAGAGCAACACATCTCATGCTCGCTAAACAGTAGTTTCGGATTATATGCGAAGAAATTGGAATTACTGTTTCGACGGAGACGAGTCTAGGGCAAAAAGTTTGACTTTAAGAAAATCAATCATCGAGAATAAGAATGTCCCCTAGGGTCAGCGTCTTGATGTCGGTATACAACGGAGCTCCCTATCTGGAATTAGCTGTTCAAAGCATATTGAGCCAGACTTACGACGACTTCGAATTCATAATTGTAAACGATTGTTCTACCGACGATACTGACGAGATATTAGATCGTTTTACTGACCCTCGTATCGTAAGGATTTACAATTCTAGGAATATTGGGCTCACTCGCTCTTTAAACGTCGCGTTGAGACAGGCAAGTGGCGAATTTATAGCGCGACAGGACTCCGATGACATATCCATGCCAGAGAAATTGAGTATGCAGACCGCCTTTCTTGAATCTCATTCGGAATATAGCTTGGTCGGATGCGCGTCGCAAAGGATTGACTGCAACGGCAAATACTTACAAACTGTCGTGCCTCCGTCGTCCGATCTAGAAATTTGCAAGAAACTCTTTCAACTAAATCCATTGGTTCATGGCGCCGTCGTTGCGAGAAAAAGCTTCATTGATTTGGGCGGTGGATATAGGGAGCATTTTGTTACAAGCCAGGATTATGATTTATGGATGCGTTTATCTGAAATAGGCTTTTTGTCGACCCTTCCGGATCCACTTTATATGAGAAGGATGCATTCAAAAAGTATCGGAAGCAGGGAAAGGAAATCTCAAATAAAATTTAGCTTGGATGTCGTCCAAATGGCAGCGGAACGCCTTTATGGAGGAAACGATCGGCTCGGATTTTCGGTTACTTCGAAGCCTGGGGTATTTACATCGCAATGGGCTGCAAACAGATGGCGAATATGCGGACAATCTGAACAAGAATCAACTTTCAAACTTTGGTTAAGGGTGATTGAAGTCTCGAAAATGGCACCATCCACAACCGTGGCCATTAACATAATTTTTGAAATAACCAAACAAAATTTTACAGAGCGAGCTCGGAAGTTCCTACAAATGGCAAAAATTCTATTATGGAGGCGATAAGCCTGAGGCGGTTTACATTTTGTGTGGCATATTAGGAATTCAAACTAGAGCGATTTCAGCTCCAACGAAATTGTTGGAAGAGATGACTCGTACACTTGCCCACCGTGGCCCTGATGCACAAAAATGTGAATTTTTCCCAGAGCACAATGTCGGCCTTGGGCATACACGCCTCTCCATTATCGATTTAACGGAATCGGGAAGTCAGCCGATGTCAAATCGAGAAGGTTCAATCTGGATAGTATTCAACGGGGAAATTTACAACCACGTCCAGTTGAGACAGCAGCTTCAAAGCCGTGGTCATAAATTCAGTGGTTCTTCAGATACAGAGGTCATAATCCATTCTTACCAAGAATGGGGGACTGATTGTGTAAAAAAGTTTGACGGGATGTTTGCTTTCGGCATTTGGGATAAAAATAGAGAAACATTTTTTCTTGCTCGTGATCGGCTTGGCATAAAACCCCTTGTCTATTACCTAGATGAAGATATTTTCATATTTGCATCTGAAATAAAGGCAATACTGGTGCATCCGGGAATAGATAAAACGCGGGACGACACCGCGATCTATGATTACCTGACTTATGGGTACATACCATCTCCGAAGACCCCCTACAGGAAAATCCGAAAATTGGAGGCAGCACATACATTTGTGTTCGCAGGAAATGTTTCTCATTATTCAAAATATTGGGATATTGATTTTAATTTTAAGACCGAATTAGCAGATATAGAGCAAGCAACTGAATTAGTCAGTGAAAAGCTAACCGGAGCAATAAAGGCCCATCTAGTATCAGATGTACCAATCGGAGCATTCTTAAGTGGCGGGGTAGACTCCGGAACCGTGGTCGCAAGGGCTTCCTCTCAATATAGACGTCCTCTTCGAACTTATACGGTCGATTTCGGCAACCAATCTAATTCTGAATCCCAGAACGCAGCTAACTTGAGCAAACTCCATGGCACGGAGCACCGAGCAGTTTCATTTGACGAACTTGAAATCGACAAAACTTTTCAGAAGATACAGCGTTTTTACGATGAACCACTTGGGGATATCTCCATTCTCCCAATGTTATTGATCTCAGCCGTAGCTAGTGAGGACGTGAAAGTAGTTCTTTCCGGCGACGGGGGAGATGAGATCTTTGGAGGATACGAACGTTATAGATCTTGGATGACACGGCAATGGGTCACAGGAATACCCACTAGCATATACAGAAACTTCTCGAGACGGTTGCTTCGTGTTTTGCCTTCTGATAGTTCATTATTTCGCTGGGGAACCTATCCTCTCTTAAGTCCTTTAGAAAGGTACTCACGCCTGGTGACAAAATATCAAAGACCGGATAAGGAAGATTTTTTATCGCGCGACTGGCTGGAACAATTTCGAGACTATGACGAGCTATGGTTTTTAAGACGGCATTGGCAAACCGAGCTCGACCCAATCAGCCAAGCTCAATATCTGGACCTAAAGACATATTTGCCCGATGACCTAATGGCTAAGGTAGATCAGGCAAGCATGGTTTCATCTCTCGAGGTCAGGCCTCCACTGTTGGATCATCACCTTGTGGAAACCCTGTTTTCCATCCCCGAAAAATTTCGCTGGTCAAATAAGAATCTAAAATTATTGCTCAAGAGATCTTCAACATCCCTGCTCCCAACAGCTACCATCAAGGGACCCAAAATAGGGTTTGGCATCCCCAATATCACTCGTCATAAAATCGTTAAGAGAATTGAAAACAAGATGAATTTCTTGATTCAAGATCAAAATAATGACATATTTCCAAACAGATTTTATCAAGGAGCATCAGGATCCTACGGCCAATGGGATCTTACAGCGTTGAGAATTTGGTTGGCTAATCACTAGAATTTTCCGTTTGGGAGGATATAAATGGGTCTAGAAAATCGAACACCAACCACAGTTGAGGAATACTTATCGTACAAAAAACGTTTTCTGAACTGGGGCCGGTTGGGGGATGACGACCAATTTGGAACTTTAAATCATATAAGTGGCGAAAGCGTAAGTTATGCAGCAAGGCTAGTGACGGAAGGGAGGACAGTCTCGTGTGCAAACCCAATCGCGACAAGTACAGTAGTTAGTGATTCCAGGCGTAACCCAAGGCCAGCAGACCACACCATGTCCGTAACCCAAACCGGGTCCGGGGATTACATAGGAGTCTATTACCACGGCTACGTCAACACCCATATAGATTCATTATGCCATTTTTTCACGGGCAATCTCGATGACGGTGGACGCCTCTATAATGACGGTGATCCCGGTTTGATTACAGAATCTGGGGCTCTTAGTCATGCAGTCGATAATTGGAAAGATGGAATAATCACGAGAGGGGTCCTTTACGATATACCGAGGCATAGAGGAGTAGGTTATGTAGAGAAGGATAAGCCCGTCGAAGGCTGGGAATTACAGGACTGGGCCGAATCCAAAAATATAATACCAAGGGATGGAGATGCCGTTCTTATAAGGTCCGGGTACACCGCCTTTTGGGGTGATAATCCCGACCTCGAATTGTCATCACCACCTAATACTCCCGGAAACGCCCCATCGATAATTGAATATCTATATGAAACCAACGCGTCTATATTAGGGTGGGACCTTCAAGAAGCAGGCTTCCGAGCTCACGAGTATCCGGCGAGAATACCAGTGCATGAGGTTGTGATCCCTCATATGGGAATGCCACTATTGGATAACGCGAATTTTGATCGTTTATCTGACATTTGCGAGGAATTGGACACTTATGAATTCCAGCTGACTATTGCTCCATTAGTAATTGAGGGAGGAACAGGGTCGCCCGTGAACACAAATGCTAGCTTTAAACGAGACAGGCTAAAACCTCGTATATCCTCCGTCCACGACGAATTCCTCACCCGTCTGGTATGAAGAAGCTTCACTAGCTAGATACACAGCCAATCCTGCGAAGTCCTCCGGTCTTCCCCAACGACGTACCGGTACCCTTTTCATAACCCGGTCCTCAAATTTCCCGTCACCAACTCTAGATGCGGTCATTGCCGTTTCAATCCATCCGGGGATAATCGAATTAGCAGTGATTTGGTAGCGGGCAAGTTCTACTGCAAGTCCCCGAGTAAGGGCGAGCATGGCACCTTTTGTCGCTGCATAAGCTTCATTCTGGGCGGCTCCATGAATGGCAGAGGTGCTGGACGTTCCGATCAATCTTCCCCCTTCCCCTCGTTCGATCATGTGACGCGCTGCCTCCCTGAAGGTAAAAAATGTGCCGTCCAAATTGATTCCCATCACCCTTCTCCAAGTTTCCGTGGGGAATTCGTGAAAGGGTGCTCCTCCTCCCGCCCCAGCGTTGGCAAAACAGGAATCAACTCTCCCAAACAAATCCAATGTTTGTTGAAAGGCTTTTTTGACCTGATCTTCATCTGAAACATCACATTGAATAGCTGCAGCCTGACCTCCAAGAGAATTTAAGGTGTCTTTTGCAGCAGCGTTTTTTGATTGATTTGTTCCCCAAATACAAACACTTGCCCCCGCCTCTACTAGCCCATTTGCCATCCCAAGCCCTATCCCGCTGTTTCCGCCGGTCACTAAGGCTACCTTTCCGCTAAGATCAAACTGTTTAAGCCCCATAATTATTCCCTTAACTTTTCTCTAGATCGTCACATTATGCTATTTTACCAGTAGCCGTTTGTCAGAAGATTCTATGTGGCATCTCCGGCTCCTCTTTCGTCATGACTTCCAGTACTGCAGCTTTCCCCGATTTCACTATCTCAGCACATCTGGCTATTGCGGGACCGCCTCCACTGGGCTCATCTACTCTTTCGTTATAGCTTCCCATGGCTTCAGCTACCTGAGCGTAATCACCGCCAGTGTATTTGGTTCCGTATAATTCGTTCGCCGTGGGAAAATTGTGTGGACGGTAGATCCCCATAGCGGAGTTATTGAGAATGATAGTTAGGATCGGAATTTTCTCTCGAACAGCAGTTTCAATATCCAGCCCGATCATCCCAAATCCATAATCGCCTATCACATTTACAGCTAGTTTAGAAGGCTCCGCCATACGGGCTCCCATGGCAAGGCCCAAACTGTAACCTAGTTGAGTTGATTTCCCCCAGGCGATAAACCCGTTAGGGTTGACGGTAGTATAGAAAGGAATGATCTGATCTCTGGGACTTCCAGAGTCATGAGTAACAATTGTCTTACTGGGATCAGTGTTCTTCATGAGCTCCCAAATTACTCTGTAAGGATTTATAGGGGTTTCATCTGAACTCAGATAAGGCATCCAATGCCCAAACCACTGAGCACGCACAGTCTCTATCTCATCGTTAAAATCAAAAGGATGATATTCATTTGTTCCTTCTAAAAGATCCTTAAGTTCAGTTATCAAATCATCCAAGACCAACTCTGCGTCACCAATTATTACGTGATCAGGGGAATAATCCTTATTTACGTCATCAGGGCAATTAGTGATCTGCATCAAAATCTTTTTATCAAACTCGTTCATCCCATAGTGAATTCTCGTGAAACTGCATCCTACACCAAGGATTAGATCGGATTTATCGAGAAAGTGGACGACCATATCCGTTGTGGTGCTACTTCTTGCTCCAAGGGATAAGGGATGATTTTCAGGAAATGAACTTTTTCCCGCCATTGTGGTCATAACTGGTATCCCAGAAAGCTCTGCCAGCTGCTTCAACTTTTTCGACCCCTTGGCGTAAAGTACCCCTTGGCCGGCTTGTATGATTGGCCGCTGGGCCCCAAGTAACATCTTTGCAGCCGTCCTTATATCCTGAGGATCTCCCGCCGATCTCTTTGAAACTACCGAGGTGTAGGAGGCTCCCAAATCCTCCGGAATCTCTCCTCTTAAAATATCGCTTGGAATTTCAAGGAGAACAGGTCCAGGGCGACCCATTCTGAGTTGGCTAAAAGATCTTCTCAACATCTCAGGTATTCCGTCCGATACTGAGACGCTCCCCGCCCACTTAGTTACGGTACTATAGGTCTCACTCGGTCTGAAGGTTGGATGTACCCCATGGCGAGACCTTGGACTAGAGGCTGGTAATAGTAGTATCGGTACGGAATCTGCATAAGCTGTCGCGACTCCCGCAAAGGCGTTCTCCGCCCCAGGGCCAGCTTGCATTGCGAAGACTCCGGTTTTCCTGCCGGTTGTGATCCGGCTGTAGCCATCCGCCAAATTGACTCCCACTCTTTCCTGGCGAAATATCAGGGGCCGGATGCCTGCCTTGGCCCCTGCTTCTTCCAACGAGTTAAACGGGATTACCCCCATAAAATCCACGCCTTCTTGCTTCAATATCCTTGCTACCAAGTCAGCGCCTGTCATTTAATTGACTCTCCCTTCTTAGCACTACTGAAATAGACTGATACACAGGTCATTGTTCTATCACGTTAAATGCCATATATATGTTCCGCATTCAAAGCGAATAATTGCTCTTTTTCGGTATTACTGAAGGATCTGGTAATTCCCAAATAGGCTTCCAATAATTTTCCATAACTGCCCCATAAGCTATCTATCGGCCAATTACTTGCAAAGAGGGCACGTTCACAGCCAAAAAGTTCAATACAAGATTCTACATAAGGACGTATAGACTCTATTGACCATTCGTTGTCGGCCATCCCCAACCCGGATATCTTACATACTACGTTTTCGATCCTTGAAACTTCGGCCATTCCAGCTTTCCATTCTCGAAAATATTCCGCTGTTCGTTTCTGAGGCAACCCCGCGTGGTCCAGGACAATAGTCACGTAAGGGAAACCTCGAGCGAGACTAGCTAACTTATCCATATCTTGATGTTCCACTGCGATACTTGAAACCAGGCCATACCTTTCAAGTAGGGCAAAGCCTCTTATGAATTGACCATCGGTAAGGTAGTCCCCATAGGAAAAGTCTCTAATCCCCTTGAAGTGCGGATATTCCATATGACGGTTGATCTCCTTCTCTGCGTCAACGCCGCGAAGGTCAACATAACCGACGATCGCATTGGGGGTACCGCACCTTAAAAAGGCCTCCTCCAACCACTTCGTCTCTTCCACCGGATCATTGGAACCTATGGCGGCCTGTACGTGCACCGTTTTCCGAGTTCCATGGGAGGAAGTTTCGGCTAAGAAATCTTCAGGAAGATAATTCCTGCTGCCCAATACTCTCGTTTGTGATCCAAGCACTGGATGATCCTCGTCTGGTTGCCAGTGACCGTAATAGAGAGTCGGGTGAGTCATATCGTAGAAATGTACATGGGGGTCTACGAACCTAAATTCTGGAGAGGGTAAAGATTCATTCATACAGTGGCCCCGCCGTCGACAACTATTTGGGCACCCGTTATGTACGACGCCTCTTTCGAAGCCAAAAAAAGTGCCGCATAAGCTACCTCTTCTGGCCTACCTACCCGCTTTAGAAGACTCCCCTCCCCTGCTTCCTTTAGAAACTCGTCTCTATCAGCGCCTTCGAATGCGATGTGCCTTTCGGTGGCCGCTGTGTATATTGAACCTGGGGAAACGCAATTAACCCTTATCCCGTCGGCGGCCAAATCCATCGCCAAACACCGTGTCAACTGCAATAGAGCACCTTTTGAGGTGTTGTATGGAACAAATGCAGGCTGAGCAATAAAACTGCTCACCGATGCTATATTCACGATGGCTGGCTGTTCGGAAACTTTAAGATAAGGCAAGGATTCTTTCACGGTATTAACGGAACCGAGTACGTTGACGCCAAACACTTTCTCCCAATCTTCGGAACCGACGTCTTCGACAGTCCCAAAGACAAAAGCAGCCGCATCGTTTACGAGAATATCTATCCCAGTTAGAAAATTGTACGCCCTGTCTACCATCGTCTTTACATCCCCAGCACAAGACACATCCGTCTCAACAAACAATGCCTCTCCGCCAGAATTCAATATTTCCTCCGCCACAGAGTTCCCTCCGTCAGTGTCAATATCTGCGATAACTACCTTGGCCCCCTGTGAAGAAAACAGTATTGCAATGGCTCGCCCAATACCTGAAGCTGCACCTGTCACTATCGTACGTCGACCCTTTAGTCGCATATCGGTATTTCTCCTGCTTATTCTAGGTGGAACACTTCTTCGAGTTCTATCATCATCGAGTCAGGCATAGTTCCGTTTGGAATTTCGAAAAAAGGGGCCATCAACTCTTGCCATTTCGAATTGATCGGTTCCCGCTCCATCCCATACAAGGCTTCTGCGAAGGTGCCTGTAGTTTCAAAATAGCCGAAGATAAATCCGTCATCCTTCATAAAAATGGAATAGTTATACCAACCCTGACGATGAAGAGCGCTCTTCATATCCTCCCAGACTCCTTTATGGTGCTCTTTGTATTCCGTAAGATATTCCTTTCTTACTTTCAAAAGAAATCCGACTCTATTCATAAATGCTCCTTATATATTAAGCATTTCAGTCGCCAAAAAGCGTTCGGGTTTAGGTAAAGTATAAGGTAGTCTCTATGCTATAATTTGACTCGCGCCAAGAAATTCCTAGACATTAGGAATTCCGAGAGATTGAACACTCATAAACATAATCTTTGGGTAAAACTATGCCTATATTTGAAGACTTAAGAGTTTTCTCCGGTAACTCCCATCCTCAGCTAACAGAAGATATATGCGATTATCTAGGTATCAGTATTGGTAAGTGCGATGTCTTTAAATTCAGTAACGACAATACCTTTGTGAGTTTCAAGGAGAATATAAGGGAACGTGATGTTTTCTTAGTGCAATCCTTCTCCGCGCCTGTCAACGACCATATCATGGAACTTCTTGTGATGATCGATGCTGCTAAGAGAGCCTCGGCTGGCCGTATAACCGCAGTAATCCCCCATTATTCTTATGGTAGAAGCGATAAAAAAGACCAGCCCAGAGTACCGATCACTGCTAGGTTAGTGGCCAATCTTCTAACGGTTGCCGGAGCAGACCGAGTTTTAACGGTGGATCTTCACGCCGGCCAAATCCAGGGGTTTTTTAATATCCCCGTGGATGAATTAACAGCAATACAAATGCTTGCCGGCCATTTCAAAGAGAATGGAACAGCCGTAGAAGTTGCCTCAGCAACTGACGCCGGCGACGTAAAGAGGACAAGAGACACGGGACGATTCCTAAATATCCCTATTTCCATAGTAGAAAAACACCGATTGGGAAACCGGGATCGAGTGGAAGCCCTCAGTCTTATAGGTGACGTAAAGGGAAAACCTGCTTTGATAGTAGACGATGAAATCGGGACTGGAGGCACTGTTGTTGCTACTGCTGAAGCTTTGAAGCTACACGGTGCTACAGAAATTTATTGTGCAGTTACGCACCCGGTATTGGCGGGAAATGCCTGTAGCATTCTTGAAGAAAGTGTGGTTCAGGAGATAGTGGTCACAGACACCATGCCCGTACCAAATGAGAAACGTACCGCCAAAATCACCGTTCTTTCCATGGCCCCAATGCTTGGTGAAGCGATCCACAGGATACACAGCGGATTATCTGTTGGAGCAATGTTCGACCCACACGACTAATTTGTTAGCAGAGTTACCTTTTCACTTGCCCCTGTATAATTGATGGCGAGAAAATTATCGTAGGTTTATATGGCTATCCTTAAGAAAATCGGCAACCTTTTTGGCAATTCTGACGAAAAGGCCGTGTCGAAACTTCAACCAATCGTTGAGGAGATCAACAGTTGGGAATCTCATACAGAATCGCTTTCCGATCCGGAACTCAAGGCTAAGACAGATCAGTTCAGAAGTCGGCTCGGTGATGGGGAAAATATTGATGATCTACTTCCAGAGGCCTTCGCAGTCGTGCGAGAAGCAGCCAAGAGAGCTCTTGGCCAGAGACATTACGATGTACAGCTTATCGGTGGGATCGTTTTGCACCAAGGAAAAATCGCAGAAATGAGAACGGGAGAAGGAAAGACATTAGTCGCTACATTACCTGCTTACCTTAACTCCCTGTCAAGCGAAGGGGTGCACGTTGTCACTGTCAATGACTACCTTGCTAAAAGGGATGCTGAGTGGATGGGCGCTGTATATTGCAAGCTTGGGATATCGGTCGGGGCATTACAAAACAACTCCGCTCTGATACTTCAAGAGTTTGACGGCGCTCACACATTAGTTGAAGCGGAGAGGACCGACGCATACAAGGCAGATATAACGTATGGGACCAATAACGAGTTCGGGTTCGATTTTCTCAGGGACAACATGTCTGACTCTGGTGTTCGCAGAGTTCAAGATTCCCGTAACTTCGCTATAGTAGATGAAGTAGATAACATCCTTATCGATGAAGCTAGGACCCCTTTAATAATAAGTGGCCCTTCCCAACAAAATCCAAATGAATATATTAAGTTCGCCCGGATAGCACCCGGGTTGCGCGAGCATGAGGACTACACGATCGACGAAAAATTAAAGGCTGTTTCACTCTCGGTTATAGGAATCGAAAAGATTGAAAAACTGCTTAAGGTTGACAACCTGTACGATGTCGATAACTTCGGACAGGTTCATTTTGTAGAGAACGCCGTTAGAGCACAGGTTTTATATCAACGAGACAGGGAATATGTTCTCAAGAACGGCGAAGTAATCATAGTAGATGAGTTCACCGGAAGATTAATGGAAGGTCGGCGTTATTCTGATGGCCTTCATCAGGCAATTGAGGCGAAGGAAAGAGTCTCGGTGCAACGCGAGTCTGTCACCTATGCAACTATTACGTTACAAAATTACTTCAGACTGTACACAAAACTCTCTGGCATGACCGGTACTGCTTCTACCGAAGCGGAAGAGTTCTGGAAGATTTATAAGCTTGAGGTGGTTTCCATCCCTACGAATCAGGCTGTAATGCGGTTGGATCAAAAGGATCTGATTTACAGAGATCAAAAGTCGAAATATTCAGCTGTTGTAAAAGATATAGAGACAAGAATCGCAAAAGGCCAACCGGTGCTAGTGGGTACGACAGATATTGACCGTTCTGAAATCATAAGTGGCCTGTTAAAACGTAAAGGCATAAAACACGAGATATTGAATGCGAAACAACATGAACGAGAGGCCTCAATCATTGCTCAGGCGGGTAGACCTGGCGCTGTAACCGTTGCTACGAACATGGCTGGCCGTGGTACTGACATCGTTTTGGGAGGAAGTCTTGACGACACGGATGAAGATCTTTCCCAATGGGAAGCTCGACATAACCAAGTAATAGACGCCGGAGGTCTCTGCATTATAGGAACGGAAAGGCATGAAGCCAGGCGAATCGATAACCAGCTACGCGGGAGGGCCGGTCGTCAAGGTGATCCCGGCGAAACTAGGTTTTTTGTTGCCCTAGACGATGATTTAGTCCGTCGGTTTGGAGGGGATAAAATTCAATCTATCATGAGTTGGGCTGGAATGGATGAGGATACTCCTATTGAAAACAATATGATTTCAAAATCGATTGAAAATGCCCAAGTAAAAGTTGAAGCGTACCATTTTGATATGAGAAAACACCTCGTTGAATATGATGACGTAGTCAATACCCATCGAGACGTTATCTACACACAAAGGGATAAGGTAATAGATGGAGTGGATCTCTCAAGTCAGATCAAGGATATGATTGTCTCAGAGTGCGAGGCTATCGTCTTAGATTGTATGCCTGGTAGCGTGAGTGAGAACTGGGATATTCCTCGGATGATTTCTGAACTCGGAAGCTTGATTCCTCTCTCAGAAACTCTTCAAATTGAAGAATCAGTTGTTTCATCTGGACCTGACAAATACCTCGACGATATTCTCACCCATATTGATGGTATATATGAAAGCTTTGAGGGAAACCTAGGTCCGGATAATTGCCGAGAAATTGAACGATTTCTAATGCTCCGCTCCATTGATACTAATTGGGTACAGCATCTCACCTCAATGGAGAACCTCAGGCAGGGTATTGGACTACAAGCAGTTGGACAACGAGACCCGCTAGTCATGTATCGTAAAGAGGGACACGAAATGTTTCAGGGTCTTCAACAGCGTATTCAAGACGATGTATCACACACAATATTTCGCACAGGCGAAATACCTGTAAGTGCGAATTCTAACCGCTCTAAATCCTCACAAATACGGGAACGAAGGCAATCCGAGATGTCTACTTCAGCCCCTACGACTGGCGTGAAAAGAACTGGAACAAAGGTAGGGCGCAATCAGCGGTGCCCGTGCGGTAGTGGTAAAAAATTCAAGCGATGTTGTGGGATGGTAGCTTAACGTGCCGATTTCAGTTTTCACTTAGCTGAGCTTGCTCAAGATCCCTTCCAACCTTTCACCACGCTCCACCGCCCTCTTCAATCTCTCTCTTTCTTTTGCAATGACTTCATCAGGCGCATTCCCAATGAAACCAGGATTAGATAGTCTTTTCTCCAGTGAACTAGCGTGTTTGTGTATTTCCTTTTTCTCCTCCTTCAACCGGGAAATTTCTGTAGCCATATCCGCGTCTTCACCCATATCGATATAGGATGTAACCCCAGTAGTCACTAATGTGACCGAATTGACGTAGTCATCCCTTGGGGGACTCTCGGAAATGTTCAATTCTACGCCGGACAATTTCAGTATAACTTCCCTGTGATCCTCAAGAAGCTGATAATATTCAGGAGCTATCATAGAAGCATTGAGCTTTACATTTTGCTTAATACGTAGTTCAGCCCTAATATTGCGGATAGCACCTATCAACTCAAAAAGAAGATTCATCTCTTCCTCTGATTGAATGTCACCGAATTCTGATCTCATGATCGGATACTCAGCCACTATAAGAGCTTCCTCCCAGTCATCAGGGGTTTCCACAGATTGGCAAAGTATCCTCCATATCTCTTCAGTAACAAATGGCATAAATGGATGGAGAAGTCTAAGAGTTCGCTCCAATGTAAAAATCAAAACGGGAACTGGATTCTCTTCAGGGCCAGAAGCAATTCATATCTTAGCAAGCTCGATTGAGCCGAGAAATGATCCAGCGATCGTGTAATTGGGTGATACCTGGATTCCTCCAGTTGCCGGCACCTCCTTCCCGTTCTAGAGCGGTTATAACGAAGCGAGCCGAATTCCACAATTTGTTGGCGAAGTTTCTGCTGGATTCCAGACGCCCTTCGCTCATCCTGACATTGTTACCAGCTGCTGTTCCGGTGGTGAGTGCGAACCTAATTGCGTCAGCTCCATATTCATCAATAAGCTCCAAGGGATCTAGAACGTTTCCCTTTGTCTTACTCATCTTGACCCCCTCAGGGTCAAGGACCAGTCCATGGAGATAAACCGTGTGGAATGGAGAAGTTCCCATATTTTCTATGCCGAGCATTATCATGCGGGCGACCCAAAAAATCAGGATGTCGTATCCTGTTTCCATGACCGACCCAGGGTAAAACCTTATGAGATCATCAGTTTGGTCAGGCCAGCCCAACGTTGAATGTGTCCACAGGCCGGAACTAAACCAGGTATCCAAAACATCAGGTTCCTGAATTAACTGGGTTGAATCGCACTCAGGACAGGCGACCGGGTCGGAATAATCAACAATGACACCGTCGCAATTAGAGCAATACCAAACAGGAATTTGATGGCCCCACCAGAGTTGGCGGCTTACTGGCCAATCCCGGATATTATCCAACCAGTCAACAAAAACGTTGGAAAACCGGCTCGGAATGATCCGAATATCGAC
>CAZZBP010000054.1:0-14497 GCA_964652755.1 uncultured Dehalococcoidia bacterium
TTCCTCAGGCGTGAGGTAGGATCAGTACGGGCTGTCGACGACGTATCTTTCAAGATATACAAAGGAGAAACCGTCAGCTTAGTAGGAGAAAGCGGGTGCGGTAAAACTACCGTTTCTCGTTGCATCGTAAGGGCACTGGATCCTACTAGCGGGCAGATATCTTACTCCGGCGCGGACAGAGACCCAGTGGATCTTGCCACGATATCCCAATCTTCCTTCAGACCTTTCCGAAAAGAAATTCAGATGATTTTTCAAGATCCGTTCTCTTCTTTAAACCCAAGAATGACCATATTTGAAATCATCGGTGAGCCTCTCTTGGTTAACAACCTGGGAAATCGTGAGGAAAGACAAAGTAGAGTCAGTGAACTTCTGTCAGAAGTCGGGCTTCCCCAGGAATACATGCAAAGGTTCCCCCACGCATTCAGCGGTGGCCAGAGACAAAGGATAGGAATTGCGCGGGCATTAGCACCGCAACCAAGGCTGATCATAGCCGACGAGCCCGTATCGGGACTAGACGTCTCGGTCCAAGCACAAGTAATTAATCTTATGATGGACTTACAGGACAGGTTTGAATTAACTTACCTCTTTGTCTCGCACGATCTTAGTGTCGTGAACCAGATAAGCGATCGAGTTATCGTTATGTATGTGGGTAAGATCGTTGAAACCGGTCCTCCTCAAGAACTATTCAAAAACCCCAAGCATCCCTATACTGCGGCCCTAATCTCTTCGCTTCCAAAGCCTAATCCTGCCCAGAGGACTACCCGTGAAGCTCTAGAGGGAGAAATAGCTAATCCTGCTAATCCTCCTCAAGGCTGTTACTTCCACCCAAGATGCCCGTTTGCAGTGGAGATTTGCAAGACAGAAGCGCCAGAAATGAAGGAGATCAGCTCCGGAAGGCATGTAAGTTGCCATAGAGCTGAAGAGTTATCTCTAGAAGGTATTCCGTCCATAAATGGGAACTGATGATAGGGCCTCATATATCTATTTGGGTTAAATTCATCGATAGGACTGTCTGACTTTTGGGAAATGCAAGGAATCGGCTAACTATATCGATCAGCTTATATAGCGCTTTTCTGGGAAGTGGTGCGAATTTAATCGCCGTCTTGGCCCAAACGAGCCATTATGAGATAGCTCCACAATTGAGCTTGGTTTCTACATTTTGGTTCTGCATATTTGGTGCCGTAGGAGCACTCCTAATTGTGCCGATTTCCATCTACCACTTTAGAGAAGGTCCAATGAGGGGCGCCGACTTAGCTACTTGGTCTCTATTAGCCCTAGGATTTGCTGTCTCATGGCCCTTTGTGACTGCTGCGTTCTTTCCAATTACCTTGCATTTCATACAAGCCATCGAAAACGGCTATGAATTTACTATATTCCTTTCTGGCCTGCCAGATGTAATTCTTAGGGGATTCAATTCATTCTTCGTATATGGTGCCGCGACAATTTACACAGGAATATTGGCCGGTTTAGTGTTCGGTATCGGTGGGGTCGTAATCGACACAATGGAAGTAATTTCGAGTAGGTATAGGTGGGGATACGCCTCCATGTGTGTTTCAATAATACTCGGCGTAAGTCTTTTGGGCTTCTCTCTTTTCGCACCGATCGAACTCTTAAACAGATTTGGATAATTGCCATCCAAAAAAACCTTTCTTACTCCTTTGAAAAACCAAGTTTGAATCGTAGATAAAGGTATTCTGGAAGATTTTGAGTTATTCTTTGAACTGAAAGATTTTCTAATAGTCCAGCCGAACAGACTTTAGAAAGTCTGTTCGGGAATTCTCTCACGATAATGAAGGAGCGTTAATAAATGAGTTCTCAAAACATTCGTTCATGGCTATGTGGCCCCATGGTCGCCGTAGCAACACCTTTCAAGGAAGATTTGTCACTGGACCTTGATGTCCTTACAAAAAACATCCGTTTTATGATTGATAGGGGGGTCAAAACTGGTGACGGAACTCTGCTTGTCGGAGGAGCGGGAGGTGAGCACCCCGCTATGGATGTTGAGGAGAGAATGGCCGTCATGAAAACGGCACAAGAAGCTGCTAACGGTGAAACTCCTGTTTTGACAAGTATCCAGCACACAGACACAAGGGTAATAGTAAAACTTGCACAATATGCATCTGAAATAGGTCTTCACGGGGTCCAGCTTGGTCCCACGTATTACTACGAACCTTCAGAAGATGACGTCGTTAGACTTTTCGAGCATATTGATGCCGAGTCGAACGTAAATCTGATGATATATCACACCTGGTGGGAAGGACTAACGATGAGTCTGCCGTTGATCGAACAATTATCAGAAATCGGCAGTGTAAATGCCATGAAATGGTCAGCTCCGAACGCACAGCTCTATAGGGACGGTCTTACTACATTTTCGAATCGTCTCGCGATCATAGACAACGGTGGAGAACACATCTGGAGCAACATTTTGGGAGCTACCGGATTCATTACTCACCTCAGCGGATTCTGGCCGGAATATCCTTTAGAGATATGGAATCTTCTACAACAATCGGAATATGAAGCGGCCAAGAATCGTCTTGGTGACTTTAAGTGGAAATGGAGAAAATGGATCGGAGAGGTGACTAAGATTACCGGGGGGGAGGGTCCATTCATAAAAGCCGCGATGGAGAGAGTCGGACTTGAGGCAGGGCCACCGCGACCCCCTTCAATAAGACCTCCTGAGCATCTTCTAAAGAAATTGGATGTCCTATTCAAAGAGGCGGGAGTCCCGAACGCTCTAACCACTAAAACTTAAGAAGGAGCCCTCAAACCCCAGTAAATCTGGTTGAAAAACAGATTAGATCCACAGTTGAGGCAGCCTGATGGATAACTAGACGGGTTTTATGGATAGTTTCGTGGACACCAGACAAGAAAGATGCCAGCACATAATTTAGAATATGATCAGGGGGACTTCCATCTCGCGTTTAGTTAGCCCTGAATGGAGTGATTTGAGATCAAGCATACTTCCTAATTGATCTTCCTTGCTCCAACATGCGATCGAACTGCCCTTAGAAATCGCAATCAGATCACCTAATCGGTCCTTTGAAATATCGTTCATTATTGGCCCCAATAGCTGCCACATATTAGCTTCCTGACTCGTAATCAATTGGAATTCATCTCCAAAGAAATCTACAAGAGTCGCATGCGTAATATCTGCAGACTCTCGGTCAAACCGGATATAAGAAACCCGTGCATCACCCGATACTGGCTGTTGGATTAAACCGATTTCTAAAACTTTCTCGTTGATAGCTATCTTTTCGTATTGATTTGCTTCCAGATGCCCATGGTCAGCAGTGATAATTACACGGATATTAGAACCTTCCGTTTCATTGCGGAGGATTCTACACAGTCGATCCACTTCCGTAACTGCAGCCTTAGTAAAATTATGATCAATGCCATACCTGTGGGCATTGGAATCTACGTCGGGAATATAGAAATACATGAAAGTAGGACTTTCTTTAGACTTCAATAAACTAGTAGCTGACTGAAATCCTTCTTCCATGCTGGAATATTTGACAACCGGATTGCCTCCAAGAGCGAAACTACTAAAGGCAGATGAATAGATACTGCTTGGCAGAAGCCCACATACTTCATTCTTTGAGGTTCTTAGATAGGGTTCCGCCACGAGGAGACTCTCTGCGGCAACTCCCAGATCTTCGAGGGAGACTCCATCTACCATACGCGTGAATGGCAATGTAGTTACAGGACCATTTACCTGCTTAAGATACGTCCACCAACCAAGGGCTCCATGTTGAGAGGGCCAAAGGCCAGTTGCTAAGCTCGTCAACGCGCTGGCGGTGGTGGAGGGAAATACCGTATTGACCGTCATTTTCATCGATTCACTAAGGAAGGATGGCGAATCAGGACATGACAGGAAGTGAGCTCCCAGGCCGTCTACTAAAATAAGAAGAATCTTCTCAGGGTCCCCAACCAATCCCTTAATTCGATCCTGTTCCTTGCTTTCAGGAAATACCACAGAACTCCCAACTACACGGGACATCACCCTGGCAAGATCAACCAAACTAGGACCATCGAAAACAGGATGCACCTCAAATGGATAATGAAGAGGTCTAATCAATTTTCACGAAACCGCCGTTTTTCAAAAAGTTATGTAAGCAGGTTGAATAGAAAAATTTATCTGGACTCCCGACTTGCAAACTTAGAACAAAGCTTTCCAAAGCATCCAAGACATGATCGACTTAGTCTTAATTTTCACTTTTGATAAAACTGGATATACGCTCGCCTATCATCATGGTCGTTACGTTAGTATTCGCACGTATACAATCCGGCATGATAGATGCATCAACTATCCGCAAATTTTCCAATCCGTAAACCATGCCATATTGATCCACCACAGACAAAGGATCTGTAGCTGGGCCCATCTTGCATGTTCCTGAGATATGTTGTCCTGTAGTCGCCTCCCGGAGCATCCATTCGTCTAAAGAGTTATCAGACTCCAGGTCAGAGTCTAACGGTTCCAATCTTTCTGCAAAAATATCTGAGAATTCCTGGTGATTCGCGAGATCAATAGCTTTACGAATCCCCTCTCTCGACCTCTTACGATCAAACTCATTAGCGAAGTAGTTGTAATTGAGGCCAGGCTGGTCATTAACATTATCTGACTCAAGGGTCAGTTCTCCTGAACTGACTGCCAAGTCTAAAACAACCATCATTCGCATCCCGATCGCATCCATTCTCCCTCCACCTCGATTAATTCTTTCAGTTGCGAAATTGTTCATCGTAATTTTCATATCGTTTCTTAAGTCGGAACCAGTCGCAGTGTACCTCAACATAAGTTGGCTTCTGGGTGCCAGACCTTCCAATTGAATGTGAGGTTTAGTTCTCCAGGTAACATACAATACCGGATGATCCCGAAGATTCTGACCAACACCTGGTGAGTCCTTAATTACCGGCAGGCCAAGTTCCCGAAGATGAATGGAAGGCCCTATTCCGGACAACATCAAAATCTGAGGGGAAGCAATGGCACCTGCACTCAGAATTATTTCTTCACCATACACGATGAATTTTTCGCCACCGCTTTCTGCTTCCACCCCGATAGCTCGATTACCCTCAAAAACAACTCGATGCGTAAGGCAGTCAGCCCTAATCGTTAGGTTCATGCGATGCCGCGACATGGACAGGTATCCCACATTCGTACTCCATCTTATGCCCTGAGGGTTATTGTACGGAGTGGGACCTACACCAGTAACATCAGGGTTATTTTGGTCTGGACCATCGGGATGACCGGACTCTTTGGCAGCGTTATAGAAGGCACGCTGGACCGGTGGCCATTCGTCTTCTTTGAAACGTCTTGCAATTATCGGGCCCTCCGTTCCGTGAAAATCGTCACTATAGTCAGTATCTGTTTCAAGCAATCTGAAGAAGGGTAGCAACTTTTCATATGCCCAATGATCGTTGCCCATTTGGGCCCAACTATCGTAGTCGTCGGGCATGCCGCGAAGAAATACTTGACCGTTGATTGAACTCGATCCTCCGATAACCTTGCCTCGAGGCACCATCATAGGCTCTGCTTGAGGAGAAGGTTTGCCCCAAAATTGCCAGTTATGATCGCTCGTCATAACGTCGATCCCTGTGGCATATCCGTTTTTGACTTCATCTGGAAGACTGTCGATATCCGGATAGTCCGGCCCAGCCTCAAGTAACATCACCGATTTGGAGAAATCCTCTGACAACCGGGTCGCCACAATAGCTCCAGCTGAACCGGCACCAACGATAACGTAATCGTATTTCATATTACCCTTTACCAAACGGATTATTAGAGCATCGACAAATGAATCAGTCTATTCGACTTTCAAGGAGCAACACAATTATTCAACCTACCTTTTGAGATCTACCATTCAGCTGAATTCTATGCCGTCCTGAACTTTACAATGCTAATGGAACCACTTATTTGGTATATATATTGGGTGCTCAATGTCCAAGGGATATCTCCTTTCTATCCAAATATAGGCAGTGTGTCAGAGACTCCCTAAATCTCAGTTGCCCAAACATATTCAAGGTTTTTGGGAACTACCTGTGTCAGAGGATATTTGAATCGCCTCCAGCAGTCTATGTCTTTGAACAGCAGTGTCAAAATTCGGTTCCACAGCATCAGCCCCCTGGATGCCTACTGCAAAACGATTCCAAAGCTGGGCAATATTAAACGGAGCTCCGTCAGGCACAGCATCAGGTACCAATGTGTAACTACTTGCGATCTCGAGCTCTTCAATTTCGGTAGTACCTCCCCTAGCTCCAAAAAGCTTAGCGGATTCCGTTGAAGGTGATCCCCCGCTGGTTACAACTAAAGTTCCTCCTGTACCATAAATTTCAAATCTGTATCCAGAACCATGATACGGCACGTTTATCACCTGTGCTGAGACAACTGCCCCACTGGTTAAAACACCATTAACCGCTATTGTGTCCGGAGATGTAACATCAACCATCCTATCGGTATCAGATTCATGCCATTGAGAGACTTGGGTTCTCACTGTAGCTGACACCGATTCAAACTCTCCGAGGCACATACACATTGCATCAATGGAATGACCAAACGGTATAGTAAGAGTAGTGGCTCCTAATTCCACATCTTTTTGCCATGTCCGACCTGAAGTTCTTTCTAAAACCCCGGATGAGAACTGACGTAGATCAGCGCTCAGTACCTCCCCAACATACCCTTCATCGATTAAATCTTTTAGCGCAAGAAAAACGGGAGCGACACGTGATTGCAGCCCCACCATTGTCAATAAATTCCTCTCACGAGCCAAAACAGCCATTTCTTGGGCTTCTACGAGGTTGGCCCCGAGCGGCCATTCTGTATAAACATGTTTGTCAGCCCTAATTACATCCATCGTCAATTCGTAGTGCTTGGGCACCCTGACTACCACTGCCACCACGTCAAGCTCGGCTTCATCAAGCATCTTTTGGTGATCACTGTAGGCGAGCGGTACATTAAATTTTTCAGCTGATTCTCGGGCAGTTTCTTCATGGGCTGTGCATACCGCTGCAAGTTCGATATCCGGAAGTTCCGCTAAGGCAGGCGTATGGGCCCGCGGGGTCCAGCCGTAGCCAACATTTGCGCCAATTAGACCTAATCGAATTCGCTTTTCACCCATGACTTGCTTCTCCAAAATCTCTCTTACATATCGATCTCAATTAGGCCCAAGGGCGTTCTTACAAAAACAGAGATCCTCTTCACTACCAAACTTACAATATTTACGTAAATTTATGCTAAAACCGCATATAAAATCATCTGCAAGGGAATTACGGCTACAAAGCCTATAAGAACCACTCCAATAGCCCTGAATGTGGATGTATAATCCAACGCTTGCCTTATACCTACCACCATGGCTGCAAGTTGCCATAGCGCCACAACAGGTAAAAACCAATTTCCTACAACTGGAACAACTGCAATCACAAACAATAACCCAGGTGACTGAGCGAAGCCTGTTACCCTAGCTAATTCGCCCCACGAAGATACTGTATCCCCCGTCTTAAGCAGTTTTGTACCCACCATATAGGTTATAAATGCCCATAGAGCCCAGGACAGTAATCCTGCTATTATTCCGAGAGCGATACCTAAAATACTGCCTGTCGCGGAAAGAGTAGCTACACCTTTGGCAATAGCTACAACAACCACAATTAAAACAGCCTGAGTTATCGCACTACTATCAGATTCAACTTCTTCGTAAAGATCGCTATCCAACATCGAAGCACGGAGCATTCTTGAAATCATGTCAAATCCTTCTGTAAGCTACTTTAAATTTAGTATTAAATATCAAATTTAGACGTTAACCATTCGATATGATACACACTGTTGGGAGAAGAACCGTTAGCTAAAAGCCCCTCAGATATTCTGATTTATGACGAGGGTATATATACAAGTTCATACCAAGGATTTCATCAACATTTTATCTCCCACATTGTGAAAAGTTGTTTTTCGGCAATCTAGGAGTTAACACGTTCAAATTTTTGTACGCTTCTATCACCACGATCAAACCCTAAAAACGTCTCGCTGACTTCCGCCACGTAGAAACTGCCTTCTGAATCTACAGCAATCCCATGTGGAGCTCCGAAAAGACCAGCCCCGGGTTCATGCTTTACTTTCCCCCTTATCATCGGGTTCCTACTTGGAGAGTCCGGCAGTCCGGAACCTGTTTCACTGTCATCCAACTCGGCCCCTGTCTCTCCCCATCGAGTCAACAAATTCCCATTGGCGGCAAGCACGCTCACCCTATGATCAAGTTCTGCCACATAGAAATTACCATCTGGTCCCTTTCTGATAGCGTTTGGAAGGTTAAGCCCTGTCCATTCCCCGATAAACTCCCCATCTGGTTCAAAAAACTGAATTCGATTGTTGTATCGGTCCGTGGCATAAATCTTGTCTCCATCATCTCCGTCCACAAAAACACTGTGAATCGTGTCAAATTGTCCCTGAGCGCTACCATGACCGCCCCAGGAAAAACGCAAGCTACCATAAGGATCGAAACAATGGATGTGGGAGTTCCCATACCCGTCAGACGCGTAAAAATCGCCGCTCGATGCAACCGTTAGATGTGTCGGTCTGTTAAACGGCCTACCGCTTTGTTCAGCTGAACTGTTCATGGGTGAACCTATAGTCAGAAGAAGATCACCCTCCTTACTCCAGCGCCTGACCGTGTGATCTCCAGTATCACTGGTGTAAACCGAACCATCAGGCCCGACGCTTATACCGTGAGGCACCATAAAATCCACTCCTATTTCAGGCCTTCCGCCGATTTTCCCCCATCCATCAATATATTGGCCTTTTTTATCAAAGATCATGACAGCGACATATGGGCCCCTGGTAAGAAGATATACATTGTCGTATTTATCGACCGCGACGTCAGCAACCTCTACAAAGGGCCAACCCCTAGGCCGTTTAAAAAATCCTTCGACTACCCTAAATTTGTAGTCACCATTTCCGAATGTGTCCATTAAATTTGCCTCCTAAGTTCATACCAATAAATCTTCGTCTGCCCGTCGGATTGTATCTTGATCCCACCCATCATCCATATTTGAGTAAACCTTACTTGTTAGTGCGGAATCATTTATCTATAGCCTCAGCCTCATCGTATTTCCGATCCCAACTCCGTCCATTCAACAAACCCTGCAATTTCCCAATATAATAAGTATTATCATTAAGATATTTAAGCTGAAATGAAGGAGTGATTCTGTGAATAATCCTCAAGGAGCACTGAGTGGCGTCAAAGTAGTTGCATGCTCCACAGCTCAAGCTGGGACAGTCCCATACATGCTAATGGCTGACTTGGGAGCTGAAGTCATAAAGGTTGAAGTTCCCGGTACCGGTGACGGCTCCCGAAGAGCTGGCGAACTGAAAGGGGAAATTAGTTCGTTTTTTGAAACTAATAACAGAGGCGTGAAGAGCCTAACACTCAACTTAAAATTGACCGAGGCTAGAGAAATTCTACACAAATTAATCAAAACTGCAGATATATTCGGTCAGAATTTTCGACCGGGAGCAGCTGAAAGATATGGATTTGGGTACGAAGATTTAAAAAGGATTAACCCGGCGCTGGTGTATGCCTCTATATCAGCTTATGGGCCAGATGGCCCGGACGCGAACTTACCAGGTACCGACGCTGTTGGTCAGGCACTGTCAGGTATGACCGAAGCTTTTTCCATACCAGGCCAAACCATGCGTACCGGAGTAGCGTCGGTAGCTGACGAAACTTGTGCAATCTTAACATTCGGAGGTGTGTTGGCCGCACTAATTCATGCTCGAACGACAGGAGTCGGGCAGAAAGTCGAAACCTCACTGGTAGGCAGCGCCTTCCGCCTGATGGGCTGGACCATGACAACCGCCATGTGGAGGAATCGACCTCCGATTACTGGTGCACGAATTAACGGAACTCGGGAAAGGCCGGGCATAGCCGCATGTTTTAACGATTCTGAGGGCAAGCCACTTGCCATTCAACTTGATCCTAGGGATTGGAAGAATGCTCTTGAAATACTCGGATTTCTTGATCCAATGGAACATAAAGGTGTATCAGACCTAGGACTGGCTTTTGAATCAGAGGACAAAAAGAATGCAATTTTAGACACCTTATCGGAGCTTTTCTCAACAAACACTAGAGATCATTGGATAGAGATACTTAGGGAATCAGATATGGTTGCAACGAAAGTTAATACTATGCTTGAAGCATCTTCAGATCCGAATATTGTCGAAAACAATTACGTACAAGAGCTATACCACACAGGACTCGATGAAAACATAAAAATCCACGGAACTCCTTGGAAATTCTCTGAAACCCCAAGCAAACCAGGTTTTGCGCCAAAATTGGGTTCTCATAATGATGAGGTTCTCTCCGGCCTCGGATACTGCGAGGAAGAGATTTTGAATCTGAAGAAAATCAAGGCGATTTAATCATATAAATGAGGACCTTCCCTTTATCCTTTCTGTTCGTCATAGACCTTGATCGCGCCAACTTCCTTCAAATATTTAATTCGATCCCTACCCAGGCCTGACTCGGTAAGAATTTCCACGGTATGCTCTCCAAGGCTTGGAGTAGGATAAACAACGGGATCCCGGCTACCAACAAAATCTATAAATCTTTGAATAAGCAATTATTCTCTTGCCTCTCCTATCTCTTTTCGACACACCATGCCTTTCGCATCATTCTGGCTATCTTCGAATATGTTGGAGCTAAAGTTTTCGACAGAAGGAGCGGAATCAATTCCGTTACGGGTGAGCAATTTCAACCAGTATTCGCTGTCCCGCTCAACGAATTCGTTTTCCATATCTCGTCCCATGCAGGAATGCATCTTCAAATCTATACATGAGTTATTCCGTACACTCATCGCTTGAAGCAGTTGTATATGCTTGTCGTTTCCCGCAGCGTTTACAAAAATCCAACCGTCCGACGTTTTATATAAACGTCGAAAATCACCTATGCCGTATTGCCCAGAATCATTCGTCTTCCTAGGTTCTTTCCCTTCATATGAAGCAAAGTCACCGTTCACCATTAAAGTACCCATGTTCAAAAGACTAGTGTCAATTTTTTGACCTTCACCAGTTCTCTTCTTTACGTAGAGACCAAGAACAGTGCCAAAAGCTGCAAGCGCTCCCCCGCTGTAGTCACAAGGCGCCAGATGAGAAAGGTATGAAGGTTGGTTGGCACCTCCGCCTTGTGCGTGTTGCAGGCCCATATAGGCCTGCGCAAGTGGATCAACGCCAGGCCTGCTTGATAACGGACCATCCCATCCGAAGGCCGTGACGTGCGTTTCTACGATTGTCGGATTTATCTCCTGCAATTGTTGACCACCTACCCCCATTCTCTCTGTCGCTCCAGGTCGAAGATTGGCGACAAGTGCATCACATTTTGAGATTAAATGTTGAAGAGTAGCTCTACCATCCGGGTTCTTACTGTCTATTGAAATAGATCGTTTATTTGAGTTTAGGGAACAAAACATCCTGCTAGTCCCTCTGGAGAAATCCCCTGTGAAGGTTTCTATTTTCAGCACATCAGCACCAAGATCCGCCAACAGCCTCCCGGCCAGAGGGCCGGCTATAACATTGGTAATATCGCCTATTTTGACCCCCTCTAACGGCAATTCGGTTGATAGTAGAGTCGGGTTAAACACGTAATCCCGCTGTTGAGGTGACAGCTCTAAGTCGTCCCACTCGATCTCCTTTCTAGGTCCCTTGATATGACCCGGCGTTGCCGATAGTTGAAGAGTCAATCCATATTGAGTCATTTCTCCAAGGACTGGATCATTTAACTGATGAATCAAGCCGTTATGAATAACTTGAGTATTTTCCATCGCCTCCGATACGCTGCCCACTACAGCGAATGGGACATCTGCTTCCTCAAAGCGGATAGCCCAGGTGTTGGAACTTTCAGATTTCATGACTCTTTTTACGATTTGAAAAAGTTCTTCTCTTGCAGAATCGTCTACCGGATTTCTTCCATCACCATATTTTGGATCCCTCAATACATCAGCGATTCCCAATGCCGATGATGCTTGGTCTATAAACCCCAGATGAATACATCCAAGTTGGAGCCATTTACCATCGCTACATTCATACACACTGTAAAAAGGTGCTCCACCGACTGCAGTGCTTTTCCGAGGAAGTTGAGTAACTGCTGACCCCCCAGCTAAAGGCATAAACAATAATGCCCCAGACATCAATGAAGTTTCTATCTTTCGACCAGAATGAGTAGTTAACCTAGAAAAAAGGGTTGCAACCACTCCTTGAGCGGCCAAGATTCCAGCGCCCACTTCGACTATAGGGTGAATTACATATATAGGACCATCCCTAAATCCTGGAGTTGAATGGAATATCCCCATTCTCGCTTTCACAAGATCAGGAATATGAGGCTCTTCCCGAAATGGGCCAGCAGTACCGAAAGAGGTTATGCTGCAATGTACAAGCCCCGGATTGAGGGAGATTAAATGACCGAAGTCTAAGTGTTTTCTTCTGTCGTCACATACGCCAAGATCTTCAATAAGAACGTCGGCGCGTGAAATCAATGTTGAAAGCTTATCTTTTTCTTCCAAAGAAACCGCACAGAATTCTTTGCCTCGGTCGAGAATAGAGAATTCTGGATCAGGATCCTTGTGATCCCTATCTCTGCCAATTTTTATAACGCGGGCCCCATTATCAGATAAAAGCATGGAACAGAGTGCCGCAGCCTTCCCCTGGCTGGCATCTATTACAATGACATCATTGAGCGCTGGCATCAAATTTCACCGGTTTTCAAACCTTTCAGTAACATTACTTTATGGATACAAATAAGGCTGTTTAATTATCAACATATGGTTTGTCCAATGTTACGAACATTACTTCCTGCCAACCCGGACATCCAAAATTCGCTTTGCCATTCCTACTGAATTAGCAAGATTTACTGTTACTTTCATCCGAAAGTCAACTTAAGATATGTCTGGGTGGATACAGAGTGACCATAAGGGAACTGTTGCCATTTCGTGGTACTGTGCCCACTATATGCCAACCGTACTTATTTCCTTAATATGCAAATCTTATTTCTACAAAGTGACTAAAGGAGCGAAAGGCACCAAATGACAGGAGCAAGAAAGTCATGTCAATGCAGATAGGCATACATGGCGGACAACAAGATATAAATATGGACGAATTGAGGAGACTATGGAAGTTCGCGGACCAAAGTGGTTTTGACTTCATTTCACTATGGGATCATTTTTACGAAGCGCCGGCTATAGATGGGAACGGCCCTGTTTTTGAGGCCATATCGGGTATGGCTACACTTGCGGCTGACACCGTAAATGCCAGAATTGGATGCCATGTTCTTTGCGTTACGTATCGTAATCCTGGTGTACTCGCAAATTCAATTATGACCATCGACCACGTTAGCCACGGCCGAGTGGAAGTCGGGCTTGGAGCAGGCTGGCAAATCCCTGAACACCTTGCCTACGGGTTCCCTTTTGACTCTGCAAAGGAAAGATCTGACCGGTTGGAAGAGGGGGTGGAAGTGCTTCGTATGCTGTTCTCACAGGACGTATCTAACTTCAACGGCAACTACTATCGTTTAAGAGATGCCAAACTTAATCCACGGCCAGTACAAGAGAGAATTCCCATAGTAATTGGTGGCCGGGGAGAGCGCCGCACGCTACCTACCGCTGCTCGGCTAGCCGATGGATGGAACGTCCCCTATGTCACAGTGGAGGAATTCACAAGATTGAACATTTTGCTGGACGAGATTTGCCAAATTGGAGATCGTGACCCAACTAACCTACATAGAAGCGTCAACCTTCACATGAGAATGGGAACTTCGGCGAAACACGCAGCTCAAATACGGATAGAACGAGGTTCTGCTGAAGGGGCAATAGGCGGTACCTGTCAAGAGGCCATAGAAACGATCAAGGCCTATGAACAAGCGGGGGCGGATCGTGTAAGTATTGCCATTCGGCCTCCAGTTGAATGGGAGTCCCTGCAAGCATTTGCAGAAGAAGTTATACCAGTTATTCACTAAAAGATTGATAGTCAATCCGAGTTTGGTCAAACGCAAAAAACTCAATTATCAGAATGTTAGTGTCTGCCAACTACCTAAGAATGGGAAAATATAGAGTTTAGATATGTCTAGTATCCACACTGAACTTCCTAGCGCTTTAGCTAGCCTCAGAATATGCGACTTTACTGGCCAGTTAGCAGGAGCCGGCGCCACAAGAATACTAGCCATATTCGGCGCCCAAGTCGTACGAATAGAAGACATATTGACTCAAGGTGGATGGGACATATTTAGAGGTTTGGGTCCGTGGTCAGATGACCGCCGAGGAAACAATCTCGGAGGGGCATTCAATAACCACAATGTGGGAAAAATGGGTATCACATTGAACATGAGAGAACCTGAAGCTAAAAATATTCTTAGCGAAATCATTTCCGTAAGCGACGCAGTGACGGAGAATTTCAGCAAGGGTGTTCTAGGCCGATGGGGATTTTCCTATGAGGAAATGCGAAAGATCAAACCTGACATTATATATGTTTCAA
>CAZZBP010000054.1:14507-14897 GCA_964652755.1 uncultured Dehalococcoidia bacterium
GACGTGGGGCCCCATAGTCCAAGTCGTTTCGGGACTGACTTTCCAATCTGGCTTACCAGAGCAAATGTAACCGCTGGCTTCGATGAAAACGGAATCTTCGGTACATTCAAGGAAGGGATCACAATAGAAGAAACTTTAAACGGTATCCAAGTCGCTTGCGACATGATCTCGCAGCGATTCGAACACTACGATGAAAGTATCCTCACTTAAGAGTTGTTTCCCAGAGGTTGCAATCTGTGACTAAAGAATCTTGTGTAATTGCATTTCTAAATGGCAATCACTGTTGAAACTGTTGTTCCCTAATCATGAAAATGGTGTGGATGACTGATGTCCTTTAATGGATAGTCGATTCGCAGTTAATTATTCCCACACTCAGCCCTGTCGCGAAGA
>CAZZBP010000055.1:0-6728 GCA_964652755.1 uncultured Dehalococcoidia bacterium
CGAACGTGTCTTCAAAGCCCTTCGCCTGATTTGAGAAATAAGTCCACTCCTTTTCGGTAAGCGGATCATCAGTAAGGACAAGGGTCAAAATCCTGAATTTCTTCTGTGCTTTATTATGATTCGGTGCACGGGTACCAAGCTTCTCTATGACGTCTTCGACCGTTACAATTACTTTTTTATCTGCATACCATTTCTGTTCATCGAAAAAATCTCCTGCTGTGGCTGATATACCCCTAAACAAAACTACGTCGTCCACTTCATCCGGGGGTATTAATCCCATCAAGTACAGTTCGAAATTGCCGTAGGGTATCGAGTTTCCACCGTTGGCATAAACGCCGAACGGATCTGCCGTATACCAGTTGTCCCCCAGTTCTTTTAGAGTGCTCAAATCAAAGCCGCCTAGCTGACCGTTTACACTGCTTACGCCCCAGTGGGAACCGGCATGCTGCTCATCCATCGCATCTTCAGGGTGTATGACATTAGTGTCAAAGGTGGAGGCAGCAAGACCCCCTGTACTGAGGGAGTAATTACCCCAATGATGCATCAGCTCATGCAGTGATGGCCCGCAGCAAACCCCCGATTTCAACGGGAAAAAAAGTACTGACTTGAGTTTCCCATCCGAGCCAACATGCTTCGTTGCGTCGTACCCTTCTTCATCCTCACTAATTCCTATCACATTGTTTGAAACACCCCTGTATGCGCCTTTATACTGCAGCGCGGTTTCCTCCTCGTTCATAACAAGGAATACAAAATCAAAATCGTCCTTGAAATGAGAATACACGTCGTTTAGCAAATAGTTTTGCATTGACGAGTTGACGGAGGCACCGGCCACCCATTCGGGGTATTCGAAAGCGGACAGTTCCAAAGAGGCAGAGTATCCGTCAGGAGACACGGATATCTTTGAAGGCTCTCTGACTGCGGGCTCAGATTCCCGTAAAGATCCCACCCGCCTCTCCACACCTTTCGGGTCAAGTATTCCGTTAGCGAGGTATATCCAGTCAAGCTTGCCACCGAAAGCAGTTCCTGACCCACCGGCGTTGTAGAGACCTAATGTGTTATCGACATGGTCAACGCTGGGTAGATGCGACCACTTATTCTTTTCCAAGTCTTCGGCGAAGCTCCATTCGAAATCGTCCGGAAGAGTGAATATCTCTGTCTCATTGGGAAATTCCGTTCCGGTGAGAACCGTAAGCGATGCCTGTTTTTCAGGAATGTTGATTGTGAACTGTATCTCGTTCCATCTTTTTATATCGAGTTTAACCTGGGAGACTAAAAAAGCAGCGTTGTGTTTACGGTAATCTCCGGGCGGGGTCATATTCAGGCTTACTTCAAGCTGACACAATTCGTTTATATTGAGCCGGAGCCACCTGTAATAGTTCCCAAAAGAAAAAAGTAGTCGGCTTGGAGAATGGTACTTGTGGAAATCTGGCGAGCCCGATACCGGCATCTCATTGGGAAGTACCTCTGGCAGTACCGCGAATGCAAGTGTGAATTTATCACGGTGGAGGCCTTTATCTGTGACGCTCGGTTTTAGACTAACGTTTCCAGATACACCCCAGGCATCACCCGCAACGTATGGGACGTCTAGTATGCCGTCGTGGAACAACACGTCTTCACCCTTGTCATTGCTGTGGAAAGCCCAGTCATAACCACCTGTGACAGTGTTAACCCCTGCCTCTGCAAAGTCCCAGTATCCAACGTCGTCGATCTGGGCCGAAGTAGTCAAGTTGGAGGATGATTTTTCAGGATATATAAGTGGATATCCGTGGAAAATTACTTCAGTATTTTCCAGTTTATCTGCCCAGTGATCATGTGCGTCCTCTAAAGAATCTCTGAGAGCATCTATATCCTCTAAGGAATTGACCGAGTCCCAGCTTCCAAATGCTTTTAGAAGTTCCTCGTCGCTTGAGGCAAGATAGCCTTTGTAGTCATTTACCTTCTTTGTCAGACTTCCCCTGTCCGCGTTTCGCTCCGCCCGAAATTGATCTATATCCGGAGATAATCCAAGCCAGTCGTTCCAGTACAGAATTCTGTTCTCGTAGCCTTTACCAGGGGTAACATCCTTACCCTCTGCCTTCATTTTTTCGTAAAGTTCCGGCCAGTAGTCATAATTTCTTGGCCACTCGTAAACGTATTTTCCTCTTGGATGTGCTCTGTATATGCCGTCTGGGTATAGCAGTCCTCCATTGCTTTGAGAGTAGGACCGGTGTCCGCATCCTGTAACGGGGTCTATATTGGTGGGCGCACCTATAACGGCAACTATTCTTTCCGCTTGTGAAAGCGGTTCAGGTCGACTCGATTGCTTCGCCACAGCTTCCTTTGTCGTAGTCGCGACAGGTTGAGTCGTGGCTCCCGCTCCAGCACTGTCGGTTGACGTCGCAGATGTTTCGGCAGAAGTTTTTGCGACAGATTCCGATGCTATGTTCAGTTCATATCCGCCCGTACCCTCATCTCCATATGACCAGGCTTTTATGATGTAGTCGCCATCTCCCTGATCCAGGCTGACCGATCTTGATATTCTGGAAGTTCCTTCCGTAGATATCCAGAAATAGCCGGCTCCGTCCGCGTACGTGGACGAACCTGGCCCGAATATGTCCGCATCCAGCTGGGCACCTGACAGGGACGTAATATCAACAGTTATTACATCACCGTTCGTGGCGGAATACTTGTAACAGTCGTACTTATCAGCACTGGATATCGTTCCCGAGATAGAATCCCCGATCTTAAGTACGCCACAAATTTCAGTAACGCTGGAATTTGACGTTGTTGTTCCACTATTTAGAGAGACCGTAAGTTCGTAGTTTCCTTCCGCGGCATTACCGTACGACCATGCCTTTACCCTGTAAGTTCCATCGCCCTTGTCCAGAGATGTAGACAGGGTAACCTCAGAAGTTCCACTTGATGCGGTCACATATTTAAAACCTGTGTTTACTTCCGTGACCGGAGTTCCGGGGGCGTAAAGGTCCGCATCTAGTGGAGTCCCGTCCTTTGAGGTCATCTTGATGACCACGCTATCGCTTTGACTCGCTGTGAATGTGTAGCAATCGAACTTGTTGCTTCCCCCTATATTTCCTGCGATAGCAGTATCCGGAGTAACAGCGTTACATTCCGCGGATGATTCGGAAACCTGGGATGGAGCGGACTGGGACTCGGAAGATGTTGGCATGGATACAGATACTTCATAGTCTCCCAGACTTTTCGAGTAAGACCATACCTTGATCTTGTAGCTACCCGCTCCCTTATCTAATGCCAAAGTGCCCGACTTGGTTTCTGTTCCGACTGCCGTTACCCAGGCATAACCCGTGTTATCAAGTGCTACTTCAGATCCAGGCGCATAAAGGTCTGCATCTAGGCTTGAGCCGGACTTAGAATTCAAGCTTACGGAGATAGTATTACCCTGTATCGCCGGGTCATCGGAGGTGAAGTCGTAACATTCATAACCGGATGACGCAGATACCGTTCCGGTGACCGGAGTCCCTACTGTTATAGAGTCGCACGTCACCGCCGTACCTGTCGCAAGTCCTACCAGTCCCCTCCCTGAATCGGAAACAGTTAGATAGAGCAAAACTGCGATTATGACTGCAAGTGCCACGGCAGGTACAATCCATGTCCGAACATGGAAAAACCGGGAATAGATACTATTCATTACAAACCCAATTCCTATTAGATATGTCTTAATCCACTAATTTTACCAATTGGAAAATCACAATATAGGAAACATTATTATATGCTAGACCCGCATATATTGAGCGTAAAAACACCTGTGTGTTCGTTAGATCACATTAAGGGAATTGGATCATTTGCTGAAAGCTTAGAAAGACTTAAGATGACGATATTATGAACATTAATAAGACAGCCGGCAAAGAGGCTACTGGAGGGATTTTCTCCCCTGCAGCCGTCGTTCTACGGGGAGATGGAGAGCCCCTCAACAATACTGGTTACATCGAAAAACTTTCTTCTCTCTCCAGCAGGTCTCCCATAGCCTTGGATAACTATTCCTTAGGGGGGAGCGTAGCAGAACTGGAGAAATCCATGGCCAGGATGCTGGGAAAAGAGTCCGCCGTATTCATGCCCACTGGGACGCTAGCGAATCACATCGCCGTTCGAAATCTCTGCCAGAAATATCCCAGGGTCATTGTTCAGGAACAAGGCCATCTGTACAGGGACAGCGGTGACACTGTTCAGCAACTGAGCGGAATTAATCTGGTACCGCTGGGAGTAGGAAACCTTTGTTTTACTCATGAAGAAGTGCAACTGGCAATAGATGACTCGCTAAACGGAAGGGTTCAGACCCAGATTGGTGCCATGGTGATTGAAAGTCCGGTTCGAAGGTGTCACGGACAAGTAATGCCCTTCGAGGAGATGCAACAGATTACTCAACTATGCCGAGAAAATTCAATAGGAACGCATCTCGACGGGGCGCGTCTATTCATGATGAGTGCCGCAAGCGGGATCAATCCCGAGGTGTATTCGAGTCTCTTTGACACAGTGTATGTATCGACGTGGAAGTATTTCGGGTCACCCTTCGGTGCAATCCTTGCGGGCTCGCATGAATTCTGCGAAAACCTGTACCAACAACGCCGCATGTTTGGAGGAGGACTACCCTCTGCCTCCATGGCAGCAGCTTTGGCACTTGAGGGTAGTAAATCATTTCAGAAACAATTCGGCGATGCTATGAAAAGAGGGACAGAGTTACTAAGTCGACTAAGCGAAGCTCCTGAAGTTCAATGGGAACCTTACCCAAATGGATCAAATATATTCCCTGTCTCTTTCTCAAGAAGAGTTGATATTAACGCCCTGTCCTGCGCACTCGAAAAAAGAGGTATATTCATCAATCACGAAACGGATGAAACAAACAGGATACACGTCACTGTAAACGTCACACTGTTGAGAAAATCGGTCGACCAGATTTTGCATGATTTCAACAAAGCCCTGGAAGAATCCGCCACCGGCAGCTAGCGACAGGGGGCTATTTATCCGTATTGGATGTAGGGCTCAACGGCCGTTGTAAGGGTTTCAATCACCATGTTTTGTCACCAGGACGGTATCACTGCAACCAATCGCCCCTAAGCCAGAAATACACATCGTAATGATCAGATGAAAACACACTCCCGACATCAATGGTCTGGATTCATCCACATTAATAGAGAATATATGCCCTTCATCCCAGCCCAGAGGAAAAGCGATCCCAATGCCGTATGTGATTCTGCGAACTTACTTGTAACCAATGTCTGCGGTAATCTTTGCCCAGTCAGATGTATCCGGATAAAGACGAACAGCCTCTACCCAACAGAACCCTGGAACAAGTGAGGCTTCATGGGAAGGCGCTATGAAAACTGGGAGGGGGGCGAAGTCAAATGGGAGAATCAGGGCCTGGTACCAGTAATAACCCGGGGCTGGTAACCGAAGAGATCGTAAAGGTTCTCACGGCAGTGAATCACCAATACATCCGGTCCTGTCAGCGCCATCAATTCCTTAACATTGATTTATACGATTCGTGTACTCTTCAGCATGAAAAAGTTGAATTCTTGGCGGTACCGTTAAATAACCTCAACCAACCAAGGATATTCTTCCACTATGTTCCACATGTCCAAGGTAATCGGATCTAAATTATTGAACAGGTCAGAGCAATAAAAGGAAAAGGAGCGCCCAATGAAAATTGCCAGGTTCGAATTTGACTCTAAAGTCAACTGGGGGATTTTGTCAGACAATCACTTTCACGCCATAGAGGGAGATCTATATGGGTCAAAAACACCAGGTAAAAAGATTTGCTCAGTAGAGGAGGCCACTTTCCTTCCTCCTATCCTTCCAACAAATAAGGTCCCCGCAATCGCCGCAAATTACGGAGAAAAGGATGACCGAGACGGCCCTGGTATTTTTATGAAACAGCCCGGTACATACCAGGCTCATGGCGGCCCAATAATTTACCCTCGAAGTTGCAAATCTATAATTTACGAACCTGAATTGGGAATAGTGATCTCCAAGCCGGGCCGTCATATAAATGAGAAAGACGCATTGGATTACGTCCTCGGTTACACATGCGTAAACGATGTTAGTGCAGTCGATTTAGTTAAAAGTGATCTTGGAAAAGGTCTGTCAATGAGGTGGAAGCATTTCGACACTTTCTGCCCTGTGGGTCCATATATAGAAACTGAAGTGAAAGAACCCGGCAACCTCAATATAGAATGCCTGGTGAATGGAGAGCTGTCCGGATCTGGAAACACTTCGGACATGATATTCCCCATACCAATGTTGATTAGCTGGGTATCGGAGGTGATGACCCTATACCCGGGTGACATAATCCCTTCAGGATGCCCTGAGGCCAACACAATCAATATCGGTGACGAAGTTGAAGTCCGTATAGAAGAGGTGGGATCACTCGTAAATCGAGTAGTAGCGGACTATTGACCCTCGGACATTTATTCCAAAGATCTATTTCTCCTGTTTCCCGATCTTGTTTTTGAGGTTTTATTAGTGTTCGGCTATTTCTCTTGGCTCTTGCCTGAACGCAGAAAGACCTGCGCCAACTAAAACAAATAGCGCACATACCAGGAATGTATACCTCAATCCCGTACTAAAAGACCCCAGCAGAGCCAGACCACTAGTCTCGTCTATAGCTGCGAGTGTAGGAGGGTGGCCCATAGCACCCATTGTTGCCGTCACTATAGCTGTGGAAATTGCAATACCTATCACATTCCCAGAATTGCGAACCAGATTCATGAAGGATG
>CAZZBP010000055.1:6738-14530 GCA_964652755.1 uncultured Dehalococcoidia bacterium
AGCACGGAACTGTTATTAGGCGGCCAGAAAGTTCCGGAACCCAGAGTTTGGATTATCATTCCAGACATCACAAGAAGAAGAGTGGAATTCGTGTTCAAGGTACACAGTAAGAAAAGCCCCGCGGCGGTGACTATCAATCCTCCGACGTTGAAAACTCTCCACCCGTAGCGATCAGAAAGTCTGCCGCTCACAGGGCCGGCTATCACCATGCAAAAAGCACCCGGAACTATTATCCACCCGATTGCGGCCGGACTGTATCCGAGGACAAATTGCTGATAGAACGGAATCATGAACCTGACGGGCTGGGTACCAAGAAAAGAAAGCAAGCTTGCGACTACACCGGTAGAAAACTGATTAATTTTAAAGAGTCGGATATCCAGTAATGGGGACGGAATCCGAAGTTCCCACCATATGAAAAAAGCCAACGAACCGATAAACCAGAAGAGTGAGACAAATACGGCTGGTGAAACCCAGTTAATCCTTGAACCAAGAGTCATTACAAGTAATAAAGAGACTAAGGCGACGGCAGAAAGAGCCGCCCCAACCCAGTCGAAGACATCGTTTTGATGCTCTCCCCCACCACTCCTTACCGGGTCCAAAATCACTATGGCTGCCAGGAGTGACAAAAGTCCCAATCCGGCTGTGGTATACAGAACCGACTGCCAACCCAGATAATCGACAAGAAAGCCTCCTATTGCAGGACCGACAACGGAACCCGTACCCACAACACCCATTGTGAGGCCAAGCGCTTTACCTCGATCACGTTCACCAAAAGCGGCAATTACCATCGCCATGGAGGTGCCTTGTGTCATTGCTGATCCGGCGCCCTGCACTAACTTGGATCCGATTAGCTGATAGACATGAACAGAAGAACCAGCGAGCAAACCTCCCAGTACAAAAATAATGAATCCGACCACATAAATCCGTTTCCTTCCCAAAAGATCTGACAACCGCCCCATGGGCAAAAGAAGAGCAGCTATCGTGAGGCCATACCCTATGACAATCCACTGGGTAGTAGGGAGATCTGTATGGAAATGATCCGCAATGGAAGGGAGGGCTACACTGAGACTTCCGTGATCAAACACCGATGTAAAAAGACCTATCGACACGGCAAAGAGAACCCGCCATTTATAGTCAATCAGGTCAGCGACATTTTTAAAAAAAAAGAAAATACGAGACACAATCAGACAAGACTATCACGATCCATTCGCTTTTAGCCGACCACTCAAACTATTAACTTAAAGAGAAAATACCGAGCCATCAACAACAAACTCAGAAAACAGAAACTTCTATGAGGACAACCATTTAGGAGAGCTAGTTTCATTACTCATCGCTTCAATAGTTACCTCGTCGCCTATCGTGATGGTGGTCAGATCGTCAGGAATGAGAAATTTTCCGTCATAAAATTTCTTGGTCGCCGTGAACACTTCTTCCTCCGCTCCAGGTCCGCCAACGATGTGATAAAAGGCCGCCAGTCTGGGCCGTACATCAGAGAAGATACCCGCCACCTGTTCCGGAGTAGCATGATGATCAATGATTGCCCTTGTGTGAACAGGATCCCTTCCTATTGATTCAGATCTCTTCCAGATCGCCCCGGGGGCCGCTACCTCGTGAACTAGAAGATCGGCGTTTTTAGCTATCGCCGCCATAGAGGGCATGTATCTGGTATCTCCAGAAAATACCGCCTTCCTTCCACCGTAACTGACAACATAACCGACAGCCCCGGGCACAGGATGATGATCAACTTCAAAAGATTCCACGGTAATTTTGCCTTTCTGATACACGAATCCAGGTGAGGTATCTATTCCAGTAAGTATTGCTCCTTGCGGGTCAAATTTTTCGTCAAGATCTCTCCGAACATGCACATCCACATGGAAGGCTCTAGAAAGATTGGACATCATGTCGGAAGTGCCTGCCGGACCGAATACCGACACTGGGCAGCGTCGACCGTATAACCACCCCGTCAGCCACAGATCCGGAATTCCCACACAGTGATCATAGTGCAGGTGAGTTAAAAAAACCGTGTCAATTTCTTTGAGCGGAACGTTTGTCTGGTTAATTCTCTGAGCGGCTCCTCTCCCGCAGTCGATAATTAACCTGTCATTCCCGCCCTCTACCAACACACTGCAACCCATACGCTCCACGAGGGGAACGGGGGTCCCTGTTCCCAAAAGTGTAATCCTGAGGTCATCATTCATGAAACTTCCTTTAAGCCCTTTGAAACCGAATTATTCATATTTATATGACATGTATGCTCAACGAGTATACTGTCAACCTGTACTTTGGATTGAATTGTGCTTGCAGCAATGAGGAGATGGAAAATAATGGTAAAGGTAAAACAACTCGGTCACCTAGTTATTCGAGTGAACGATCTCAATAAATCGGAAAGTTTTTACCGGGAAATCCTGGGCCTCTCGGTTACTACGAGAAGACCGACTGGAACAATGATATTCCTCAGTTCGAGGAACGATGCTTCTCACGAACTGGCTCTTATACAGTCAGAATCCGAGATAAACGGTGATGGTTCTTCCGGTAACAGCCTGGTTCACTTCGCATGGGAAATGGAAACTCTTGAAGACGTTCAGGAAATCCATAGAAAATGCGTGTCTGAGAAAGTGGAGATACGCAATGTTGCTGATCATGGAGTTTCTCTTGGATTCTACATATCAGACCCCGATGGAAACGAAATAGAGCTTTTTTACGAACTCCCAAGCTCAACTTGGCCCCAGGAGGGATACCTTTTTGCAGGGGAATTCCCCGGATCGCTGGAAGGTGCTGAGGCTAAAAAGGTGACAGAAGCTGAATTGACCTCTGGTTCATAGTCAAGTAATTGCACCTGCTAAATCTAGCAACCGTCCCATAGTAGAACACCAAAAATAATGGCATAGGAATATAGTAAGGTGAGCTGTGCCTGCAAGAACCGGTGAACAATACATTGAAGGATTGAGAGCATCGGCAAAAGATCTCTGGATTGCGGGGGAACGTGTGTCAGATGTCACTTCGCACCCGGCATTCGCCGGCTGTACAAGATCCATCTCTGCGCTTTATGACATGCAGCATGATCCAGTCATTGCACCTGAAATGACATTTGAATCGACTTCAGGCAACGGCCGTGACGGTCTTTCATTCATAGCTCCAACTTGTAGAAAAGAGCTAGAAGATCGCGGAAACATGATGCTGAAATGGGCCCAATACAGCGGCGGTATTCTGGGAAGAACCCCCGATTATATGAATGTGATTCTCATGGCTTGCTCCGCTGCGTCAGATTTTTTCGGTCAACGATCTCCCGATTTCGCTAGTAACATACGTAACTATTACCAATACGTGATGAGCAACGATTTGACCCTCACTCACACGCTAGTCAACGTCAGGCGAAGTAAGACTGCCACCGGGCATGTCAAGGGAGATGACCTAGGGTTGCACCTTGTTAAGGAAACTGATAGCGGCATAATAGTGAAAGGAGCAAGGATCCTAGCCACCCTTGCACCTATATCGGACGAAATACTTGTTTTTCCATCATCTGTCGCACCATCTGACCCTAGTTCTGTTGGGCATGCCATCGCTTTCGGCTTACCTTGCGACACTCAGGGTATGAAGTTGCTGTGCAGAGAGAGCCTTGATCTGGGCAGGTCAAACTTTGACCACCCCCTGGGGTCTCGGTTCGACGAAGGGGACGCAGTGGTGATATTTGACGATGTTCTCGTACCGTGGGAAAGGGTATTTGTACTCAATGATGTTGAGATTGCCAATGGTGCGTTTTCCCAAACACAGGCTGGCCCCCATATCAGTCACCAGATAATTACAAAGAACCTGGCGAAGGCCGAATTCCTGCTTGGCATGGCTACGCTTATGACAGAAACTCTCGGTACAAGTGACGCTCCTCACATCCAGTCCCTTGCCTCTGAACTGGTTATGGCACACGGGGTCACAAAAGCCTGTCTCACGGCATCAATGGCAAATTCGAAGAAGAATGAATGGGGAGTTTTCTCTCCTGACCCCGCACCGTTGGGTACCGCTAAGTCGGTGTTCACCACAGCGTATCCCAGGCTTATCGAAATATTGCAGCTCCTTGGATCCAGTAGCCTGATGGCAATACCCACAGAATCAGACTTCGACAGTGAGATTGGAGACTTTCTTGAGAACTATCTTTCAACCGATAAGCTGGACGGAAGGTCTAGGGTCAAGCTATTCCGTATGGCGTGGGATCTCACCATAAGCTCATTCGGAAGTCGCCAAGTTCTCTACGAACGGTTCTTTGGTGGAGATCCTTTCAGAACTTCGGCTCTAACTTTCGATAGATACGATAAAGAAGATGCAAAGAGGCGGGCTATGGAAGTAATAGACAGGTACTGACAATACTTCGTTATAGATGATGGGTTACGGGGCCGGTAGCTTTTGCGCCCAGTAACTCATGATTAAACTTCTTTCCGATCAGAACTTTCCGCTAGAACACAGAAACTAGATTACCTTTAAAGCAGGTACACCCAGCTCACCGGTCATGTTATCGAACCATTCCATGACTTCCTTATGAAGAGGCACTCCATTGGCTCGCCTGTCCTTTTCATCTTCGGATTCTGCAAGTCCAGGGTAAATAACGCGGTCGTGGCCAGCTGCTGGCTTGGTTTCCCTGAGCATTTGTAGCATACGATCCATTTTTTCTTTGAACTCATCTACGTCGGTAAAAGCCGCGATGTTATATGCGGCAAAATAGTGCTTGTAACCACTCTCAAAACGTTCTGTATCAAACATACCGGGAACTGAACCGGAGAGAAATGCCCCCAGAACTTCAACCATGAGCATGAATCCATAACCCTTATGGGAACCGTTCTCCCTTGTCCCCCCTACAGGAAGTAAACTGCCATACCATCCATCTTCGGGCACAGGAGTTTCCTCAAGTATTGGTGTCCCTTCCTTGTCTGCAATCCAGCCCGGTAAAAGATCAGACCCTACCCTCCTCGCAAGCGAAAACTTGTTACCAGCAATTTGGGAGGTAGCCGCATCAAAAAGCAATGGTGCCTCATTCTTGCCAGGAGCGGCCATAGATATTGGATTGGTACCAAACCTAGGTTCGGATGCAAAGGTGGGTAATACCCCGGTGCCCGCTGCCGTCGCGCACATCCCGACCATGTCATTTTTTGCGGCATGCATAGAAAAATGTCCAACGGCACCGAGATGTCCGCCGTTATTCATCGTCACTATTCCCACTCCCACTGTCTTCGCCTTTTCAATCGCTATGTCCATCGCTCTTCTACCTAGAATGATCCCGAGTCCTCTGTCGGCGTTTATAACTGCCGTTCCTGGCGTTTCCCGTTCTATGATCCACTTGGGGCTGGGATTGATCTGGCCACTGGTGTATTGATCCACATAGGAACGAAGCATATTCGATACCCCGTGTGTTTCAACTCCGCGGAGATCAGTCATAGTCAAGACATTTGCAGCTTCCTCAGAATCTGACCGAGACACTCCCATTTTCTCAAAGATCGCACAGACAACCTCGTGGAGTGATTCCACCGTTACTCGTTCTGAATCCTCAGCTTTCGGTTTAAATCTTTCTAACATTTAAGTTTCCCCTTACTTAGCTATCTTTGGATATTAGGTCTGCCATTCTTTCCCCGATCATCATCGTCGTAACGTTTGTATTGGCCCTTATGCAATCCGGCATAATAGAGGCATCTATAACACTCAAGTTATCGACACCATATACCCTTCCATATTGATTTACCACGGCCATATCGTCCGATTCCGGACCCATCTTACATGTAGCAGAAATATGTTGATTAGTGGTTGCGTTCCTAAGCAACCATTCGTCAAGTTTCTCGTCACTCGAAATATCAGCATCCGTGGGATTAATTCTTGTATCAACTATATTTGCAAAGGCTGCTTGAGTTGATATCTCTATTGCCTTGCATACCGCTTCACGACCACGCATACGATCAAATTCATCATCATAATAGTTAAAATCCAGATTTGGCTGAACGTTTACATCACGGGAAGAGAGTGTGAGTTCCCCAGAGCTTTTTGCCAGGCTTAGCTGGATGAGTATTCTCACTCCTACGGCCTTGTTTACATCGCCTTCATGGCTTTTTGTATCAACCGCAAAACTATTCATCACGAGTTTAATATCATTTCGAATATCCGAACCGGTGGCAGTGTATCTCGCCATGACCTGGGTTCTCGGATTCTTAGGATCCATCGAGTGGCCAGGTTTTGTACCCCATGTGACGCCTATTAGAGGATGATCGCGAAGATTCTGGCCTACACCAGGCAGATCACATATCACTTTAATTCCATGGGTTAATAGCTGCTTCGAAGGTCCAATCCCGGATAACATCAGTAAATGTGGAGACGATACAGCTCCTGCACTAAGGATGATCATTTCTCCTCGAACCAGGATTTTCTCCCCGTCGCTTTCAGCCTCTACTCCAACAGCCTTCTTTCCTTCAAAGACGATCCTGTGGGTCAGGACGTTAGCTCGAATTGTAAGGTTTAGTCTGTGCCTGGCAAGAGAGAGATATCCGATACTTGTGCTCCATCTGATATCGTTCGGATTGTTAAAAGGTGTAGGCCCTACGCCAGTAACATCTGGGCTGTTCTGATCTTCTCCATCAGGAAATCCCAGTTCCTTGCAAGATTCGTAGAAAGCAATCTGTGACGGTAACCAATCCTCTTTTTTGTGCCGCCTGGCTATGATCGGTCCCTGATTGCCATGGAAATCCCCCGAATAGTCGAGATCGGTCTCAAGCTTCCTGAAGAATGGGAGGGTCTTCTCATAACTCCATTCGGTATTCCCTAGTTCGGCCCAGTGATCGTAATCTTCGGGCATCCCCCTCAAGAAAACCTGTCCGTTTATCGCGCTAGACCCGCCTGTAACCTTTCCCCTTGGAACAGCCATAAGTTCGGCGAGAGGTGAGGGATTTCCCATGAATTGCCAGTTATGATCCTTGGTAATAATGTCTGCACCGGTGGACAATCCTTCTCTGACTTCGTCGGGCGTGGACTCAATATCCGGGTAATCCGGACCTGCTTCCAGCAGTAACACCGAGTTATGAGGATTTTCAGTTAATCTTGTAGCTAAGATCGCGCCTGCAGATCCCGCCCCCACGATCACGTAGTTATATTGCATGGTCTCACTTATTTCTTTCAGACAGTGTTCTTATTACCGTTAAGATATGGGTTCAACCGTATAGCAAGACTCCCAGAATGTGTCCAGAATTATAGTAAAAAGTTGAATCGCAGAATAGACCATTGCTTCTGGCCTCCTTTTACAGATGAGAATCAAATAATAGTCGCCAGTCAACGGGGAAAAATCAGATGCCAGCAAACCATATGGTACAAAGGAAATCTGCACACTCACACAACTGAATCAGATGGAGATGAGACCCCAGAGAAAGTATGCAAATGGTTCGAGGATCATGGCTACGATTTCCTGATGCTCAGCGATCACAATCACCTTACACTACTCGATTACGGTGAATCAGGTCTATCCAGATAGATATTAATTCCAGGGGAAGAGATAAGCACGAATGTGAAACACGGATCATTACCCATTCATATCGGGGCTATCGGGATCAATCGCCTCCTGGAACCGGGAACAGGAGAAGATATCGTTTCCACACTACAGGTGAATATAGATTCTATTCGGGAAGCCGGCGGGAGCAGTTGCATCAACCACCCAAATTTCAGGTGGGCATTTGACCATACCCACATGTCCCAGATGGAAGGGGCAAACATGTTTGAGGTATTTAACGGAAGTCGTGGGTGTAACAATGATGGCGGACCGGGCAAACCCTCT
>CAZZBP010000056.1:0-9495 GCA_964652755.1 uncultured Dehalococcoidia bacterium
ATGGTGAGCAAGGGAGCAACGAGTGTGAACCCTCCTGCAGAAGTATCTCCAGATTCATTTGTTTGCTACTGGAAGAACCCTGATAGGAATTGTATTGAGTTTATAGAAAGTGAGAATTCAGACTAAATTTTCTTCAAGCGATAAGTTGATGCGGATTTTTGTTAACGAGTACTGAAACTTCATCGGCTGACATACCGGATTCAAGCATAATCGCTATAGCCATTCTCATACCCTCCGCAGGAGGAGGATTCACCCATTGCCCGAAGTCGGTAGTGATAATGCAACGCTCAATTCCGTGCTGTCTGATTTTCTCCGCCATCTCCGATGGAGACATATAACCTTTAGACGGCATGCACGATAGGAAGGTGTATTCCAAATAAGCACCTAATGATGCAATTTCTACGATCTCATCATCCGTTGTATTTGCATGAGGATGAGTTGCAATCATCCTTGTCACGCCACGTGCCTTCGCCTCCTTAAACAGGGCTATAGTTTCATTAGGAGAAATATGACCGGATGCGAGAACCATTTCGTGACTACAGACTAATTCAATCACTTCTATAGTTTCTTGGAGAAGCTTTCCACGGTCATCTGTAACACGGAGACCCTGCCCTCCGTCATGCGTTTTATCCCAATAATTGGCCGTATGTGTCGGCATCCAAACAACTTTGGCTCCTAGCTTCGCAGATGCTCTAACAGCATCAGGATTGATCCCTCCAATGGATTTGTTTAAAGCTATTGCACCCAGTACTTTAAGACCGGGATACATACGGTTAAGCACGTAAGCAAGTGGAGATGTAGGATAGTCATGGGCCTTGAGCACGAATCCAGACATTTCGGATTCATATGCAGCTCGTGCTGTTTCTAAAGCATCCATTCTTCGTTCTGTTGTGTCGGGGGAAGCATGGACGTGTAGGTCAAAGGATCCCTTCAGGATGTCATTAATCTCAGAGTTCAAATTTTCCTTCCATGATCCCGTTTAGAATGCTGGGTAACTCAATCATGTCTTCGAAGGTGATTGCCCCAAGGTTTTTGAAATTATTTACGTCACCGCAAGGTGTGTACGCCAGTACCGTCATCCCTGCAGAAACACCAGATCGTACGCCAGGTAAAGCGTCTTCTACAACCACGCAGGAATATGATTTTGACCCCATTTTTTCGCAGGCATATAGGAAAAGGTCTGGTGCAGGCTTACCTTTTTCAACATCATCTGCACTGAAAATATGGTTTTCGAACCGAGTAAGCAATCCTGTGATTTCTAACGCTTTCTGTATTTTCATATGTGGTCCGCTGGATGCGACACAAGTTTTTAAAGCTATTTGATCTAGGGATGATTCTATACCGGATATCGGCTTCAGTTCGGCTTCAAATGCTTGATACATACGCTTTGTGTAAATTTCATAGAGATCTTGAGGTGGGCTTTTTCCTAGACGCTCCTGGATTGTTAAGAAATTATCCTTCCACGATTTCCCCAAAAATAATTGTAAGGATTGTTCAAAGGTTGTAGGAAGCCCAATTTCAGTTAACAAGTCGGCGAGCACTCGATTTGATATCGGTTCACTATCAACTAGAACACCATCACAGTCAAAGATCACAAGATCGGGTAGATTGCGCATTCTCTAGTAAACGTCTCGGGTATAGGTAAATATCAATCTAAGGGTTGTAGGGTTGTGTTGAATTGAACAAAAGTCTAGAAACAGAGTTTAAAAGTGTCAACAGAGTTGAGTAGGCAAAGTTATCTTGTTATGAATTATTGCCTTCTATAAACTTGATGGTTGCCTTAACTTGTGTGTAGATTCTGCAATCATAGTTTATACCGACTAGATATTATGAAAGTTGACATGAGGCGAATCAATATTTAGTATCGATGTTACCAGTTGGTTGGTCTTTTCTTGTCATTTATCAAATGAATCTTGTGTAGGACTTTTATGACAAATAGGAATGTTCGTGGCATTGGCCAGGTTGATAATGTAACGACGAGAAGGATTATCCGGCTAGGTATGAGTATTGATAGGCCCTCCGTTGCTCGTGCCAGACAACGGCTTTCTGGTATCCCAGATGATGGGTTATACGTAATTAGTGTTGCTGCCAGGCTGTTAGAAATGCATCCACAGACACTCAGAAAGTACGAGAGAGCTGGGCTTGTTCGTCCGTCTAGGACGGTAGGGATGTTGAGACTATATTCCGAGGAGGACATTATAAGGTTGAGGCTGATAAAGCATCTTGTAGGGGATCTGGGTTTGAATATAGCGGGAGTCGAACTAGCTTTGGGGATGTTCAACCAAATGCTCAAGATGAAATCTGAGCTTAGCCGAAGTGAGAAAAATGACTTGAAAGATCATATTGAGACCTGTGTGGACGAAATGTTCGCGGTTCTCAGAGTGAGGCCGTCCTGACTTATTACCACTTTATAAGTGATTAAACGGATCAATGGAGCATGATAATTGGCTAAAGATAAAGAGGAAAAACCCAGCGAGGAAGATTCGGATGATCTTGATAATAAATCTGAAGAATCTTCTGAGTCTGATAAAGGTACAGAACGATCGAGCCAGGTGGAACTTTCACAGGAAAATCTTGAAGAGACCCTGCGTGAGAAAGAACAGTTTAGATCCATGGCGCAAAGAGCACAGGCAGATCTTGTAAATTACAGGAACCGTGCCGCCCAAGAACTTGAGGAGGCTCGCAGAACTTCACGGTTTGGCATTTTGACAAGATTCTTAAATGTCATCGATGACTTATCAAGGGCCCTAGAAAGTCTCCCTGAGGGTGCAGACGATAGTTGGACAGAAGGACTCTCTCTCGTTCTAAGGAATCTAGAAAAGACGTTCGAGTCAGAAGGAATAAGCAAAATAGATTCCTTAGGATTCGAGTTCGATCCTTATCTGCATGAAGCTTTAATGTATGAACAGACGGATGACTCTAAGGAGGGGACAGTCGTTAACGTGATTCAAGAAGGCTATAAGATTGGCGACCGAATACTGAGGCCTGCCCGTGTCGTCGTCGCCCAGAAACCCGAGGCACCTGATGAAGCAACAGAAGGAATTGTAAATGATGACAGCTGTTCTTCTGATGGGTCGTCAGAAAAACCATTAGAACAAACACAACATTCGACAAAAGAGGAGGAAAACTAATGCCGAAGATTCTCGGTATAGATCTGGGCACGACCAATTCGTGTATGGCAGTTATTGAAGGAGGGGAGCCCAGGGTGATAGAAAATGCTGAAGGGACAAGAACCACCCCATCGGTTGTTGGTATCAATCCTAGGTCTGACGAGAGATACGTTGGTACAACCGCTAAAAGACAGGCAGTAACCAATCCTGATAACACAGTTTTTTCCGCAAAGCGTTTTATGGGTATGAAGTTTGATGATGAATCCGTCGAAAGGAACACCTCGTTAGTTCCCTACAAAGTTGTTGAGCATAACAACGGTGATGCGCATATGGAGATGGGAGGTAAAACATATGCACCTCCGGAAGTATCAGCGATGGTTTTACAGAAGTTAAAACAAGACGCGGAATCGAAGCTGGGGGAGGAGATCACGCAGGCAGTAATAACCGTTCCAGCTTATTTCAATGATAGCCAACGGAATGCCACAAGAGATGCGGGAAAAATCGCTGGTCTTGAAGTACTCCGAATTATTAATGAGCCAACCGCTGCAGCCCTCGCCTACGGTCTGGAGGATGACAAAGACCAGACAATAGCGGTGTTTGATCTTGGGGGAGGTACTTTCGATATTACAATTCTTCAGATGGGGGACGGTGTTTTTGAGGTGAAGGCCACGAATGGTGATACTCATTTAGGTGGAGATGATTTCGATCAGGCGATAATCGACTGGATATGTGATAAATTCAAGCAGGATCAAGGGATAGATCTCAAAAGCGACAGGATGGCACTTCAAAGGCTGCGAGAGTCAGCAGAGAGGGCGAAGATAGAGCTTTCTACTCTAATGCAGACTGAGATAAATTTGCCATTCTTCACTGCAGACGCTTCAGGTCCAAAGCACCTCGTAGAAACGCTTCAACGTTCCACCATGGAACAACTTGTGGACGATTTGGTAAAGAAAGCTATCGTACCCTGCAAGAAAGCCGTGGAGGACGCTGGAGTTTCAAAAGGGGAAATAGCGGAAATAATCCTCGTAGGTGGTATGACCCGTATGCCAGCAGTACAACAGGCTGTCGAGGAATATTTCGGCAAAGAGTCGCATCAAGGAGTCAACCCGGACGAGGTTGTTGCCGTGGGCGCCGCCATTCAAGCAGGAGTTCTCCAAGGAGATGTGCAAGACATTCTCCTACTGGACGTAACTCCTCTCACCCTTGGCATAGAGACTTTAGGATCAGTCACGACTGCGTTGATTTCCAGGAATACAACCATACCGACTTCAAAGAGTGAGACATTCACCACGGCATCCGATAACCAGCCTTCCGTCGAAGTACATGTACTTCAAGGGGAGAGATCGATGTCATCTGAGAATAAAACAATCGGTAGATTTAACTTGGATGGCATCCTTCCAGCTGCCCGTGGTATTCCTCAGATCGAAGTGACTTTTGATATAGATGCTAACGGCATATTAAATGTTTCCGCTCAAGATAAGGGTACAGGTAAAGAGCAAAGTATAACGATTACGGCTAGTTCGGGTCTCTCCCAAGATGAGATTGACAGAATGGTTGATGAGGCGGAGCAGAATGCGGAGGAAGATAGCAAGAAACGACAAGAAGTCGAAGTTCGAAATAATGCGGAGACCGCGATGTACGCCGCCGAAAAAATGCTCAAAGAGAACGAAGAGCATGTTTCTGAGGAACTAAAATCAGAGGTAGAAGAGAAAATTCAGATTTTAAAGACGGTTTTGGAAGAAGGTGAAGTTACTTCGATAGAGAACGCTCTGCAACAATTGCAGGAATCTGTTCAAAAGGTTGGCCAGGAAGTTTATAGCAAGACGGGCAATGTACCGGGTGGCCAAGATGGGGAAGCACCGACCGATCCTGAGAGTGGCGACGGTCAAGACCCTGACAACACTGTGGAAGGAGAGTTTAGAGAGGTCTAACGCTCGTCTATAACCCCGCAACTACTATGAAGGGGTACTAAAAGACGCCCCTTCATAGTTGACTAGAACCTAGGCTGTACGCCTAAAGGACGTGATAAGCAAGTAAATGTTGTCTCATCACATCTTCGGCAAAGTCATTGTCGACATCTCTCCACACAGAGTGGATGTGGTTGGCACCATTTTGTCTGTTATCGAACTCAACCACAAAATTTCCGCCGTGTAGCCGGTAGTAGTGCTCCTTACCTAGCTCGGTCCCGCCGCCCCATGCAAAGAATACCTTCTCGATACCGAACTCATCGAGTTGCGCCATTTTTCGTTTTGCAAGCTCTTCTGGTACTTGGTTTATATATTCGGATATAAGTGAGGAGACGATACCTCTCTGGGTGTTATCCATCTTGGAGATAGGAAGTCCCTCCTCTCTAGGGAGACTCACTTTCGAGCTATTGTAGGTGATGATGTCATAGGGTGCTTCTCCATAGATCAGGGCCTTTTTACGCTGGCCGTTGTCGAGGCTATTAAGGAGATCAAATGCTATGTCTTCCCTGTCACCAAGAATTCGCAGGCCAGATTTGGGGCCACTTGGGACCTCAGCAGGATTTGCTCCAAAGAAAAATGGCGTCATGGAAATTACTTCACCATTCCAAACGCTGAAGTGCAATGAGACATGATGCCCTTCGGTCCTCCATGACCATGGACTTTCTCCGCCCGGTTCACCAAAAACTGTGAAATAATAGAGTTCATCGTCTCGCTTAAAGGATTTGACGCCCCTCTCCTTTTCTAAAGGGCCCAGCACATTTTCGAGATCAATGATCTTACGCGCCTGACTGTAAGACCTATCAGTAAGCCCGGTCGACATAAGATCAAACGCGAGTTCACGTTGCTTTTCATCCATATCACGAAGAGCTAGCCCATGCCGGTTCATTGGAGGGTAATACCAAAATAACCTTTCCCCATCGAGATACTGGAAACATGCTTTTTGCTTCTGTTCCGCAGAGAGGCTCTTAAGGAAATTTGATCCCGATTCGTTCATTCTTTCAACTAATGTCAGTTTCGCCTGTGATGTCGCCATATCTCTGCCTCCCTATTGGTACAAAGCACTTGCGTAATGTTTTGTTAGATCCAGTCCGTTGGTGCTAGGTTAGCATCAGGGATATACATTCGTCACATTTATGGGAGTTTCCTGAGTTTTTGGAAGCTCCTCACTACATCAGGTGGTGTTGTATAGTGGCTCATATTGGTACGAGAAACCTCTGCAACATACATGTTCAATTTAGAATCTAAACACAAGCCGTGTGGGGCGACGAACTGTCCCGGTCCGAGTCCGTAACCCAGGTGTCCGATTCTCTCCAAAACTGTGCCGCTCTTATCCATCACGCTGATTCTGGGACCTATATTCGGCACAGACTGACTTATGGGGGTGCCGTATCCAAGTTCGGCAACGTAGACTCGTTCTTCATCATCAATATAGATAGCACATGGCCTATGCACAGTTGCCCAAATAGATTCGAACTTACCGTGCCTGTCGAACACCTGCACTCGATGATTTTCCCGATCGCATACGTATAGATATCCATCTCTGTCGGTGGCTATATTGTGAACTATATTAAACTCGCCCTCTCCTACACCTGGCCCACCCCAAGACTCGATTAGCTTGCCATCAGGTGAATACTTATGGATTCTGGAGTTGCCATAACCGTCGGTTATGAAAATATCTCCACTTTCTGGATCAGTTGCCGTGTGGGTACACCTATTGAAAGGCAATCCGCTGAAAGGTTGGCTTGGATTTCCAGCCGCTCCTATTGTCATTAATACCTTGCCCTCAAACGTGCATTGGCGAACAGTGTGGTCTCCATCATCGGAGCAATAAATTGTGTTGTCTGGACCGAGGCTCACTCCGTGTGGACGGGAAAAAATCCCTTCACCCCACGAGTCAAGAAAGTTACCGTTGCTGTCGAAAACCATCATCGGATGATCTCCTCTGTTGAACACATAAACGTTATCTTTGGAGTCTGTTATAACTCCCGCAGTCTCCGGCCAAGAATACCCTTTGGGGAGGCTCTCCCAATCATCGACAAATTCGTATAAGAATTTCCCGCTGCCAACTTGCTCTCCTTTAGGCATAGTTGATACTCCTCAAATCATTGATATGTTCCTCAATCTCATCAACAACTTGGCGATTATACAATGCTTTATGTTCTGTCGAATAAGCCGGATATTGGAGGGTGGATACTTTGTGTAGTCAAGATAGTTATACAATGGAATTTAACTGAAAATAGAAAGATGTTAGGGACACAGTTTCTTCAAGAGATTACGCAAGCGGAGGTACATACGTGGCGAATATTAAGCAAGGAAAGATAGCCTCCCTGAGGCTTTGTGTAGGAAGTCGAGATCCTATGGAGGAAGTCGATCAAGCAGTAGTCCTTGCTGGCAAAGGAATAGAAGGAGATAGACATCTCCGTTCAGATGGCGTCAGGTCCAGAAGGCAAATATTGCTGATGGATCGGGAAACCCTATCCCGATTTCAGCTTGACGACGGTGTGATTCGGGAAAACATCACTGTGGAGGGTTTAGAGTTATCGTCCCTTGCGGATGGGGACAGAGTTTCTGTTGGGTTAGAAGTTGTTCTTCAGATAACCGGGGAATGTGAACCCTGTAGTCGTATGGACGAAATTAGGCAGGGGTTACAAGTGGAATTGAAAGGTCAGCGGGGAATGCTAGCCTATGCAGAATCCGGAGGAACCATTTCGGTTGGTGATTCAATAACGGTGATATAGGGGCCCACGTCGTCTCTACCCCCAATCAGCATAATATCGTACAGTGTTGAGTTTCTCAAAACTATAGTGACCACTCATCACGCGGGGATTCAAAAGGCTCAGCCCTTTCATATTTATTCGTCCGATTCGGGATGAATCTAATACGTTGCCCGTCCTCCACTAATATCGAAAACTGCACCCGTACTAAATGAACATTCAGTGGACGAAAGCCATGCGACTAAAGCTGCGACTTCACTAATTTCCCCTGTTCTTCCTACAGGTATTCGATCCACCATATATTGAACCTGTTCCGGAGTGAATTCCTCAAGAATTCGGGTTTGTACAACAGCCGGCGTTACACAGTTGACAAGAATACCTGTCCCAGCTAGCTCTTTTCCAACGGATTTGGTTAAACCGATCACAGCGGCCTTCGTAGCAGAGTATGGGACCATCCTGGGATTTCCCTCCTTTCCTGCGATGGATGCAATGTTTACTATTCGCCCGTAATCTCTTTCAATCATGTGTGGAATAATTTCATGGCAAAAAGAGAAAACACCCCTAAAGTTGGTTCTGTAAACCCTATCAAGCTCTTCGACATCCAACTCCCATATATTTCCGTTTACGCCACCAATACCTGCATTGTTAACCAGAATGTCAATCCGTCCCCATCGGTCAAGAGCTTTTGCCGCAGCCTCTTGCGCAGTTAGGGGCTCCGAAACATCTCCGAGACTTATCTCGACTGAGGTACCACGTGAGCCTAATTCGCTGGCGGATTGTTCAGTCATTTCTGCGTCTAAGTCCACCATCACGATGTTAGCTCCTTCGCTCGCAAGGCGTTTTGCTATTCCGTACCCAATGCCAGTCGCAGATCCTGTTACTATTGCTACATGATTGTCTAGATTGCCCATAATCTACTGGATCCCCCTTTATAGAATTTTTGATACAAGAAATATTTTCCGCTAGCTCATTATTCTTTCATTTTCAACGGGTTAGTGAAAAGGACAGATCCAGATAGCAGTATTCTCATGCCATTCATATTTAGAAGATATAGCATCAGACTGATTCACAGTATTATCCGCTAGTGCATAAATTCCAGAGAATAGAAGGGTGGCTACTATGGCTATCAATGCTATCGGGAAAATAATAGGTATTTTACGCACAGGGTAACAATTTTACCTTCGTATTGATGTTTAACGGTTAGGTCCTTCTCACACAGAGATAAATGAAGGTATTGACAAAGCTAATTGATTTTTAAAGTAATGATTCTTGAATAATCTTCGGCAGTTAGCATTATCTGCTCAACGAAAATCCTCTTGTTCCGAGCTTGGTCTGACTAGCCGGAATACTAGCTACTTTGGGAATAACAGATCAGGTTCGTTAATCCCCTGAATAAACTCAGCTGGCTGCTGAAACAGCTTCGCACATGGCAACCCCATAACCCGATCTCGGCAATATTTTCTCCATGGTGGACAGAAGCATCAGACCGTATTCCTTTTTACTTGATTCCCCCATTAACCTCATTCGCTATACTCTGCCAGAGAAATCTCCAAGACCCTTTCCTATTTCAATCGAATCTTCTTTGCCCCTTACTACGTCGTAATCTACGCCTTCCGGGATCCACACTGGGGTGACCTGATCTAGTGTGGACTCTTCGGGAGCAACTGTTTTTAGCCCCAGGGCTTGAAGACCTTGCACGAGAGC
>CAZZBP010000056.1:9595-14526 GCA_964652755.1 uncultured Dehalococcoidia bacterium
CTCCTCTCCCCAGTATTTTGAAAGCAAACTAAGATTAAGATACCTAGAAGATGGTTTTGTTTTCCTATTCCTATTTATTCCATGTGCCGTATTGAGGTTTCATCCTGTTATATTTGTCTTCAAACCTGACTATATCATCCTCCCCTAGATACGATCCGGATTGTATCTCTATGATCTCAAGAGGTTCCGTCGTCTTATTCTGAAGTCGGTGTTTGGCACCGACGGGAATAAAAGTTGACTCGTTCTCTTTGAGCGTAAAAACGTCTTGTTCACGAGTCACTGTAGCTTCTCCACTAACGACAACCCAGTGCTCAGCTCTGTGCGAATGTTTTTGTAGAGAGAGCGACTCGCCAGCTTTGACGTATAAATGTTTTACTTGAAATCCAGATCCAGAATCAGTGATTTCATAAGTTCCCCAAGGCCGACTAACAACTTGATGATTCTTTTTGAGCACTTCTAGTTCCTCACCAAGATTTGCTACTAAATCTTTTACAGATTGTTCGTGCTCTATGTTAGTGACCAGAACGGCATCTTTCGTTTCAACAATAATTGCCTTCTTTATTCCGACTGCGGCAACAGTGCGATGATTGCTCAAAACTAAAGAGTCATTAACGGACTCAAGGTATACGCTTCCAGACGTCACGTTTCCAGAGGCATCATGCTCTCCTTCAAGCCAGAAGGTAGACCACGCTCCAACGTCTGACCAACCTGCATCCAATGGAATTACCCAGCAATCCGGACCATCACTTTCGTTTCCCGCCATTTTTTCCATAACGGCATAATCAATTGCATCGTTAGGAGATGATTCAAACTGTTTTTTGCTTGGCCTGAAGAATGCCCCGTCTCTACCTCCCTTGGCCATAGCGACCTCACAGGCCTCAAAAATCTTCGGTGAATGTAATCTAATTTGTTCGATCCATAACGAGGAACGGAGCATGAAAATACCACTATTCCACAAATATTCCCCTGAGTTCATCATTGATGTTGCTTTTTTGGAACTTGGTTTTTCAACGAAGTCTAATAATGAGAAATAGTCTTTACCATCTGAACTTTTTTTTATGTAGCCGTAACTTATGTTTGGTTCGGTGGGTTCTATTCCGAAAGTCACGATCCCACCATTTTCTGCTAATGGCAAGCCCAAATTTATCGCTTTTCTAAAAGCTGACGTGTCCCGAATGATATGATCTGCGTGGAGGGAGAGAATTACGCTTTGGCTATCCCTTGCTGCTGAATAAATTGCAGCTAATGTTAGAGCAGGAGCAGTGTTTCGACCCGTTGGTTCGAGAATAACGGTCTGTGGGGTTCTTGAAATCTGTTCGAAGTGATCCGTAACTAGAAATCGATGTTCCTCGTTGCATACCACTATGGGGTCAAAGGACTCTATCCCGTCCAACCTCAAGACAGTTTCCTGAAGCATTGAATTCACTCTTGAAATGCTTAGGAAGGGCTTTGGATACTGCTCTCGTGAAAGAGGCCACAAACGCGTGCCCGACCCTCCCGCCAGTATGATTGGTTGTATTAACAAAGGGTGAGGCCGTTATGAGTCATCGTCATTTAGGAGGGTATTCCACTTATTGGATCTTTCAAACGATTCTGCCTGATTGGCGGATTTGTTCGCAGCCTAATTCCCGTATGATTAGTATGCTACTAGCAATTGTAGTTTTCGGTTCATCTTCGGGTCAACGGGTACCGAACAGGCAAGCAGCAAGCCGCAATTGCATTTGCTATTCACCCTCATAAGTTGTTCCGGTGGTAACACCTAAATAAAATACTTGTACTTAGTAGAGAATAGCATAAGCATTCAAAGAGATATCTCCATAAAGTTTCGTTTGATATGGCATGTTCCAGATGTATATTGTAGGTTCAATTAGGAGAATGAACATGGGAAAACTCGACGGAAAAAATGTGATCGTAACTGGTGCGAGCAGGGGAATTGGAGCGGAAATAGCAAGGTTATTCGCTTCAGAAGGTGGCAAAGTGGTGTGCGCAGCACGCACTTTGCGTGAAGGAGATCATCCTCTGGAAGGTTCTTTAGAAAAGACGGTCTCTGATATACGCGAGAAAGGAGGTGAGGCTATCGCAGCCACCGTAAACATCTCCATAGAGGATGATTGCCAGCGACTTTTTGATGAAGCTCACAAAGCCTATGGCGGGGTCGAAATTCTTGTAAATAATGCTGCGTTGACATACTTTGTTCCAGTAAAAGATTATGTTATACGGCGCTGGAAGAGGTCGTGGGAGGTAAACTTCCACGCACCGTTCATTTTGAGCCAGCTTGCTCTGTCTGACATGATCCCTTCGCGCTCAGGAAGTATCGTAAACATTTCGTCGGGTGCCGCTATAGGGCCTGGCAGAGGACCTTATATCGACCAACCGGCTAACTCTGGGGGTACCTGTTATGGTGCGGAGAAAGCTGCCTTGGAAAGATTTTCTCAAGGGTTAGCGCAGGAAGTTTATAGAGAAGGTGTCTCTGTGACGTGTGTCTCTCCTTCCCAGGTGGTCCCGACACCGGGCACTGTTTTCCATAATCTAGTCAGTGGTATGGATGACCCCCGTGGTGAAGATGCGGAGTTTATGGCGAAGGCAGCACTTCTGTTGGCGACAGAACCCATAGATAAAGTGAGCGGTAGGGTTACGTACAGTCAACAAATACTCCAGGAATTTGGCTGGATAAATGAAGCTAAAGGCACAGGCGTTGATCCTGAAAGACCTGGGAGTGGCTATAGCCAGATATAGGTCAACAAACAGAACTAATTCGACATCGCATTTTGTCGAATTAGTTTAATTCGACTCCAAAAAGACCTTGCGACTGTAATGTACGTTTGGTTAGCTTGCCTGTGGGAGGTGTTTGACGTTGTTGCAAAAACACCTTCACACGGGGCGAGGTTTCAAAAAACTTGGCCTGGTGAAAGTAACGCGGCCTCACCGGCGGCGTCTCGTGGAAAGGGAGGCACCATGAAAATCACAAGGGCAAGAGTAAATAACTATAAGAGCATAGATGACTCGTCGTGGGTTGAACTTGAGGATGTGACTGCTCTTGTTGGTAAGAACGAGTCGGGTAAAACAGCGTTTCTGCAAGCTATCCGAAAGATAAACTCCATATCTGGAGCAGATGATGAATTTGATATTCACGATTATCCCAGGAAAGGGTACATTCGTTATAAGAGAATTCATGAGGAGCATCCCTGTATCGTTGCTCAGGCAGAATTTGAACTTTCCGAGGAGGAAGTTTCCGAAATAGAAGCAAACTTCGGTGCTGGGGTCCTCTCTTCAAATAAGGTCGTCGTGGGTAAGAACTACAAGAACGAGCGGCACTGGCAAGTGGAAGTATCTGAATCGTCTTCAGTAGAGGTCATGCCTGATGCTAGGACAACCACATTTCCTGCAGTACCTTCTTCATTTCGGAGTGCTGCGAATGGTACCAAAGAAGAATCTTTGAAGGCAATTTCTCCCGTCGCAGTCAAAATTGCGGAAGATTTTCTTGAGAAATGGTTACCAAAATTCGTTTATTTTGATAATTACAGCATAATGCGCGGAAAAATTTCTATAAATGACTTAAAAAAACGAACCCAAGAGATGGGAGCCCTTGATGATTCCGACAGGACATTTATGTCACTCTTAACCTTATCAGGAGTTAGTTTGGAAGATCTTGAGGAGGACCTCAGTTATGAAGATATCAAAGTCGAGTTGGAGTCAGCGTCAATAACTATCACGGATGAGATATTTGAGTACTGGCAACAGAATAGGCAACTCAAAGTAGAATTTGATCTCTCGCAAGCGGATCCTAATAATCCAGCAGAAGGGAAAATACTGCATGTGCGTATTGAAAATGCTAGGCATCGCGTTACAGTTTCATTTGATGAACGATCAAAGGGATTTGTCTGGTTTTTCTCGTTTCTTTCATATTTCTCCCATCTTGAAGAGACGGAGGAATCAGATCTAGTTATATTGCTGGATGAGCCAGGTACCGCCCTTCATGCTATGGCTCAAAAAGATTTCCTCAGATTTATGGATGAACGCTTGGCACCGCACTGTCAGGTCATATATACCACTCATTCTCCTTTTATGGTCGACCTGGGAAAACTTAGCCGTGTCAGAACTGTTCAGGACATGGATGGAAAAGGAACGACTGTAAGTCACGACGCAGTAGATAATGACAGCGAAACGGTGTTTCCTTTGCAGATGGCCCTTGGATATCAGATGGCGCAAACTTTGTTTATGGCACCGCATTGCCTAATGGTGAATTCTGCTTCTGATCTAATATTTTTCCAGACCATGGGTGAAATGGCTGCTGCTCGCGGGGCTGCTCGTATGGATCCCAGGTGGGTTGTTGTGCCCGTGGGAAGCGCAGAGAATCTTCCTACTTTTGTATCTCTCCTAGGTGAGAATTATGTGAGTGTTGCGGTTATGATGGACATCACACCAACCAATAAAGAACGGGTGGAGAGAATCAACGTTTCAAAAGGCAAGAAACCCAATGAAAATGCCGTTAAATGGGTAGAGGTTACGAGGGTTCGTGATGCTGATATTGAAGACCTATTTGAGCCAAATTTCTACCTGAAGTTAGTGAATTTAGCTTACTACACAGATTTAGATAAGCCTTTAACAATGAAAATGATTTCGGAGAGTAATCCGCGAATCGTAGAACGAGTAAAAGATTACTTTAGTTCAGTAGGTATATCGGGAGGTGAGTTCGACAGGTATAAGCCTGCTTCTTATTTACTCGAGCATTTCAGTGAGCTTCGTGAAGAAATTGGGGACGATACGGTCGATAGAATTGGATCTCTAATCGAGAGAATTAACGGATTACTACCTTCGACTGTACCTGCTGCCAGAAATGGTCATGCCACGACAGATGTCCATGCTACCAATCAGGCGTTGGTAGGGCCTCAAGGTTTTTAGGCTAAAAGGCGTACCAACAACTTCATAGT
>CAZZBP010000057.1:0-14463 GCA_964652755.1 uncultured Dehalococcoidia bacterium
ATTCACGAATTATCAACCATCATCCTGATCAATCATGTGCCTGATTACTGCTTTGGTGCATAGATAAGTACCCGTAACTTTGATATCCATTACCTTCTGGAATATATCTTGATCAAGATCAAGAATTGGAACGCGATCTATCCCCCTTGCATATGCAGCATTGTTAATCAATATATCAACTCTGCCGAGCTCTTCCACGGTTTTATCCACCATGCTTTGAACATCCTCAGCATTAGATACATCGACTTTGAGTGTGAGAGCACGTGTGCCTTCAGCTCGAACCTGTTCGGCGACACTTTCTACATCCCTCCATCCAATTGCTTTCTCATCGTCAGGAAAAGTGGAAGGATCACGACCAGTACCGGTAACTACAACATCTGCCCCTAATCGAGCCAAGGCTACAGCTGCAGCTCTTCCAATGCCCCTAAGCCGACCTGCCCCTGTGATAATCGCAACCTTTCCGTCAAGCTCTCCCATATCTATACTCCCATTCCGGCTGATTGTCATGAAAATGTTTTGTAGGCGCTAGCGAGTATATCCCAACGATCTGAACTACGCTACGAGTCAGTCTTACTCGGCAAAAAGAGATGATTCCGAATCCAGATCCCTACCAATCCCTTCAATTCTTGACCACACTCCCTAAGCCCGTGTCCAGCGCCTGGATAAAGTTTGAGTTCCTTCGGTTCCTGGGCCCATTCAAGAATCCTTCTGGATGAGTCTGGAGATAGGACCGTATCATTCTCGCCGTGGACTAATAGAAGTGGTCTTGGAGAAACGTTTGCGACTTCTGACGCGCCGTAAGTTTGACTCGACAGCGAAACGACTCCTTTAACAAGGTCGCTAAATGGAGCCGCTTTTATTACTACAGCTCCACCAAACGAGTGTCCGACAAGAAGAATATCCGTGTGACCGGTGCCGCCGAGAAACGAAACTGCAGCAAGTGTATCCATAACGCATTCCGTAAGATCGTTAGGCTTCCGATAGTTAGCTCTTATCGAAGTGATCTCTGGTGAAAGTTCGTTTCCAAGCATCCTGAAAAGTCCATCCCCTGGGCCATCAAACCCGCCCTTGGCTCCACTCACCCATACAACCCCTCGGCAGGTAGGTTTATTCGGATCGTGATGTATTATCGTTTGAATTGGACCTCGATTCGTCAACAACGTCAGCCCCCTGCCTAGTTGCTCCGGCGGAATATCCCATTCCGCAAGCCCAGTGATTCCTATGGATATATCTTCGGATTCGCTAGGCATATTATCTTCCTTATAGAGAAGGAGTTTGCATATGCCAGTCTGTAGCCTGCTCGTAAGCATAAGCGGCCTGGAACAATTTTTGCTCTTGAAGTGCGCCTGACATGAACTGCAGTCCGACAGGCAGTCCATCAACGAAACCACCAGGAACAGATATACCGGGTATACCAGCTATATTCGCCGGAATTGTAAATATATCGTTCAGGTACATCTGGAGAGGGTCATTTGCTTTATCGCCCAAATTAAAGGCTGTAGACGGCGAAGTCGGCATGGCAAGCACATCATATTCCTTAAATGCTTCTTCAAACTCCGCTCGGATCAGTGTTCGCACCTTTTGGGCTTTTAAGTAATAAGCATCATAGTAACCGGAGGACAGGGCGTAGGTCCCGAGCATTATTCGGCGTTTTACCTCAGGCCCGAATCCATCCTGCCTTGTTCTTTCGAGACCTTCCCACATCGTTTCAGCATTTCTGTCCGAATGACCGTATTTAACGCCGTCATATCTGGAAAGGTTGGCCGATGCCTCAGATGGGGCAATTATGTAATAGACCGCCAGCGCGAACGCTGAATGAGGAAGGCTAGTCTCGCTAACTTTCGCTCCAAGCCCTTCCAGAACAGATATTGCATCTCGGATAGACCTCTCCACTTCAGGTTGTATTCCTTCGGTAAAGTACTCTATTGGAACACCAATACGGAACCCATCGAGACTTTCTCCTAAACTTTTGGAATAATCCGGGATTTCCACGTTAATCGAAGTCGAATCCCTCCTATCGTAGCCAGCTATTTGCGAAAGAACCAGAGCACTGTCCATAACATCAGTAGTCAGAGGACCTATCTGGTCCAAAGAACTCGCAAAAGCGACCAACCCATATCTGCTTACGAGACCGTATGTTGGTTTCATACCCACAACACCGCAAAAAGAGGCAGGTTGTCTGATACTACCACCAGTATCTGAACCAAGAGAAAAAGTACATTGTGATGCAGCAACCGCCGCCGCAGGTCCTCCGCTACTTCCGCCAGGCACTCTATCCAAATCCCAAGGGTTCCTTGTAGGTTTAATCGCAGAGTTCTCTGTGGAAGATCCCATGGCAAATTCATCCAAATTGCCTTTCCCAACCATAACAGCCCCCAATGACTTCAAACGCTCAGTAACATGAGAGTCATACGGAGGTACGAAATTTTCGAGCATATGGGAGGCACATGTAGTAAGCACATCTTTAGTGCAAAAATTGTCTTTCAGCTGCATAGGAATCCCCGTGAGTACCCCCTGTTCTCCCAGGGATATTAGACGATCCGCCAACAGCGCTTGTTGAGAAGCGACCTCTGACGTTACGGTGACGAAAGAATTGACTTCCCCTTCAATCTCCTCAATACGGGACAGGTAAGCATCGGTCAGCTCTACAGATGATAATTGTTTACTGTCAAGCAATTCGCGCGCACGACGAATAGTCAGACCTCTAACGTCTATTCCTGTCATTTACCGATATCCAGCTATGAAACTATTCAAGAACCGCGCGAACTCGTATGAAGTCTCCTTCGATTAAAGGAGCATTCGACAGGGCGTCTTTCAAGGGAATTGAATCACTTGAGATATCCTCGCGCATGACTGAATCCAGGTCAACAGAATGGCCTGTTGGTTCAACCCCTTCAGTATCAACCTGCCTCAAAACCTCGATACTCTTAAGTATGTCGGCCATCTGATCTCTCATTATCTCAACCTCTTCATCAGTCATATTGATTCTGGTCAAGACGGAAAGATGCCTGACTTCTTCACTTGTAATCCGTATACCACTTGCCATTTATTAACCTCGAAAAAATCCCTCTTTTTCAAACACATCGGCGAGGATAGCTATGCCTTTTTCAATTTCTTCGGGGCTATTGTGGCTGTAAGTCAACCTTAGTTTATTTCTCGCCTTCCGATCCGCCCGAAATACTGGCCCCGGATTGTACTTCACTCCTCGGACGACTGCTCTTTCCAGTGCATCCCATGTATCTGCCCCCTCAGGTAACTCTACCCATAGCATCATCCCTCCACTAGGTTCCGTCCAGCTGCAAGAAGGAGGAAAATATTCACCCAGTGATCTCAATAACGCGTCACGCTTTTCCCGGAGCGAGTTAGCTACTCCTGACACGTATTTATCTCTGTGACCCCGAAGATACTCATGTACTGCCATGGAGGTGAGATGGCTCGGACTCATTCCGAAACCCACCTTTTGCAACGGTTGTCTTGCATTTTCAGGAAAGGCCCCAAAGCCAATACGTAATCCGCATCCAAGCAGTTTCGTAAAGGCCGATAGGTATATAACTCCTTCCTGTTCATCCAACCCCATCATCGCAGGCGGCAGGGTCGGGCCGTCAATGCGGAAATCAGCGTAAGATTCGTTCTCCACAATTGGTATTCCGTATCGATTGGAAATATCAACGACTTGTTTTCGCCTTTCAAGGCTCATAGTGGAACCTGTCGGGTTGTGATAGACCGGAATGGTGTAGATCATCTTGGGCTGAATATCTTCTGATATTTTCTTCTTAATCTCTTCCTCCAGTCTCTCGGGTAGCATCCCATCTTCATCCATGTCGATGTGTATTGGTCTCGCACCTTTTTTCAAAAACATGTTAAGACTGCCGTGGTAGCAATATTCATCCATCATGACAACATCACCCGGTTCAACGAACGCATCCACAATAGTCTGGCATGCTCCCCCCGCTCCACTTGAAAGAAATACATTGTCCTCGGAGACATCGATTCCACGGTTATCACTGAGTTGATCTGCTATCAGTTGTCTGAGGCCCAAGTGGCCAAGTGGGGGCGGATAGGTACTAAGATCTCGACCCTCTCTATCGACAGCTCTCCCTGCTGCTTTAGCAAATTCCGCTACATCCATAGCATCTGGATCTGTATAAGTTACAGAGAATATATATTCCACGTCCTCTTTCAGCCCAGACGGCATTTCAATATCCGGTGGAAGAGATCTTGATATTAGTTCATTGAAGTTGAGGGGCATTTCTTACTCCGATAATGTCAGGAATTTTCCTGACATTAAGTCTAGAACGGAAGGTTAATTTTCTTCCCCGACTGGGCACTCCTTGTGACCGCTTCCGTAAATTCCATGTAGCGTACTCCGTCCTGAAAAGAAGTATGTGTTATCTCCTCCAATCCTCTAATCGCATTTATGAATTCCTCTTCTACTCGCCAGCCACCAGCCAGTTCTGGTCTGATGGCAATCTCAACCCGGTATCATTTTACTGACCGCCATACACCTTTAAGTTGGCCCCGTCGACATGTAGGGTTCCCTCTGTACCGTATATCCACACAGCATTGTCTGGTGCATGACCCAAAACGTCGCTGAAACGTATATGGAGGGTAGGGCCTGAAAACATTTCGCATAGTATTTCAACATGATCTGGGACAGAGATGACGTGCGATTTACCTGACTCATCCTTCCGATTCCTTACGGTTGTTCGCGTAAGAGCCTGCACCGTTGATGCCGGACCAATCCATCTCATCATAGCCTCGTACCAAATTCCAAGACCCATGATGTTAAATCCACTAAAGTCCCGACTTTGCCGCCAATGAAAGGGTTTCTTCACATCTACAAACCCGCCTTGGGTAATGGAAGCATCTACGGACAAGACGTCTCCAACATACCCTTCTTCAATTAGCTCTTTAATCGTCTTATCAAGATTCAACGTGTGTGGTGCCGGGACAATCTGGGTTACTTGGTCAGGATGGTGCCTTGCAGCCTCTAGCATAATATGAGCGTCTGCAGCATCCAGGGCCATTCGAGCCTCTGTCATAACATGCTTCCCATGTTCGAGGGACTCTAACACCAGTGCACAGTGCATATACGGCCACGTTCCAACGCAGATAGCGTCAATGTCAGGGTCCGCAACAAGCTCCTCCCAGCTGTCGTACACGTTCTCTATTCCAAATTCATCCGCTACCCGCTGGCCAGACTCCTTACTTCGATTACAAACTCCAAAAACCGTAACTCCGTCTATGGCGACAAAACCGGGGATGTGTCTGAGTCTCGTATTGCCACCAGCGCCTATGAGACCAATGTTGATCGTCTGAGATGTCATTTCTAGTTATTCTCCCGAGTCGAATTAGCTGTGGGTTGTAAGGTATATCGCTAAGTCAAATTCAAGCAGGTAAATTATATTTGAGCAACTGACATGCGTCTAATTGATCATAGTTCCTTGATACATCTGGATGGATCTGATTCGAGGAGTGTTGGATGTGCCTCATCCCTAGAAACTAAGTCTGCCACAAGTTGTCCTGCTGAAGGTCCCCGCCCAAAACCCGAAGAGCAGAGACCGGTTACTATGAAGAGTTTATCCCTGCCTGGAACGCGTCCAATTATTGGACTGCCATCTTGTGAGAACGGCATGAGTCCCGACCAAGTTCTATTGACAGATAGGTCGGAAAGAACCGGCAAAACTTCTGTCGCATGCCCCTTATTGGTCTCGATACCAGCAAAGTCTGTACCCCTATCGAAACCGAGCAATTCCCTGTCACCACCAAAGACTATCTCTCCGTTGCCTCTTTGCCTACCGTAAAGGTGACGAGTCACTCTCACAGAACCATCATGTGTGAGTTCTGGAGGGGAGGCGTCGTCTGTTACCGGGGTGTGACTCCAAAAATGAGAGGACTCCATTGATGAAATTGTGTGGAATATCCGGGGAGGCATACTCTCTGTCGCCCACATTTGTCCCCTCACAGGAACGACAGGGATTCTAAGCCCCAACATTTCTCCTATCGAGGCTGTCCAGGCACCGGTAGCTAAGACAAGCGCTTCAGAATTATACGATTGTTCTTGGGTTTCGACGATCCAAGACCTCCCTGTGTATGTGATAAATTTGACTTCGGCCCTCGTTATAAGCGCAGCACCACATGCAACCGCAGCATCAGCCAATGCCCTCGTAGCCTTTATTGGATCAGCCTGCCCTCTTAAAGGGGAATACAAATAACCCGGAAGATCTGGATTTAACTCCGGCTCAATAGTGCGCGCCTCACGGGAGGTCATTAATTCCGTGCTAAATCCCCCCGCTCGTAGTGAGGCTGTCCTTTGCAGCGCATATTCGTATTGAATATCATTATGAATGGCAGTCATCGAGCCCGATTGACGAAACTCGACATCATATCCCATGTCCAATTCGAGCTGTCTAAATATTTCAAGACTGCCCATTGTCAAGTGCTCCTGAAGTCCCGGGGTGTTTCCCCATCCCAAAGCTCCAATAGACCCAGCGTTAAGTCCCGAAGCTTCTCCTGCCACTTCCCCACGTTCAAGAAGGGTAACTTTTATGCCAAATTTTCCTAGAAAGTAAGCCGCCGAACAACCGGCAATGCCACCCCCTATTACAAGGACATCGGTACCCTTGAATGGGGTCTCCATCCCATTAGCCACTAAGTTGAACTCCTTCAGACATCGCCCATTTATGAGTTGGGATAGTTGAGCCTTCCCTTCCTATCCGTAAAAGCCCTCAACAGGAATCCGTCACCAGTAGTGACGAATAAAGTTGATAGGTCATCCCCTCCAAATGTACAGTTTGTTGGCCTATCAAAAGGAGTCGGATGCGTCTCGATAATATCTCCAGAAGAGGAAAATACATAAACCATCGGACCAGGTCCTCCCTCTTCGTATCCGGCACAAGCAACTATATTTCCTTCAGTGTCCAAAACCATCCCATCTACTCCCCGGTACGCACCAAAATCGTGTAGAACCTTATGCTCTGCAAGACTTCCGTCAGGGTTTATCGGATACGCTCTGAGTTCTCGTTTTTCCTCCGGAAGCCGGCCACTTTGGGCGACAAAAAGTGTTTTGTAATCCAACGAGAACAGGAGGCCGTTCGGACGTGTTGTGTCAAAGGTAACTCTCGTGACGGTGGAATGATCTCCCTCTGTATCTATGCAATAAACCGAGTCGTGCTCAATTTCTTTGTTTGATCTGTCCATGCTCCAATCGCCACCAGGTCCTTCATAGTACGGATCGGTAAACCACACTCTCCCCCCTAGATCCACCGCCAAGTCGTTAGGAACGTTAAATTTCATTCCTTCAAATTCATCAGCCAAGACAGTCACATCCTCTCCATCATACCTGACTACCCTGCGAGCACCTCCCTCGCACGCATAAAGTCTTCCTGCCGAATCAAAGGCAAGGCCATTTGCATGGTTTGTCCCCTCTCTGAATGTAGTGGACGAACTAGTGACAGGATCAAACTTCTGTATCACGCTCCCCGGGATAAAAGTGAATAGGATCGATTCCCCATCCCAGACAGGTCCTTCTGTCGTACCACCATATGGGCCATTAACGGGTATAAAGTTCCAGGGCATTTGAAATCCTCTTTAGATTATTTCGCCGGACTCGCCAATATCGCCAATCGATCCGCCGCCAAGTTCAGAACCAACCTCTTTGATTCTTCCAAACTCATCCCGATACCCATTATGCATCGTCCTGGCGTCGCTCGAATAAAGCACAAACCGGGCTCCCTCTCTTAACCATTTTTGCGTTAGTTCCACGGTTTGATGGTGGATTAATACTGGAGTATCGGCTGATCGACACTTTTCAATAATCTCTCTCAGCGCTGCTTCATAATCGGGATGGTCGTACTGATCAGGAACGCCTAGAGTGATAGATAAATCGTTCGGCCCCACAAAAATAGCATCAATCCCGTCTACTTTCAGAATGCTTTCCAAATTCTTTATCGCCGGCACACTCTCGATTCCTATGATGCAAACATTGTTTCGATTTCTGTTTTCAAGATATTCTTTCGTTTCCAAGCTAGGAAATTCTCCAAAATCCACTGCCTTTTTTGCCAGGACTCCCTTGAGCGGCCTCCACTTTGTCGCACCGACGACCTCTTTAACTTCATCGACCGTCTCACAGTATGGAGCCAGTACACCCTGTGCCCCTGCATCAAGAAACATGGTGACGTAATGTGAAGCTGGGATGGGAACCCTCACAATAGGAACAACTCCCGTGTAATTAAAAGCCGCCATGTAATCTGCGACCTCGGATCTGCTGCGGGCCGCATGTTCTGTATCTATGATGACGTAGTCGAGACCAAATGCCCCCAATGTACGACCCCATCCCGGATTTCGTCCCATGCTAATCATGGTTCCATATATAATTCCCCCGCCACCGACCTTTTGTTTTAACTGCTCGCCGTTCAATGTCCTTACTCCTACATAACCGATTTTCGGTATCTTGTTCTCTAGAGCCTGCATTTTACAGAGCACGTGAGTGGTCGTCTAACAGACCAAATAGTCAGGGCCGTTTTCCGCGACTTACAACAACGTAGCCGACTACACTTGTCTGTCGCCCCCCGACTATCACAAACGCCGAGGCAACCCCAAACGCACCAGTCACAGGTCCCAGGACAAAGTTACCGCCGGAAGCCCCTACGTCCCAGGCTTGTTGAAGAGTAGCAAGAGCAAATACTTTCTCTTTCGCAGGAACCCTGTCGACTACAAGTGAATTTATTCCAGGATAGATAAGTCCGTAACCGACACCGTGAAGAAAAGCTGTCCCCATGAACATCGGTACAACAGGACTCCGAGAAAGAAGGAACATGGCCACCGAAACTACGGCCAAACCAGGAACAATCACGGCACCTCTTCCAAGTCTATCCGAGATCCTACCGTTTATCAGGGTCGTTCCTGATAAAACGGTAAAGTAAAACCAGGAGTTGAAATCTTCAGGTAATCCTTATTTCTTCCGCCAGGAGTAGTAGAAACGTACTAACCGGTGCCATGGTAAAAGCGTAAGTGAGAAAAACAAAAGTCGGAAATACCGCCGCTTTGCTAACTAGGGGAGCCTTTTTTGCCTCTTCAGTATCCTCTCCAATCGTAGCTTCGGGCATCCTGGTTTCGGTATCTGATATGAAAAGTGCTATCAGAAAGGCCATTAATGCCAAGACGGATGCCGCTATAAAGGTAATTCCAGTACCATGTGTCACGAACCATGTGTCACATAATGTCACATAGAGAAAAACTCCAAATGGTGGCGCATACAACTGGGCAACTGAAATAGAGTTCCCCATATACGACATACTTTCGCCCCTTCTTGCCTTTGGAGCAAGGTTAGTACTTGTGGCAACTGGAGCGATTGCAAGACCAACTCCCTGGGTCATACAAATAGGTACTATCCACTATTCAGACGGCAAAGGTATATACAGGATCGTTGACCCCACAAAGAGGGGAATTCCTAGTAAGACCACACGCTTTGGTCCTGACTTCAGTCTCCATTTCCCGGATAGGGGTCCGACTATAAACTCCGGCGCGACCGAACGTGGCAATGATTACTCCTATCTCCCATGCCTCACACCCTAATTTAACGATGAACTCGGATACAACTATAAAAAGAGCGAAAAATCCAGCGAGCAGCCGATGTGCTACCAGCAGATTCAACACGAAATCTCTATTCCACAGCCTGCCCTCATTTGGGACAGGGAATGTTCCATTTTGTTCAGTCGTGCGTGCGACCTCATTAAGGAATTTACTTGGTCATATTAAATAGGGAAATAAAAAACATGAAATAATTGACGATATTCCAGTCGGGATGTTAAAGTCCCGAGGCTTCTACTCCAAATATTCCACCCCTATAAAGAATGTGATTTGAGCATAACAGCGAAGGCTAATAGTACCGAAGACTCTGTCACTGAAGTTGGTCACGAAAAACCTAGCGGTTCACTCCGACTATCCACGATACTCGATTCTCTTTCTTACAGGGATTTTCGCTGGATCTGGATTGGGTCGTTTGTCTCATTCATGGCCATGAATATGCAAATGATCACCCGAAGCTGGTTGATACTGCGCGTCACTGGCGATTCCCCATTGGCTTTGACCTTGGTAACCCTCACTTTCGCCCTACCGATGACTGTAATTGCACCTTTTGCTGGTGCCTTGTCTGACAGGTTTTCAAGAAAGAAATTGGTATTTATAAGCCAGATCGGCAATGCAGTACTTACCCTAACGTTAGGTATCCTAGATTTCACCGGCGCAGTAACTTTCTTTTACATAATGATAATAGGAGTTTTTAACGGCTCTTTAATGGCCGTAAACATGCCCAGCAGACAGGTGATAATCTCTGACATCGTACCGGACGACAAGTTGATGAACGCGATATCGCTCAACAATTCGAGCATGAATCTTACAAGGGTAGCGGGCCCCGCACTGGCAGGTTTTTTGATTTTACTCGTGGATACCGCGGGCGTTTTTTTTATAGTTTCTGCCATTTATGTATTCTCAGCCATTTCTATAGCTATGGTAAATTACTCGCCATCAAAAAATGACTCATCCAAAAAGAGTGTCGCGGCGGACATACGTGAAGGGCTCACTTATGCATTCAGCGAGCCTATTTTGCGTGCCTTGTTCGTAATGACCTTTATCCCGGTTCTTTTCGGCTTCTCTTACTATGCCCTAATTCCTGCATGGGCAAGAGAGGCACTCAACATTCAGTCTGACGGTCTTGGCATTTTGTTAATGTTAATGGGCGTTGGAGCCACGGTCGGCACCATCGGATTGGCGGCATTGGGAAATTTACGGAAACGAGGAATCGTCATGCTCTCCACTTCAGTCGCCTGGGGAATTGCTCTCGCTATTTTCTCCCAGATGTCGTCTTTTCCCCTTGCGGTTCCATTCCTTTTATTTATTGGCTTGACCAGTTCAGTGTATATGTCTATGAATATGACTATGATTCAGCTTACTTCTGATCAGAAGATGCGTGGCCGTGTAATGAGCATATCCATGATGACATTTGGAATGATGCCATTGAGCGCAGTACCATTCGGCACGATAGCACAGAAAATAGGGACCCCCGACGCACTCATGATAAGCGGAATTCTACTGGCGAGTTTTACGGTGTTATTTGCAATGTTCAACCGAACATTTAGAGAAATAAACTGAACCCGAATTTTAGGAGACTTGTATGGTATTAGAAAGTCAGAAAGGTATGGTTCAAACTGTTCTAGGTACAATCCAGCCAAGTGAACTAGGTCCAACCATGACCCATGAACATCTTCTGATTAACTTCGGAGTTATGTTTAACCCTCCATCTGAAGCAACTACACAACGCCTCGCACACGAGCCAGTCACCTTAGAAAACCTGGGCTGGATCCGTCAGTATTGCTACAGCAACCTCGACAACTTGCTCGTCCTAGATGAAGACACCGCCGTAAACGAGGCATTACTTTACAGAAGACATGGCGGAGGCACCATTGTAGATGCGACCACAATAGGAATCGGCAGAGATCCCCTAGCACTGACCCGAATATCTCGAGCTTCAGGAGTAAACGTGGTAATGGGTGCAGGTTATTATGTCGATGCCGCCCAGCCAGATGAAGTTGCTGATATGTCAGAAGAGCATATCGCAAAACAAATCGTTGCCGAGATTCAAACAGGGGTTGGGAATACCGGGGTAAAAGCAGGGATCATAGGCGAAATTGGCTGTTCTTGGCCTCTTACAAGAAACGAACAAAAGGTACTTCGGGCATCGGCGCAGGCACAAATAGAGACCGGAGCAGCGATCCTCATTCATCCCGGAAGAAACGAAGCAGCACCATTGGAAATCTTACAAATACTTCAAAGTAGTGGCGCAGACATGGCCAGGGTTATCATGGGGCACTTAGACCGAACAGTTGCATCCCTAGATATGCTAAGAGAAATCGCCTCTACACAATGTGTACTGGAGTGGGATCTTTTTGGAAACGAGATTTCCTACTACCAGCCATCTGATTTTGATATGCCTAGTGATGCACAGCGAATGGATTTTATTAGAACCATGATCGACGACGGCATCGGGGATCGTATTGTGATAGCCCACGACATCTGTACTAAACACAGACTTGTCATGTACGGCGGCCACGGTTACGGATATATACTGGAACACATAGTGCCTAGGATGAGAACCCGTAACTTTTCAGAGAGTGAGATACATTCCCTTGTTCAAGGCAATCCTGGCAGATTGCTGACTATAACTTGATAAAAATTTCAGCATGAGAGCCTTACTACCTCAACGTGATCTGCCCGGGATCATACTAGTACGCCGAAGCCAGATCGTGTGCAAACCTCGATCCTATTCCCTTCGGGGTCGTTCAAAAAAAAGACCCTCTGCCCGTCGTTCCTCGTAGTAATGTCAGTAGTCTCAACATCCATGCCATGAACCGATTTCTGGGCAGCTTCTATGTCGTCTACCTCAAACGCACCGTGGTGGGATGGCACCGATGGTCCATCCGCGGTTTCAACAAGATGTACCATAGCCCCACTTGGCAATTGGAGCCATATGATATGTTCTGAATCAACCTGCTTTGGAATCTCCTTCACTCCAAGTACATCCTTCCAAAATTTCAGAGCCCCAACCTTGTCTCGCACATTGTATGTGACATGGTTCACGGCCTTTAACCGAACGTTGTCTGCTGTAAGAGCCATCGAAATCTCCTTCTGTTAATATGCTCCACTAGCGACTCGAACTAGAATTAATCTTGAACTCGTAGCCGTTATCGGAAGCTAATATTAACAGCATGGAATATCCAAGCACTCAATCAACCCTATTGGGAGGAATCAGATGAGCAAGATCGAATCTAGACTGCAAGAATTAGGAATCACGTTACCAGATTCGCCGGCACCAGTGGCAAATTACGTTCCTGTTGTTAGAACTGGCAACCTAATATATCTATCCGGTGTAGGGCCTACGCCAAAATCAGATGGGTCCGAATATAAAGGAAAACTTGGCGACAATATCTCAATAGACGAAGGATATGATGCTGCACGACTCACTGCAGTAAATTTGATGGCTCGACTTAAAGGATATTTAGGCGATCTCGACAGAGTTACTCAGATCGTAAAACTTCTCTCCATGGTCAATGCTACAGCAGACTTTACAGAACCTCCCGCTGTCTCTAACGGTTGTTCCGATTTGCTAGTAGAGGTGTTTGGGGACAGGGGACGGCACGCCAGATCTGCTATCGGAGTAGCTACGCTTCCTGGCGGAATGCCGATCGAAATCGAGCTAATCGCGGAAATTTCTGATTAGGCCAACACCTGCATTCCATACCGGGACTTAAGTCCGGCCCCGGAGACAAATCTTTTGGCATTCAAAACGGAAACATCGATCGTTTTTGAATGCCCAGATGTCATGATTTCTCCCATGGCCTTTCCTACCATGGGAGACAATTTAAACCCGTGGCCACTAAATCCCACGGCTACATACAATCCCGCGATGCCGTCGATAGCATCTAGAACAGGGTGCCAGTCTGGGGTGGTAGTAAAAAGTCCTGACCATCCTCCTCTGAACAGGGACGTAGCAAGTCCGGGAACTCTTCTGACCATGTTTTCAAATGTCCGTTCGACAACCGGCATGTCTACTCCCTGGTTAAATTTGTCAGGGCCTATACCCTCCTCCTCACCCACACCAATCATGGTAATACCCCCTACATCAGGACGTGCTGAAAGATCATGGATAACATCTCCTATACTGGGATGCTCTGGCACCAGATCATCCGGCCTTCGTAGCAGAACAACTTGATGCCGGATTGTTTTAAGATGAAGATCTAATCCAACCGAGTTAAGCAAGGGTCCAGACCACGGGCCAGCAGCTACAACAACCTTTTCCGTAGAGATTATTCCTGAATCCGTTCTAACTCCCACGACACGACCATCCTTAACGTCAACGCTTCGAACCTCCGCAGAGTCTTCAACGATGCATCCTAACTCCCTCGACTTGCGCGCATACCCAGTTGTCTCAGAATATGGATCCGCATAGCCTGACTGAGGTTCCCAAGAATAGATTTCATTTTCAAGAACGGCGACCATAGGACAAATTTCAGACAGTTCCGATGCTGTAATTTCATCAGCGTCAATGCCTAATTCCCTTTGCATTGACAAATTTTCTCGCATTGCTGATGCATCTTGATCGCTGACTACAAGGAGGTAGCCCGTCCTCGTGTAACCTGAAGATGAGCCAACTATTTCGTGGAAATGCTGAAACACCTTCAGGCTTTCCCAGGCCATCCTAGCCGTGACCTCGTTCGAATAATGCATTCGCAAAATAGCCTGAGACCTACTTGTCGATCCAGAACCAATCACATTTTTCTCTAATAGGTGTGTTTTAGTCATCCCCATTTCAGCGAGGTTATATTGAATCGAACATCCCATGACTCCACCGCCAATAATCACGGCATCTGCGGTCTTAGACATTTTTTTCTCCGGAAGACTACGATG